>VGPT01000001.1 GCA_016882485.1 Cyanobacteria bacterium M_surface_10_m1_298
TCGAGATAGTCGCGGGGGTAATAGCGAACGAGATCCCGGGCAACCCAGAGGTCGAGGGCCGCCAGCCGCTCTGCACTCTTGGGTCCGATGCCACGGATCTGGGCCAGAGGGGTGTCGGGCCTGATCGCGGTAGCCGCCGCACTACCCGCCGCACGACCCGCCGCAGTGGTTGCAGAAGCGTTCTCGATCAACCTGAGCCGTGGCGGGCCGACCGGGGAGGGCGGTTGAAGGGCGCGCTGCAGTTCGTGCAGGAACTGTCTGGTGCGGCGCACCAGGCCTTGTCGGCGGGAGGGCGGTTGGTCGGAGTAAGTCGCGAAGCACTGCGCCAACTCCAGCAAAGCCGCACTACGCCTTGCATCCAGACCGGAGGGTGGCGCAGCGAGTTCACGAGCGAGATAGGTGCTGAACTGCTCGCGCCGCCCCTGAAGATCACCGAAGCCGCGATCGGCTTCCAGCTGCAGCGCCTGCTGCAGCGGACGCATCCACGCCTGAACCGCTAGCTGCGGTCCGCCGCTGGGTTCGGGTGTGGAGAGCTGTCCTGGAACCACTGCTGCTCAGCTTCAAGGGCGCTGACCCGGCGCTGCCAGGTGCGGTAGCGCTTGGCCATTGTGCGCAATGCGCGCCTCCTCTGCTCAAGGCGCTGGCGACAGGTGCGCAGCTTGGGCTGCTCAAACTCCAGATCGCTGCAGCGCAGCAACAGCGTGAGCACCTCCGTTGGGGGAACCGCCTCAGGGGGAGCCGGGGACAGGCTGATCGGCAGAGCCAGACGCAGCAGGTTCGCGGGGGCGGGCAGCGCCTCGACGCGGGCTTGAAGCGCCGCATCCAACAAGCTCACGGGAAGGAGACCCTGGGCAAGGCCCAGCCGCATCATCTCCACATTCACCGCATGGGAGAGATTGCGCAGGCGGAAGCGCAGGGCTCGATCGAAATGGGCCCACCAGCGCACCTGCAGCAGGGGGTCACGGGGAATCTGGGCGGCCGTGACCTCCGGCTGAAATGGAGCGCTCCAATCGCTGATCTCCTCACTCTCATCCCCATCGCCATCGGCGCTCTCGGATCCGTCGCGCTCGGCCTCCGCAGAGGGGGCATCGGCGGAGAGGCCCTGCGACGCCAGTTCAAACAGGCCTTGCATCAACGACAGCTCCGAACCTCGCCCTTCAGCCTCCGGGGTGGGGTCCGGCTCCCGCGTCGGGCGGGGAGCGCTCAGACCGGGTACTCCGTTGTCAAAAAAATCGGCGGCCAAGGGCAGATCCAGACTCAGGCTCACCGATCCCACAGGGGCCGGCGGCGCGGGCTCGGGATCCATCGGGGCAGGTCTGTCTTCAGAGGCTTCTGCTCTTTCGATTAAGGCACTGAGAAGCTCCTGCTGCCTCTTGAGCTGCCGGCGTTGGTCGCGACGCTGCTGCTGGGCCGCCAGAGCCATCAATTGCTCGATCGTGAGCAAGGAGGAGCAGCGGCCCACCAACTGGCGCAGGCGCTGCTGAAAGGCTTGGCGCCGTTGAGCAGGGAGCTGGTTGTAACGCTCGGGAACCACCTGGGTGGCCAGATGAAAACAGGCCTGCTGCACGCTGTGCAACAGGCCGTCGCGGAGAACTTGGAGGTAAAGAGCCAGGTCGCGATAGAGAGCCGGGCTGAGCTCCTCTTGCTGCTGCAGCAACACGAGGAGCTGACGCTGGGCGTCGTCCAGGGACCGGGCGTTGGGATCCAAGGAGTGACTCGGAATCAGGCGGCCTGCATGGCGGCGACTTCAGCAGCGAAGTCCATCTTCTCGATCTCGATGCCTTCACCCAGGTTGAAGCGCACGAAGCGACGCACCTGAATGTTCTCACCGACCTTGCCGGAGATCTGCTTCACGAGCTCGTCAACGGACATGCCGCTGTCTTTGATGTAGGGCTGATCGAGCAGCGCCATCTCCTTGAGACGCTTGCCAATACGGCCAGCCACGATCTTCTCCTTCAT
Source organism: Cyanobacteria bacterium M_surface_10_m1_298 (assembly GCA_016882485.1). Lineage (GTDB taxonomy): Bacteria > Cyanobacteriota > Cyanobacteriia > PCC-6307 > Cyanobiaceae > Vulcanococcus. Next base: position 1,960 of record VGPT01000001.1, read on the forward strand.
CTCCTCTTTCTTGCCAGCGAGGTCGTCGCGACCCATTTCGATCTGCTTTTCGCGATCGGCGACCTCAGCAGGGATGTCTTCAACGCGCACGTAGTCGACGTTGGGGCAAGCCGCCACCTGCATCGCCACGTTGCGAACGAGATCCTGGAAGATCTCGCCGCGGGCAACGAAGTCGGTTTCGCAGTTCACTTCCACCAGAACGCCCACGCGGGCACCGGTGTGGATGTAGCTGCCGATGGCACCTTCAGCTGCGGCGCGGCCCGACTTCTTCTCGGCGGAGGCGATGCCCTTCTGACGCAGCCACTCCACGGCTTTGTCCTTGTCGCCACTGGTCTCAGCCAGGGCTTTCTTGCAATCCATCATGCCTGCGCCGGTCATGTCGCGCAGTTCTTTGACGAGCTTGGCGGAAATCTCAGCCATGGGAATGTGAGGGGAAACGGTGGGTTCAAAGCACAGTCGTCAGCAACACCGAAGAGCTTCCCCGCAGGAAAGCTCTCACCACTGACGGGTTGGATCAGAAACGATCAGGCCTGGCCGTCGTCATAGGCGCCTTGCTCGTTGGAGCCGTGGCGACCTTCGTTGATGGCATCAGCAAGACGTCCAAGCACCAGCTGCACGGAACGAACGGCGTCGTCGTTGCAGGGGATGGGCACGTCGCACAGATCGGGATCGCAGTTGGTGTCCAGCATCGACACCAGAGGGATATCGAGCTTGCGGGCCTCGAGCACAGCGTTGGTTTCACGGCGCTGATCCACCAGCACCACCACATCGGGCAGGCGGCGCATGTTCTTCAGACCGCCCAGATATTTCTGCAGGCGCTCCAGTTCGCGGCGCAGCACAGCTGCTTCCTTCTTGGGGCGCATCGCGATGGCACCGGAAGACTCCATGCGCTCCAGATCCTTTAGGCGATCAATCCGGGCACGCATGGTGGTCCAGTTGGTCAGCATGCCGCCCAGCCAACGCTGGTTCACGTAGGCAGCGCCGCAACGGGTGGCTTCGAGGGCAATCACCTCGGAGGCCTGCTTCTTGGTGCCGACGAACAGGAAGCGCTTGCCGCTGCGGGCGGCACTGCGGACCCATTTGTAGGCGTTGTTCATGCAAACCGCGGTTTGCACGAGGTCAATGATGTGAACACCGTTGCGCGCGCAATAGATGTAGCGCGACATCTTGGGGTTCCAACGACGGGTTTGGTGCCCAAAGTGGGCGCCCGCCTCCATCATTTCGGCGAGGGTGACAACAGCCATGGTTGAGTTGGGTTTCGGGTTCGCCTCCACCTGCCAGGGATCACGCCAGCCCGCCAGGCCGAGGGCCTGAAGTGGCTGGAGCAATCACCCGAAACACGCAGGTGTGCGGGGTGAAAGTGCCTGCTGACACTAACAAACGGGCTGTCGCTCAGCGCAGGCCTGCGGCATGGGCCTCGGCGTAGAGGGCTCGCACGCCGATGCGATTCAGCGGCAGGCGCAGCAGTTCCATCGCCAGGCCGGGCTTGCCCTGGCGAATCAGCCAGGCCAGCAGCGGTTTCAGGCTGCGCTCATTGAGGAGTCCACCCAAGGTGAGCAGCTCCCAGAGGAGGCGATGCAACAGGGTGAATTGAATGATGAACCGCACCCGGCGCGTGGGGTGTTTGCGGTAGAAAACCAAGCCCATCTTTGCCCTCTCCCCTTCCACCGCAATCAATCGGGGCACCTGGTCGAGGCTCAGGGGAGGGTGCCAGTGGTAGCCGACGGCCTCGGGGCAGCGCACCAGAACCACGCCCATCTGACGCAGGCGCTCACCCAACTCCAGGTCCTCCCAGCCATACAAGCGAAAGCGTGTATCAAACAAACCGCTGCGTTCCAAGACCTGGCGATCGATGGCCACATTGCCGGTGGCGAAATAGGCCCAGGAGAGATCCCTCAGCTTGTGGGGCTCACTGGTGGGGTCCTCAAAGTTGGCCGTATTGATCACCGCGCCGTAGGTGAAGCAGAGCCGATCCCCCCGTTGTCTCCAGGTCTGCTCCAACTGTTGGGCGTGACGGAGCAGAAAGTCCTCGGTAACAACGAGATCGCTATCAATGAACACGACGACATCGCCGCGGGCATGCTCCACGCCCCGATTCCGCCCCTCCGCCGGACCGCCGTGGTCTTGCTGAATCAGGCGCACATGGGGGAACGCGGCACTCTGTCGCAGCAGCCAATTCACCGTGTCATCGGTGGAGCCGTCATCCACCACCACCACTTCGTAGTTCGTGATCGGAGCCTCGAGCCGTTGCCGCTCGAGGGCCGTGAGGCACTTCTCAAGGATCGGCAGACGGTTGTAGGTGGGGATGACGACGCTGAGGAACATGGCCAGGTCGACAGGACGACGGATCCGAAGGAATGGTCAAAAAAAGGGGGATCCCGAGGGATCCCCAGAGTGATGCCTGATCAGCTGATCTTCAGTCGGCGGCGCCACCGTTGTTGGCGGTTCCGGTCACGCCGTTACCAGCGCCCTCACCACGGCCGTCGTTGCGGAGCTTGCGCTTCTTGAACTTGCGGGCGTAGGCGCGGTTGCGCTCTTGCTTTTCCTTCTTGAGGTTGCGGCGTTTGGCCATCGAAACGGCTGAATCTTGGGAGAGAACATCCACCCTACTGAATGGACCTCAGGGGGTTGCCGCAATGGTGGGGCGTTCGGCCTCCATCAGGTGCCCATCTTCCATACGCACCAGGCGATCTGCAATATCAAGGATGCGCGGGTCATGGGTGACCATCAACACCGCACAACCCTGTTCGCGCGCCAGCCTGCGCAACAGTTCCACCACTTCACGGCCGGTCTGGGAGTCGAGCGCAGCCGTTGGTTCATCCGCCAGCAGCAAACGCGGATGGGCCGCTAGGGCACGGGCAATCGCCACCCTCTGTTTCTGACCGCCCGAGAGGTCGTGGGGCAACTTGTGCAGTTCATCGCCCAAGCCCACAGAGCGCAGCCATTCGCGCGCCTGATCACGTCGGGCGCGATAGCTCATCCCGGGGAGCAGATCCGAGCCCATCTGCACGTTTTGCTCAGCGGTGAGGCAGCGCAGCAGGTTGTGGCCTTGAAAAATCATGCCGATCGAGCGGCGCAGGCGTTGTCGCTCGCCCCGACTGGCATCGGCCAACTGCTGGCCCAGCACCTGAACCGAACCCTGTTGCACCTGACGCAGGGCTCCCACCAGGGTCAACAGCGTGGTCTTGCCGCAGCCCGAAGGACCGGTGAGCAGCACCACCTCGCCCGCCGCCACCTGCAGGTTGACCCCCTGCAGCACCTGACGGCGCATCGAACCCACCCCATACCAGTGGGACAAGTTCTTGAGCTCAATCGCAGCAGGGGCAGCCATGGTGTCTAGAAGATCTCCGCCGGATCCGCATCCGCCAGGCGACGCATGGCCAGAGCGGCCGAGGCCATGCACATCACCAGAATCATGCTGAACACGGTCACAGCGCGAGTGGTGTCCATAAACACTGGGAGCTGGGTGGCGCTGCGCACCAGCCAGTAGAGACCCTGACCCGCGGCATAGGCCGGGAGGTAGCCAAAGGCTGCCAGCAGCAGGCCCTCACGGGCCACGACCCCTAGCAGGCTGAGCAGCCGATAGCCCATGGCCATCAAGGTGGCGTATTCGGGCAGGTGGTCACTCACATCGGAATAGAGCACCTGGTAAACGATCACGCAGCCCACCACGAAGCCCATGGCGGCCCCCAACGTGAAGATGAAGCCGATGGAGGTGCTGGTGCGCCAGTAGTTCTGCTCGAAATCGATGAAGCCCTGCTTGGTGAGCACGGTCACATCACTGGGCAGCTGCGCCTGAAGCCGCTTGGCCACCACGGCTGGATCACTACCTGGCTTCAGGCGGATCAGACCCACTTCGATGCTGCCGGGGGGCGTGTTTGGCAGCAGCTCGAGGAAGGTTTCGGAGCTGGTGAGCAGATTGCCGTCGGCGCCGAAGGACGTGCCCAGGCCCACCAACCCAGCCACCCGCACGCGCTTGCCGGCAATCTCACTCTCCACGGTGCGGCCGGCCTTAAACCACGGGGCCACTGGGCCGAACTCGGGACGCGACTGCTCATCGAACAGCACCCGCCCCTTCTGGGTCAGCAACCGCGCCTTCGGCGCCAGGCTCGGATCGGTGAACAGCGGGTCGTTGGGCTCAAAGCCGAGGGTGAGGATCGAGCGGGTGCCGCGGGTTTCGGGGTTACGCCAGAGCAGCAGATTCCAGTGCACCGGCGTAATGCCCTCCACCTCGGGGGCCGCCATCGCCTGCACGAGGCGCCGTTTGGGGAAGCCCGCCATGCTCACCGAGCTGGTGGAGCGCGGGCTGATCAGCACCAGATCCGCATCAAAGAGCCGGTGGATGGTGACGCTGGCATCAAACAGGCCATCGCGGAACCCCAGCTGCATGAACATCAGGATTCCAGCGAAGCTGATGCCCGCGAGCGCCACCGCCAGCCGCACCGGTTGGCGCGTCAACAGCAACAGCGCTAACGGGATGCGCCGTGTTTGCCACCAGCGCGTCAGACGCCCGTGCAGGCTCACGGCTGGAATCGGGCAATGATTTTGAGGCCAGTGAGGCTCGCCACCCGACGCGCATCGGCGGGATCCAGGGCCAGGCGAACTTCCACCACCCGCGCATCCGCATCGCCGGTGGGATCGGTGGAGAGCACAGCGCGCTGGCGCACCTGCGGTGAGATCCGGATCACACGGGCCTGAAGGGAACCACGGAAGCCGCCGTTCTCACTCACCAACGTGACGGCCTGACCGAGCTTCACGCGATTGATATCAGTCTCGTAGACCTCCGCCACGGCCTCGATCTGATCACCGGCACCCAACTCAAGAACACCGTCATTGCCGGGCCGTTCACCAACGCGGCTATGGATCTTGAGCACCAACCCATCGCTGGGGGCCCTCAGCTCACTGTCGTTGAGATCCACCTGCAGACCCTTGCGCTGCGCCAGGGCCTCCCGCAGTTGGCCATTCAGTTTCGCCAGGTCATCCTTTTTCTCCTCAAGCACGACCATGGCGGCGGCACCTGAACTGGCAGCGTTCTGGTAGCGCTCCACCTCACGACGCCCCAGACGGATCTGCACCTGCAGGCTGTCGATCCGGGCACTCAACGCCGCCAGATCAGCCAGGAGGCCAGGACGGTTGTCAAAGCTGGCGAGCAGCTGACCGCGGCGGACACGCTCCCCTTCCTGCACCAAGAGGCTGCTGATCCGGGGGCTACCGCCCATGGCCCCCATGGGGGCCGCCAAACGCCGCACATCCCCTGCAGGCTGCAGATTGCCGAGGGCAGAGACCGCTTCAATCCGTGGTTGGACCACCGGAGCCACCACCTTGGGTGCTGGCTTCTGAAGGGAGCGAACCCCAGCAATCAAAGCGGCCAGCAGCACAAGAGCACCACCTGCAGTGAGCCAGGGCCTGCGCTGAAGGGCCTCCAGCATCAGCCCAACGGAAGGGGATCGTCGAAGAGCAAGTCCTCGATGTAGCGATCGGCCCACTCGGGATTGAAGGCCTTTTCGAGCACCCGCCGGGTCTTGTCGTTGCGCTTTTGTTGCTGGCAATAGGAGAGCTGACCCTGATGACGCCTCACCGTATCGGGGTGGTCGATGGGCTGAGGCTCAGCCTCACGGCAGCACTCCGCCAACACGGAGAGAAAGTCGCTCACCACGGCGATGAACGCCTGCTCCTCCTCGGCATCAGCCGGGCGCACAAAGCGCACATAGGGGGAAAAAATCGTTCCCCATTCCGGCAACTCCCGCTCCTGGGAGAACTGGCGTTGGCTCAACGCCTCCAGGCGACGCACCACCGGCGACGGCAGCTTGCCGGTAACCGGAGAGAGATCGACAATCGCGGCAGACACCACCCCGCGGCCGGCGACGATATCGGCCCCGAACACCGGCAGGTCGAAACGGGGATCGGGGAAGAACACGCAATGCAGAATCTGCAAACCGGCACCGAAGCGGGCGGTTTCCAGATGGAGCTTGCGCAGGCCGCGGCAGCAGCGGAGCTCGTTGCGGATGAACAGATCCTCCCCATCCAGGCTGCCGCTGATCGCTTCCAGTTCCGGATCCACCTCCAGGGGCTGGAGCTCCGGCAGCGTGGCCCACTGCTGACGAATACGGTCGGCGAGAGCATCGACAAGGGGATGGATTCCCAGCGCTGCAGAGCTCATCGGTGACGCGGGCAAGGCATGCGGTCGATCCTGCCAGCAGAATGGCGAGACAAGCGAGCTGCGAACCCGTTGCCCGGATTGATCACTGCCTCGTTGCCGGAGCCGCAGCGAGCCCAGCTGTCCAACGGAGCCACGGTGGTGCAACTGGATCTTCCGGATGCCCCAGTGGTCTGCCTGGATTTCTGGTGCCGAGCGGGTAGTGGAGAGGAAGGCGCGGGGGAATCGGGTCTGGCCCATTTCCTGGAACACATGGTGTTCAAAGGCAGCCAACAGCTGGAGGCCGGGGAATTCGACCTCCGCATCGAGGCACTCGGGGGCAATAGCAACGCCGCCACGGGCTTCGACGATGTGCACTATCACGTGCTCGTGCCTGCGGCGGCGGCCAGTGAATCCCTGGCCCTGCTGCTGGATCTGGTGCTGCAGCCGCGCCTCGATCCCGATGACTTCAGCCTGGAGCGGCAGGTGGTGCTCGAGGAGCTGGCCCAGAGCGAAGACCAACCGGAAGAGGTGGCGTTCCAGCAGTTGCTCCAGCGGAGCTGCGGCGACCACGCCTATGGCAGGCCCATCCTCGGCAGTAGGCAAGCCCTGATGGATCACAGCCCGCAGAGCATGGGCGCCTTCCATCAGCGCAGCTACCGCTCCGATCGCTGCTGCCTCTCGATCGCGGGTCCGTTGGCAAGCCTGGCGATTCAGGAGCAGCTGGAGCACTCCCCCCTGGCGCAGCTCCGACCCGCCGAAGCCGGCGGAGAGCCTCAGCCGCTCACGTTCCAAGCCGGCGAACATCGGATGGAACTACCCCGCCTGGAGGCCGCCCGGCTGCTGATGGCCTGGCCACTTCCCGGCGCCGCTGATCAAAAGACAGTGCTTGGCGGTGATCTGCTTACAACTTTGTTGGCGGAGGGACGCCGCAGTCGCCTAGTGGAGCGGCTGCGGGAACAGCTGCGCCTGGTGGAAAGCATCGATCTCGACCTCAACGTGCTCGAGTCGGGCTGCCTGGTGCTGCTCGAAGCGGTCTGCGATCCAGACCAGCTGCCCGCGGTGCGGCGCGAGGTGGACAGCGTTCTGCGGGAGCTGCAAGACGTTGACCCCAGCAACGCTGAACTGGAGCGGGCGAAGCGGCTCGTGGGCAATGGCTATCGCTTCAGCCTGGAGGCTCCAGGGGGTGTGGCCGCGATGGTGGGCAACAGCACCCTTTGGGGACGGCACCACAACCTTCAGGCACCGCTCGACTGGCTCGAGGAGTGGGATGTGAAGCGCCTCGCCCGTGATCTGATCCCCGCGCTGAGCCCCGAGCGTGCCTTCTGCCTGGAGGCCGTGCCGGCGTGAGTCACGCAGCAGTGGAACAGCGCGAGCTCGAGGGGGGCTGTCCCCTCTGGCTGATCCAGCGCCCGGGACCCGAGATTCTCTCCGCCAAGCTCTGGCTGCGCGGTGGCAGCAGCGCCGATCCCAGCGGCCAACGGGGAGCAGCCCAGCTCTTGGCGGGGGTTCTCAGCCGAGGGTGCGGGGCCCTCAGCGGCGATGCCCTCGCTGATCTGGTCGAAGGTCGTGGCGCCGGGCTGCGCTGCGAAGCCTCGGAAGACGGCACCCTGCTCAGCCTGAAATGCGCCAGCGAGGATGCCCCGCTGCTGCTGCCCCTGCTGCTGCAGATGGTCTCCACTCCATGGCTCGTGGAAGACCAGATCGCTCTGGAGCGACAACTGAATCTGCAGACCCTCCAACGCCAGAAGGAAGACCCGTTTCAGGTGGCCCATGACCAGCTGCGCCATCAGCTGTACGGCGCGGGGGCCTACGGCCACGATCCCCTCGGGGTGGAGTCCGATCTCGAGCGGATCGGTGCGGAGCAACTGCAGCAGCAGGCCCACCAACTGGGCCAAATGGGCGCCGTGATGGTGCTGGCCGGCCGTATCCCGCACGCGGTCAACGGGTTGCTGCTTGAGGGGGTCGAGCAACAGCGTTGGCTCTGTTCGGCCCCGCCTCGCGCCCCAGGTCCGAAGGGCCTCAAGCAATCCTCCCTGCGCTCCAGCCGCGACGACACCGAGCAGCTGGTGATGATGCTGGGCACCACCACCACTCCCCTCGGCACCCGCGAGGCGCTGGCCCTACGGCTGCTGCATTGCCATCTGGGGATCGGCATGTCGAGCCGGCTGTTCATCGCCCTGCGCGAAGAGCACGGTCTGGCCTACGACGTCGGCGTGCATTACCCCGCGCGACTGGGGGATGCCCCCTTCGTGTTTCATCTCTCCAGCTCCAGTGATCGCGCGCGCGAAGCCTGCGACGAGCTGCTCAATGAATGGATGCGTCTGCTGGAGACGCCCCTCAGCGCTGACGAAATGGCACTCGCTCTGGCGAAGTTCCGTGGGCAGGAAGCCCTGGGGCGGCAGACCGGCAGTCAACTTGCGGATCGGCACGCTCTGGTGCTCGGCCACGGCCTGCCTTTTGATTTCGCCGATCGCAGCCTGAGAGAGGCGGCAGAACTCACTCCTCACGATCTGCACGCCGCTGCCGTGAAACTGCTCTCGCAGCCGAGCTTGAGCCTCTGTGGTCCCGCTAGCGCGATCGCGGCGGCTGAAGCGGTGTGGTCTACCCACCCACTCAACCGCTGAGCTCGTCAGTCGCTGAGCGCATCGTCTAAGGCGATCAGCTGACTGCTGTCAAAGAGGAAACTGCCGCGGCGGAAGCGAACGGCGACCTGCTCGAGGGCCAGAAGTGCGACCACCTGCCCCACATCGGTGACATCCACCAGATCGGGCGGACGCAGCATCGACATGGCGTCAGCGGTTTTCAGGTAGGTCGGCTGGTCCTTGAGGCGCACGCGCGTTCCGACGGTGATCGCAGGGGACATGGCAGCAGAAGAAACCGACCAAACAGGGTTGCGGTGTGAGATCTCTCCTGCAGGATGGTCGCACTGCGAAGCGAGCCGTGCGCGCCCTAGCCAACTGGAGTGGTGCCCTTGCCGGATTGCTCCTGATGATCTGCGGCGGCCTAATCCAAGGCGGCTGGCCCTGGTTTGGCTCCGCCGGCTTTGAAACCCTGGCTCTGCCGACCCTGCAGGTGCCGGCGCTGTTGTTCACCGCTCTGGTCTGCGGTCCCCGGGCGGCGATGCTGGCCGGTGTGGCCTACATCAGCATCGGGCTGTTTCAACTGCCGGTGTTCCAGGGCGGTGGCGGACTGAGCTACTTGCTGGATCCAGGCTTCGGCTACATCGCCGGGTTCCTGCCGGCGGCGTGGCTGACCGGTCGGCTGGCGCGGCAACCGGGCATGGACGACCTGCTCAGCCTGGCGGGCAGCTGCATTCTGGGTCTACTGGTGCTGCAGGGGTGTGGGCTGGCCAACCTGCTGCTGGGGGGCCTGGTGCGTCGCTGGGGTGGAGAACTGCCGCAGCTGATCCTCAGCTACAGCCTGCTCCCCCTGCTGCCGCAACTGGTGCTCTGCTGTGGTGTGGCCGTGCTCGCCCTTCCGGCGAGACGTCTGCTGATGATCGAGCGCTGATGGCACCGAGTTACCTGGTGGCCATCGCCCTGGTGCTGCTGGATCAATGGAGTAAGGCCTGGGCCCTGGCCCAGCTCAGCGGATCCGGTGTCAGGCCTCTACTGCCGGGCCTGGTTCAGCTACGGCTCGTGTTCAACACCGGAGCCGCCTTCAGCCTGATGGAGGGCAACGCTCTGTTGCTGGGGCTGGTGAGCCTGGCGGTGGCTGCAGGCCTTGTGTTCTGGATTCAGACCAGCGGCCCCCTCCGGCGCCTGCAGTGGATCGGCCTGGGACTGCTCCTGGGCGGAGCCATCGGCAATGGACTCGACCGCTGGCGACTGGGCAGCGTGGTCGACTTTCTGGAGTTCGTGCCGGTCAGCTTTCCGGTGTTCAACGTGGCGGATGTGGCGATCAACCTGGCCGTGCTCTGTCTGGCCTTCGACCTGCTACAGGAGCGGATCAGGCCATTGCGCTGAGGCTCTGCCGCGAGATCATCCAAGCAACCTGCTCTCCACTCGCCGCCCGCTGCTTTGAAACCCCCTGGTCGGCTCTGGCTCTGGTTGGGCGCTGCTCTGCTGCTCCTGGTGGTGATCACCGCGGTGCTGCAGGCGATCAACAATCTGCTGTGGCAGTTGAGCTATCTGCTGCCGAGCTGGCTGGTGGGCCCAGTGACCCTGCTGTTGTTCGGTGGCGCAGCGCTATTGCTGGCGCGTGTGGCCTGGCCCTGGCTGATGGCCTGGCGTCGCGGTGACTGGACAGGTAAGCGCCCAAGCAGCGCAACAGACTCCGAGCCTCCAGGCAACCGCCAGGAGGCTGCGCAGAAGAATCTGGAAGCCATCGATGCTCTGTTGGAGCGGATCCGCGATGACGTGCAGCGGGAGGCCTTACGTCAAGAACGGCAGAGGGTGGCTGAAGAACTGGAACGGGGGGACCTGGTGGTGGTGGTCTTCGGCACGGGCTCAGCCGGTAAGACCTCTCTGATCCGTGCCCTGTTGAAAGATGTCGTGGGTGAGGTGGGGGCAGCAATGGGATCCACCGCCACCACGACCAGCTACCGGTTGCGGCTGCGCAACCTCAACCGCGGCTTGAGACTGGTCGACACCCCAGGCATCCTCGAAGCGGGGGCCGAGGGTCAGCGCCGCGAACAACTGGCTCGCGATCAAGCGGCCAATGCCGATCTGCTGCTGCTGGTGGTTGATGGGGATCTGAGGGCAGCGGAAGCGGAGGTGTTCAACGCCCTGGCGGGCTTGGGGAAGCGCCTGCTGCTGGTGCTCAACAAGTGCGATCTGCGCGGCGAGCAGGAAGAGCGACGTCTGCTGGAGCTGCTGCGGCGCCGCAGCCAGGGTCGCATCGCTGCGGAGGATGTGCTCGCTGCCAGTGCGGCCCCTCAATCGGTACCGATGCCAGGCGGAAAACCCCTGCAGCCAGCGCCGGAAATCGATGCCCTGTTACGGCGCATCGCTCAGGTGCTCCACAGCGATGGAGAGGAGCTCATCGCCGACAACATCCTCCTGCAGAGCCGGCGTCTCAGCGACGCCGGTCGACGTCTACTCAGCGATCAGCGCCAATCCGACGCCGAAACGGTGGTGGATCGCTATAGCTGGATCAGCGCCGGAGTGCTGGTGGCCACGCCCCTGCCGGTGGTGGACCTGCTGGGAGCGGCCGCGGTCAATGCCCAGATGGTGGTGGAGATTGGACGGATCTATGGGGTCAGCCTCTCCCGTCAATCCGCCCAGGATCTGGCCGTGTCGGTGGGCCGCACGTTGGCCAGCCTCGGTGTGATCAAGGGTGGCCTAAGCGTGATCGGGGCTGCCTTGAGCCTGAATCTGCCCGCACTGCTGGTGAGTCGAGCCGTCCAGGCGATTGGAGCTGGATGGCTCACCCGCGTCGCCGGCCGCAGCTTCATCACCTACTTCCAGCAGGATCAGGATTGGGGTGATGGCGGAATCCAGGATGTGGTTCAGCGTCAATACGACCTGAACCGTCGGGAGTCGGCCTTGAAGGAGTTCCTGGCGGCGGCCCTCAGCCGTGTGGTGGAACCGCTGAAACAGCAGCAGAAGCAGGGGCAGTTGCCGCCGCGTCCGCCGGGACGCTGAGGCCCAGGGCTTCCGGTGGTGGGGGCTGCAAGGGTCCCCGCAGATCGAGCACGGTGATCAGAGCCAGGTAGGCCACTGCGATGGCAATGGAGATGGCTCCCGTCACGATGGCCACCCAGCGGCCGCGCACGGAGGGATCAGGCATCCGCGCTCTCCTCGAGGGATCGGCTCACCACCGCGGCCAGACGTTGCAGCTCGCTCAGACCGGTGTGGGGGTTGCCCATCACCGCCTTGAGGTGATGCCGGCCGCCGTAGAGGGGGCGGGAGAGCATCAGCTGACTCTCCAGGAGACGTTGGCGGGTGCGCAGTGACCAGCGCTCTGCCGCCTCTGGTGTCAAGCCCCGGGGGGTGAAGGCCAACAAATGCAAAGGTCCGGTGCGCAGGGTGAGAGATAGGGGCTCCAGCAAGCTCTGGAGATGGCTGCGGCGCTCAATCGCTGAACTGAGCAACTGCGCGATGCCCTGCTCCCCCAGCTGGCGCAGTCCCAACCAGAGCTTGAGCACCTCGGCAGGACGGGTACCCTGCAGGCCGCATTCACCGCCGTGGGCCTCGGCCCAACTGGGCTCCATATAGGGCAATCCAGTTCCAAAACACTGCGAGAGCAGCTGGGGTTGCTTGAGCAGCAACAGGGAGGAGGTTTTGGTGATGCCCAACAGCTTCTGGGGATTCACGGTGAGCGAATCGGCTTGATCGAGATCAGGCACCAAGGCGCGGTGGGAGGCGCTGAGCGCAAACACCGCACCGATCGCCCCATCCACGTGCAGCCAGCTGCCGTGTTCTCGGCAGAGCGAAGCGATAGAAGCAATCGGATCGATGGCACCGCGCACAGTGGTCCCCGCCGTGGCGACGACCGCCATCACCGGCAGTCCAGCGGCCTTGGCCTGGGAGAACGCAACGCTGAGGGCGTCGCCATCGAGGCAGCCCGCTGCATCAACACCGATGCAGTGCAGCACATCAGCAGGAAGCCCCATCACAGCGAGGGCTTTGGCCACCGAGACGTGGGCATCGGCGCTGCAGAACACCCGCAGGTCCTGACGGCAGTCCAAGCCAGTGCTGCGGCGGGCCACCACGAGAGCCATCAGGTTGCTGAGGCTGCCACCACTGGCGGCTACACCGCCGGATCCGTCTCCAAGACCCAGGGATTCCGCCATCCAGGCGGTCAGGCTGCGTTCCAGGCGGGAGAGGCTGGGGGAGAGCTCTTCAGCCAGCAGATTGTTGTTGAGGCCAGCGCAGATCAGATCCGCCGCCACCGAGGCGGTCAGGGGAGGGGGGTCTAGATGGGCCAGTGCTCCTGGATGCACCGGGTTGTAGGCCCCATCCATGACCAGCTGCAGGTCATCGAGGAGGGAGTGCAGCGGCAAGCCCTCGGCCAGGGGAGCCACCTGAGGCAGAACGCTCATCAGGGGCAGCGGCGAGCGCTCCGCTGAACTGCCCCACCATTGGCACAGCTGATCGACGGCCTGCTGGAGAAACGCGGCCAGCTGGGGATCGACACCAAGCGGGTCAGGGAAGCACGGCAACGCGCGCTGTGGCTCTGGCTGAGGAGCGTGAGCCAATGACCCGGGAAGAACAGCTCTCATTGTCCCGCGTGGGCGTGCCCACCGGGCCAATGGCATTGTTCAGTCAGCGCTGCTGCGCCCGCCTGAATCCAATGCTCTTGCTCAGCGACGATCTGCTGAACCTGTGGATGGGCCGGCTTCTGCGGCTGGCGGCAAGAGCGGGCGAGCGTGGTGAGGTGCCTGTGGCCGCAGTGGTTCTGGATGAGCAAGGTCATGCGGTGGGCTGGGGGAGCAACCAACGGCAGCGGGAGCAAAAACCCCTGGGACATGCGGAACTGATGGCGTTGGAGCAGGCGGCTCGGCTTCGGGGTGACTGGCGCATGAACGACTGCACCCTGCTGGTGACCCTGGAACCATGCCCGATGTGCGCCGGAGCCCTGGTTCAGGCCAGGGTGGGCCGGGTGGTGTTCGGAGCATCTGACAGCAAGCGAGGCGCTCTGGGGGGCTGCCTGAATCTCGCCACAGACCCCAGCGCCCACCACCAGATGGCGGTGGTGGGTGGTGTGTTGGCAGAGGCCTGCAGCCAACAGCTGGAGCTGTGGTTCAGGCGACGGCGGCAGCAACAGCAGGCGCTGAAGAGCGGAAGGCTGGCAGCTCCTGCTCAAGAAGGTTGAGCAGGAGATCCACGTTCTCCTCGCGGCTGTTGTAACCCATCAGGCCAATCCGCCAGACCTTTCCGGCGAGAGCGCCAAGGCCGCCGCCCACCTCGATGCCGTGTTTGTTCAACAGATGGAGGGTGAAGGCCTTGCCATCCACACCATCAGGAATCCGCACGGTGGTGAGGGTGGGCAAGCGCAGTTCACTGGGCACGTGCAGCTCAAGGCCAAGCCGCTCAAGACCACTCCAGAGGCGCTCGGCATTGCGGCGGTGGCGGGCCCAAACATTCTCGAGACCCTCTTCAGCGATCAAGCGCAGGGCTTCGCGCATGCCGAAATTCATGTTCACCGGGGCGGTGTGGTGATACACCCGGTCACTGCCCCAATACTGATTCAGCAGGCTCACATCGAGATACCAGTTGGGAACCTTGCCGCTGCGGGCCATCAGTTTGGCCTCGGCACGGGGACCCATGGAGAAGGGACCAAGGCCAGGGGGGCAGCTCAATCCCTTCTGGCTGCAGCTGTAGGCCAGGTCGACCTTCCAGTCGTCAAGGAACAGGGGAACCGCGCCAAGGGAGGTGACGGTGTCGAGCAGCAAAAGGCAATCGTGCTGACGGCAGAGGTCACCGATGCCCTCCATCGGCTGACAGACGCCCGTTGACGTTTCGGCGTGCACAATCGCAAGAACCTTGGGCTTGTGCTGCTTCAGACCCGCTTCGATTTCCTCAAGGCTGAAGGCTTCGCCCCAGGGCTTCTCAATGGTTTGAACGTTGGCGCGGTAGCGACCGGCCATGTCCTGAAGGCGCAGGCCGAAGTAGCCCTTCACCGCGACGAGAACAGTGTCACCCGGCTCCACCACGTTGGCGATGGTGGCTTCCATGGCAGCCGAGCCCGTGCCACTCATCGGCAGGGTGAGGCGGTTATCGGTCTGCCAGGTGTAGCGCAGCAGTTCCTGAACTTCACCCATGAGGGCGACATACAGGGGATCGAGGTGCCCAATCGGCGATCGACTCAAGGCCTCGAGAACCGTGGGGTGGGCATTCGAAGGGCCCGGGCCCAAGAGCAGGCGCTCAGGCGTGTCGATCGGAGCTAGGGAGAGCCGATGGCGATCGGACACGGTCGCTGAGGAGGGAGCCAAGGCCTGGTTGGGGGCTGGGTGAAAGGAGACTACGCAGTCGCAGAAATGCGATCAGCGGGCGCGCACGTTGGTGTCGGCAAGGCCGCGGCAGAGGTGATCAAAGGGCGCACGCACCACGCTGTTGATGGCGTCGTTCGCAGCGACACCGGAGTCGAGCAGCTTTTCGCAGACCACATCGGCCATCAGAGCAATGCTGCGGACGGTGGGTCCGGTGGGCACCCCAAGGCTCTTGTAGGTGTCGTCGAGACCATTCAGGACCCGCTCATTCAGGATCGTGCTGTCACCGGCCACCAGGGCATAGCTGGCGTAGCGGAGGAAATAATCCATGTCGCGCAGGCAGGCGGCCCAGCGACGGGTGGTGTAAGCGTTGCCACCGGGCAACAACAGCTCGGGGTCCGACTGCCAAAGCCGCTGGCTGGCCTCGCGCACGATCTCGGCGGCGTCGCGGTTGATCAACTCAACGGCGCTGAGGCGCACCTGAGATTCCGAGAAATAGGTGGCAATCCGGTCGACCGCATCACGATCGAAGTAGCGACCGAGCTGGTCGTACCGACCGATCAGACCAGTGATGGCATCGCGCATGGCGTGAAGGATCGACGCACCTGTGCCGGAACGTAGCACCTGCAAACGCCCAGATCCCTTGCGATTGCATGGATCTGATCAAGTTGACAGAAACGGTTACGCAAGCGATTCAGACCTCACCAGTCGGCGTTTTGGTTACTACTGATACACAGGAAGGGGCTGGCCGCTCCGTACGGTCCCGCGAGCCCGGTTCCAGGCGGGCTTCCTCTCAGCCTCCAAGCGTTCACGTCATGGCCAAAACCGCCCAGGACGTCCTCCGTCAGATCAAGGACGAGGGCATCGAACTGATTGACCTCAAGTTCGTGGATCTCCACGGCAAGTGGCAGCACCTCACTGTGTGTGAGGACCTGATCGATGAGGCCGCCTTCAGCGAAGGCGTGGCCTTTGACGGCTCCTCGATCCGCGGCTGGAAAGCGATCAACGAGTCGGACATGGCGATGGTGCCCGACCCCAACACCGCCTGGATCGACCCCTTCTACAGCCACAAAACCCTCAGCCTGATCTGCTCGATTCAGGAGCCCCGCAGCGGCAAGCCCTACGCCCGCTGCCCCCGCGCGCTCGCCCAGAAGGCTCTCGATTACCTCGGCTCCACCGGCCTGGCCGACACCGCCTACTTCGGCCCTGAGCCCGAGTTCTTCATCTTCGACGACGTTCGCTACAAGAGCGCCAACGGCTCCAGCTTCTACAGCGTGGATTCGATCGAAGCCCCCTGGAACACCGACCGGGTGGAAGAAGGCGGCAACCTCGCCAACAAGATCCAGCTGAAGGAGGGCTATTTCCCGGTTGCCCCCAACGACACCCTGCAGGACATGCGCAGCGAAATGCTGCTGACCATGGGTGCCCTGGGCGTGCCGATCGAGAAGCAACACCACGAAGTGGCCACTGCCCAGCACGAACTCGGCATCAAGTTCGCCGAGCTGATCAGCGCGGCCGACAACGTGATGATCTACAAGTACGTGGTGCGCAACGTTGCCAAGAAGTACGGCAAAACCGCCACGTTTATGCCCAAGCCGATCTTTGCCGACAACGGCAGCGGCATGCACGTGCACCAGAGCCTCTGGAAAGGCGGGCAGCCCCTGTTCTGGGGTGAAGGCACCTACGCCAACCTCTCGCAGACCGCCCGCTGGTACATCGGCGGTCTGCTGAAGCACGCCCCCAGCTTCCTGGCCTTCACCAACCCCACCACCAACAGCTACAAGCGCCTGGTGCCCGGTTTCGAAGCGCCGGTGAATCTGGTGTATTCCCAGGGCAACCGCTCCGCCGCCGTGCGCATCCCGCTCACCGGCATGAACCCCAAGGCCAAGCGCCTCGAGTTCCGCTCCGGCGATGCCCTCTCCAACCCCTATCTGGGCTTCGCGGCGATGCTAATGGCCGGCATCGACGGCATTAAGAACCAGATCGATCCGGGCGACGGCACCGACGTTGACCTGTTCGAACTGTCGGCTGAAGAGCTGGCCAAGATCTCCACGGTGCCCGCCTCACTGAACGGATCCCTGGAAGCTCTCAAGGCCGACCACGAGTACCTGTTGGCCGGTGGCGTCTTCACCGAAGACTTCATCGACAACTGGATCGCCCTGAAATACGAGGAGGTGCAGCAGCTGCGTCAGCGGCCCCACCCCCACGAATTCACCATGTACTACGACGCCTGATTCAGGCCCAGTGGTGTCCCTCAGGCCCCGGCAGATGCCGGGGCTTTTTTGTGCCCATCAGTGATGGCGGAGCTGTTGGATGGCACTGTCGTGCAGGCGCTGCTCATGGGCATGCCGTTCGGCCCAGACCAAGGTCTGGGAATCCACACGCTCTTCGTGGGCCAGATCAGGTTGAGCACGCCGGCGACGCAGCCAACCACTCAGGCGTCGGTCAGCCCGCTGACGATCACGCATCCAAGCGACGTAGTGGGGGTCACTGAAGCGAAGGTCTGGCCTGGCATCGGCTCTGGAATCCGACATCACATCCTCCTTGGTTAAACGCCACGTCCGAGAGGCTCTCGTGAAACCAGTCTGTAGCTGTTGCTACCGATAATCGGGTCTCTACATCACTCGTGATGCAGGTTCATCTGGATACCGAGCAGTGGGCGTGGAGCCTGACTCGCAGCGACCGATGCAATCAGCTGAAATGGGATGCCCCACGCCCATCGCCCTGCAGCCATGGCTGACGCCGTCACCAAGCTCGCCTACGAGGCCCTTCAGCAGGGCAAGAGCCTGGTGGGTGTCGCCCACAAGGAAATCAGCACCCGGCTGATGGAACTAGTGGCGCCTGCTGGAGCCCCGAAAACGCTGCCGATCCCGCCGCAGATGCTGAAGGATCTGCAGGCCTCCCACAAGGCCTTGATGGAGGTGGATTGGCAGGAAGCCGAAGAAGGTCTGTATCCCACCGCATTGCTGTTCGATGCGCCCTGGGGAGACTGGGCGGCGCGCTACCCCTTGGTGTGGCTGGATATGCCCAGCACCTGGACGCGCCGCTCGGAGCGCAATGTGCGCGATTTGCCCAGGGATGTCGAGACCGACAACTATCCCGACTACTACCTCCAGAACTTCCACCACCAAACCGACGGCTACCTGAGCGATCACTCGGCATCGCTCTATGACCTCCAGGTGGAGATCCTGTTCAACGGAACGGCCGATCCGATGCGGCGCCGGGTGATCAAGCCCCTGGTGCAGGGATTGCGGGCCTTTGCCGATCGTCCCGCCAGCAGCCTGCGGGTGCTCGATGTGGCCACCGGCACAGGACGGACCCTGCATCAACTGCGCTCTGCCCTGCCCAACGCCCAGCTCGTGGGTCTGGACCTCTCCAGTGCCTACCTGCGTCAAGCCAACCGCTGGCTCTCCCAACGGCCCAGTGAGCTTCCACAATTGGTGCAGGGCAATGCCGAAGCAATGCCCTTCGCTGAAGGAAGCATGCAAGGGGTGACCTGTGTGTTCCTGATGCACGAGCTCCCGGCGGAAGCGCGCCAGGCCGTTCTGGATGATTGTTTCCGCGTGCTGGAGCCGGGGGGAGTGCTGGTGCTCGCCGATTCGGTGCAGCTGTCTGACTCGCCTCAATTTGAGGTGGCGATGGACAACTTCCGACGGGTCTTCCATGAGCCCTATTACCGCGACTACATCGGCGATGACATCAACGGCCGTCTCAGCGCCGCCGGCTTCAGCGGAATCCGCGCCAGCTCCCATCTGATGACGCGGGTCTGGACTGCCACCAAGCCCTGACAGAACCGCTCCAACGGCCTTCATCACCCATAGGGTCGCGCAAACAGCGGATGGTGATGAGCAACCCCTTCACAGTGCGTTGGCTCACGGGCTGGACCTTCCAGACCGTGTTGATGGAGGGGCAAATTCAGGTGGAAGCCCATGGCTTCGGCATCTGTTTGCGTAGTGCCGTGCGGCAGGGAGAAAGTCCGGTCGCGGCAGCCGATCGGCTCGTGTTCGCCGAAGACCAGCGACGCCGCGCTTTGCACAAGGCCTGGCTTCGCGGCGAGCGCCTCAATGAACTGCCGGAACCGGCCGCCCTGGTGGCCGCGGTCCCAGAGCCTGCTGCCGAACAGGTGCCTCCCCTGGCCAGCCTTTCACTGATCAAGGTGGCGGCCTGAACCTCAGGGCCGCAACAACAACGCCGCGCAGGCCCCCACGCCGCCCCAGCGCAGGAACTGCCACAACCAACGCTCCTGGGGCTGTTGAGCACGCAGCGGAGCGGGAAGCGGGTCGAGCAAACGCTGGGCCGCAGCCATGCGCTGCCGCAAACGACGGGCGTGGAGACTGTCGTCCTGGGTGCTGAGGCGCTCAGCTCTCGACACCTGGGCCAGCAGGTTGGCCAGCTGATGCAGCCAGCGGATCGGTTGGTAGGGGGAGCGCGGTCTCTGCTGCATGGCGTCAGGATGGCGCCACGCCAAGGCATTCGTCCAGTGCAGAGTCCATCCAGCGAAGGGAGCGCCAAGCGGTGGCCCGCCGGCAGTCAGGAGCTGGCTCGAAAGCTGCATCAAGAGTTGAGCATTGGCAACCACCAGTGGCATGCACTCAAGGGTCAACCGCAGCGCCGGGCTGCCGAGCAGCTCAGTGCTGCACTCGTGCAGCTGTTGGATGAAGACAACAGCCCGGCTGCCGCTGGGACCACAACGCAACGCCTGCAGGCGCTTGCGCTGGTAGAACATGCCCTCGGGTGGCTGAAAGGGGACCTGCGCGATCCGGGCTGCCCCAGCCACGGGCGTTAAGCAGCGCGGCGGACCGCCACCTGAACCCGATTGCCGCGGCGACTCCAGCGCACATCCTCGAAGCACTGGTGCATCAAGAAGATGCCCCTTCCACCGACAGCATCGGGACGATCAGGCAGCACCCCGGTGCGGACCTGAATCGGCACGCCACAGCCTTCGTCTTGCACCTGAAAGACCAGCCAATGGGGGGTGAGGATGCGCCGCACCCGCAAACACTTGCTCGGATCGCCGCCATTGCCATGGCGCACAGCATTCACGAGCACTTCCTGAAGGCCCAGTTGCAGCGCAGCGAGCTGATCCGCGCAGCTGATCGGCTCGAGCAACAACTCCAGCAGCGGAGCCAGGTGAAGAGTGGATGGGGTGATGTAGTCAGCCCAACGCAGCGCCATGGAACCCCTGAGGGGGAAACAGCGGTTGGTTTGACACTACCGCCGCTGCGGCAGTCGGGCTTCAGCTCGCAGCGCGTTGTTGCACGCCGGGATGGGAGAGAAGGGCATCCATCAAACGAACCCCCCGCAACTGATTCACCAGGGGGAGATGCCCTTCCGGAGCCTCCAGAGACCAGGTGAAGGCCTTGGGATAGCGCGTCCAGATGCCGGCCTGCTTCCAGCCGATGCGCGGCCAGAGTCGATCCCAGCGACCACCGAGGCTGCGCAGCAGGCGCAACTGCACGGAAAAACCGAAGCGGGCCTGGGAGAAGCACACCCAGAGGCGATCCAGCCCCTCCAGGTCGGAGGCCGCCATCGGCGGCACCTCGGAGTAATAGACGTAGCCGCGCTTGACGGCATCGGAGCCGGCCAGCTCACGCAGATGCTCACTGGTGAGGCGATCGGCCTCTTCAAAGTTCTGCTCGATCAAGGCCCGCTGCAGTGGGGCGTAGTCGAGGCCTTGGGCACTGCTAACGGCCAGCCATCCCTCTGGGTAGCGACTCCAAAAGGCTTCAGAGAGGCTGTCCGGTTGCGACACCAGGAGCTGGATCAGGGTGCCTGCGGCCCAGTCATCTCCGGTGGCATCAAAGCGATCCAGGCGATCCGCGATCAGTGGGCGCAGCTCCTGGCTGCGCTGCTGCAACTGGGGCAGCAGTGAGCGGCGCTGCCGGGCAGCCGCGGAGACGAAACGCTCCAGCAACTGATCAGCGCTGACCGTGGTCGTGACAGGGGGTCCGGAAAGCATGGAAACGGGCTGACCTGACAGGGAGGCAGCGTTGGCCCACTATGTCAGGCATTGCAATGGGGCCATGGCTGAGCGGCTGGCGATTGACCCCTTCCTGCAGAGCGAAGGGGTGCTGGTGGATGTGCGCTCACCGGCTGAGTTCGCGCAGGGGCACATCCCCGGTGCCCGAAACCTGCCGCTATTCAGCGATGAGCAGCGGGCGGAGGTGGGAACGAGCTACAAGCAGCAGGGCCGACAAGCCGCGATCCAACTCGGTCTGAGCCATGTGGGTCCGAAGCTGGCGAGCCTCGGCGAGCAACTCCGTCAGTGGAGTGAGCAGGCTCCGGCTGTCCCCCTACGGATTCACTGCTGGCGCGGAGGGATGCGCTCCGCCAGTGTGGCCTGGCTGGCGGAAACCCTGGAGCTGCCCAGCGTGCTGCTGGAGGGGGGATACAAGCACTACCGCCGCTGGGTGCTGGCGCTGATGGAGGACCCCTGGCCGCTGCGGCTGCTGGGGGGGCGCACCGGCACAGGAAAAACCGACCTCCTGCAGGCCCTTGGCAGCCGGGGAGTGGCCGTGATTGATCTCGAGGGGCTGGCGCACCACCGCGGCAGCAGCTTCGGCAGCCTGGGCATGCCCCCCCAGCCCAGCAGCGAGCACTACGAAAACAAGATCGCCGCGGAGCTGAGTCAGCTTCGGAGTGCTCCAGAGATCTGGCTGGAAGCCGAAAGTGCCCAGGTGGGGCGCTGCCGGATCCCCGCAGGCCTCTGGCGCCAGATGCAAGCAGCACCGTTGCTGGAAATCAGCCGCCCGATTGAGCAACGCCTTGACCAGCTGGTGGCTGTCTACGGGAGTCAGGATCCAGGGGCTTTGGCGGAGGCCACCCAGCGCATCGCCCGGCGACTAGGGCCCCAGCGCACCAAGGCAGCGCTGGAGGCCATCGCCCTCGCCGACTGGCGCGGCGCTTGTGCGCAGATGCTGGATTACTACGACCGCTGCTACGACCACGAGTTACAGCGGCAGGGCTTGTTGGGACAGGAGGAGCTGGGGCAGATGTCTGCGGCTGAGGCCGCCGATCACCTGATCAGCCGCCAGCGCTTCCTTCAGATGGCCGAAACGGGATCTCTAGGATCATCCTTTCCATGAACGGGCGATGGCCGCGATCCAGTTCTTCCCCGGTGTCGATGAGCCCGTCGTTCCCGACATCCGCATGACCCGCTCCCGCGATGGGCGCACCGGCCAGGCGATTTTCGTGTTCGATCAGCCCCAGGCCCTCTCACCCGAAAGCATGGCGGACATCGGCGGCATGTACATGCTCGATGAAGAGGGTCAGATGGTGACCCGCGATGTGAACGCCAAATTCGTCAACGGCAAGCCGGCGGCTCTCGAGGCGACCTACACCTGGAAAACCACGGAAGACTTCGAGCGCTTCATGCGCTTTGCCGAGCGCTACGCCCAAGCCAATGGCCTCGGCTTTGAGCAAAACAAGGAAGACAACGCCGAGACTGACGCCGAAGGCTGAACGCCGCTAAAAAGGCCCGAGTCAGGCAACGTCAGTGAAATTCGGCCAGTGGCTCGGATTGATCGCCACAGCAGCAGCCCTTCTGCTGTTGTGGAACTTCCGAGATGTTCTGCTGTTGCTGTTTGCGGCGGTCGTGCTGGCCATGGCCCTGTGCACGCTCGTTGGCGTCGTGCAAACCCGCCTCGGCTGCAAGCGCCCCCTGGCGCTGGTGGCCAGCTTGATGGGTCTGCTGGGCCTGGTGGTGGTCGCCGTGGCTGTGGTGGTGCCACCCTTCATCTCCCAGTTCCAGGAGCTGCTGCGCCAGATCCCAACAGCGCTCGCGCTGGCGACCCAGATGCTGCGGCAGGGGCTGGATCAGAGCTCCCAGATGCTCTACGGCAAGGAAGCCCTGCAATGGCTGCAGCAGAGCTGGCACTCCCAAGGCACGGGCGGCCTGGATCCGACGACCGGCGTGCTTCGGCTGTTGGGCATCGCGGGAAACCTGGGCAGCGGATTGCTGGAGCTGCTGTTCGTGCTGGCGGTGAGCGTGATGATCGCGATCCAGCCGATCGCCTACCGCGAGGTGGCGGTGCTGCTGCTGCCATCGTTCTATCGCCGTCGCTTTCGGCAGGTGCTGCTGCTCTGCGGTGAGGCCTTGAGCAGCTGGATGGCCGGGGTGTTGATCAGCTCCCTGTTCGTTGGGGTCCTGGCGGGGATTGGCCTGTCTCTGCTGGGGGTGAAGCTGGTGGCCGCCAATGCGCTGCTGGCCGGTCTGCTCAATGTGATCCCGAACGTGGGTCCCACCTTGAGCACCGTGTTCCCTCTATCGGTGGCGCTTCTCGACTCTCCCTACAAAGCGCTGGGTGTCTTGGCGCTCTACGTGGTGGTTCAGCACCTCGAGAGCTACCTGATCACCCCTTCGGTGATGCATCACCAGGTCAAGTTGCTCCCGGGGCTCACCCTGATGGCGCAGTTCCTGTTCACCGTGGTATTCGGGCCGCTCGGGCTGCTGCTGGCGCTGCCCCTGGCGGTATGTCTGCAGGTGCTGGTGCGGGAAATCCTGATCCGTGATGTGCTCGACCGCTGGCGCCGCCCCAGAACTGCCCTGCCATGACCCTGCGAAGCCTTCTCGCCCTGCTCTCTCTGGTGGTGGTCGGGCTGCTGGCCTGGGAACTGCGTTGGGTGCTGCTGGTGCTCTTCGGAGCGGTGGTCTTGGCTGTGGCCCTGGATGTGCCCGTGAGCTGGCTGCGGCGGATTGTGCGTCTCAATCGCCCCATGGCGCTGCTGGTGGTCGTTCTGCTGATCGCAGTGCTCGGTTGGCAGCTGGGACAGCTCCTGTTGCCGGAACTGCTGGAGCAGCTCAACCAGCTCAGCCAGCTGATCCCTGCGGTGGTGACACGGCTGAGCGAGTTGATCGGCGGCATCGCCGGCCTGAACAACCTTGAGCGGCAACTGGCTCCGTTGCTCACCCTCGACAGGCTTCAGCCCCTGGGCAGTCAACTACTGGGGGTCGCGGGCGGTGCGGCCAGCGGCACGATCTTGCTGCTGTTGATGGCGTTGCTGGCGCTGCTGCTGGCCCTTGACCCCCGCAGTCATCAGCGCCTGCTGCTGTCGATCACCCCCGCCCATTTCCGTCCGCTGGCTCAAGAGTTGATGGGCGACTGTCGTCAGGCTCTCGGGGGCTGGTTGGCAGGAATGACCATCTCAGCCGCCTTGGTGTTTGTGCTCACCTGGGCGGGACTGGCTGCCCTGAAGGTGCCCCTGGCATTGCTGAGTGGGCTGATCTGCGGGCTGCTTACCTTTGTGCCCACAATCGGTCCCACCCTCGCGACCCTGCTACCGGTGGCGGTGGCGCTGTTGATCTCCCCGAGCCTGGCCGTGCAGGTGATCGTGCTGCGGCTGGTGCTGCAGAACGGGGAAGCCTTCCTGCTCACGCCCCTGCTACTGAGCCGCACCGTGAACCTGCTCCCCACCGTGGCCCTGATGGCTCAATTGAGCCTTGGGGCACTCCTGGGATTGCCGGGTGTCCTGCTGGCGTTGCCGTTGGTGGTGGTGCTGCAGGTGCTTTCCCAGCGGGTGCTGGTGGAGCAGATCATGGATCGCTGGCTCTAGCGCCTTAGCAGGGCTGGGGTCAGCAGCAACACCGCGACCGCCAGCGGGTGATGCAAAGGAATCATTGAGAGGCTGGTCCAGGTGAAGTGATCTGCCAGCAGTTGCAGCTCTGCGCGCAGATCCCAGAGGGCCAGGACCGCAAGCAACAGGGGCACCCCACGATCCGCAACGGCGGTGGCGCCCGTGCGGATCGGAAATCTCATCGACGTGCCAACAGGGGCAACAAGGTTGGAGCAATGCCGATGCTCGACCAGCTGCCCACGGCAATACCCACGGTGAGGGCCACGGCGAACCAGAACAGGCTGCCGCCGCCAAACAGCAATAGGGCAAGCAACGGCAGCAGGGTGGTGAGGGAGGTGTAGAGGGAGCGGGTGAGGGTGGCATCCACGGCCACATCCACCTGATCGCTGAGGCTCATCCCCTGTAACGCGCGTTTTTGCTC
The DNA here is from genome assembly GCA_016882485.1 of Cyanobacteria bacterium M_surface_10_m1_298. GTDB lineage: Bacteria > Cyanobacteriota > Cyanobacteriia > PCC-6307 > Cyanobiaceae > Vulcanococcus. The sequence continues at coordinate 26,968 of VGPT01000001.1, forward strand.
ACGAATCCGATCGAAGATCACCACGGTGTCATTCACCGAGTAACCGGCCACGGTGATCAGAGCAACAGCGAAGAGAGAATCCACCTCGATACCGCGCAGCAGCCCCAGCCAGGCGAACACCCCACAGGTGATCAGCACGTCGTGGGCCAGGCAGAGCAGTGCTAGGCCAGCGTAGATGCCGTCGTAGCGAAAGCTGATGTAGACAGCGATCGCCGCAAAACTCACCAGCAGTGACACCAAGCTGCCCTTGAGCAGCTGGCTGCCGAGGGTGGGGCCGATGGTGTTGACCGAAAGCTGCTGGGGGTTGACCTTGCCGATCAGCGGTTCAAGCCCCTCGAGGAGGACCTGGGTCTGCTCAGGCTCCAGATCAGGCAGGCGCAGATCCACCGAGCGGCCGCGATCCAACACCTGGACCCCCGCATTGCCGAGGCGTGGGGCAGCCTGGCCATCACTCTCCGGCAAGGTCAGGGCGTCTAACTGCTTCTGAACCGCCTCTGCATTGAGCGCGCTGCAGGATTCTGGGGCGCAACTGCGCTCAATCTGGATCTGGGTTCCGCCGGTGAAGTCGAGACCGGGGCGCAGGGGAGCTGCGATCTGGGGATTGCTCCAGCAGAGGGCCATGCCCACAACGCTGAGCAACACCGCCAACCCGGAAATCAGCCAGCCCTGGCGGCGAATCCGGCTGATGCGGAAGCCCAGCCTCAGATCGGAAGTGGAAACAGACATTCAGGCAGCACCCCCAGGCAGTTGTGAGGCGGGCAGGAAGTAAGTGGGGCGCCGCAGGCCGGAGTAGCCCATCAACAGGCGCAGCAGGCTTCGGGTGCAGGTGAGAGCCGTGAACAGGCTCAACAGCAGACCGAGACCGAGGGTGACCGCGAATCCCTTGATCAGGCCCGTTCCCAAGGCGAACAGGGCGGCGCAGCTGATCAGGCCGGTGACATGGCCATCAAGGATGGAGGAGAAGGCCAGGGAGAAGCCCGAGTCAATCGAGCGGATCAGGGTATTGCCACCCCTGAGCTCCTCCTTGACGCGCTCAAAGATCAGCACGTTGGCATCGACGGCGATGCCGATCGAAAGAATGAAACCAGCAATGCCAGGCAGGGTCAGGGTGACCGGGATCAGGGCATAAAGCGCCAGGTTGAACAGGGAATAGAGGGCCAAAGCCACCACGGCCACCGCACCGGGAAGGCGGTAGACCACCACCATGAACACCGCCACCAGTGCAAGACCGAACAGGGCGGCCTGAAGGCTGCGCTGCACGTTCTCGGTACCCAGCGTGGCGCCGATGGTGCGCTGCTCAATCACTTGAACCGGCAGAGGCAGGGAGCCACCACGCAGTTGCACCTCCAGATCGCGGGCTTCTTCCGCCGTGAAATTGCCCGTGATGCTGGCGGCGCCACCACTAATCCCCGCGGGCTTGAACTCGGGGCCCACGCTGGCTTCGCTGATGGAGCGTCCATCCAGCACGATCCCCAACAGCTGAGGGGTGCCGGCAATGCTCTTGGTCAAGGCGGCGAACTTGCGGCCGCCCTCAGTACTGAAGCTCAGGGTGACATCCCAGGCGTTGCCGGTGTCCTGTTGGCGCCGACCCGCCCCGGTGAGGTCCTTACCGGTGAGCTCAGCAGGTTCGTAGAGGGCGACGATCCTGGTGTTGACCTCGGCGAGCAGCGCCTCCAGTTGCTCGCTCTCACTGCTGCCGACCGGCACGGTGACACCGAGCTCCCGCAGCAGCTGGGCCAGTTCCTCGGCCTTCAACGAGGGCTCACCGGCCTTCTCGGTTCCAACCGCCTTCTGCCGATCGAGCACATCCTTGGCCTGCCGCTTGAGCTTCAACAGCCCAGACATCTCACGCTCGGTGCCCGGCTTCTGGCCACGGAACTCCAGCAGCGCAGTGGTGCCGAGCACCTTGGCGGCGCGACTTGGATCCTGCTCACCCGGTAACTGGAGCAGCAACTGGTCGTCGCCGATGGTCTGCAGGGTGGACTCACTCACCCCGAGACCATTGATGCGGCGATCGAGCACATCCTTAACGGCTTCCAGCTGTTCGCTCTGAACCCGTTTGATCGCACCGACCGGCATCACCTGCAGGGTGAGCTGGCTACCGCCGCGCAGATCAAGACCGAGCTGCAGCGGGAAGCTGGCCAGCACCGCAGCGGCGGCGAAGGCCAGGGCCAGAATCAGGGCAAGCCACCCTTGTTGACGCGCCATCAGACCTGGCCAGCCTTGAGAGCCTTGGCGGCCTCAACGATTTGATGGGGCTGAATGATCGTCAGGTTCTCGAGGGTGCCGTTGTAGGGCGTCGGAATGTCCTGGGAGGACAGACGCACCGGACGGCAGTCGAGATCGTCGAAACACTGCTCGGTGATCAGGGCGATCAGCTCGGCGCCGATGCCTCCGGTCTTCATGCACTCCTCCACCACCAGCACCTTGTGGGTCTTGCGGATGGAACGGGAGATCGTCTCCATATCGAAGGGCTTGAGGCTGATCAGATCGATCAACTCCACGCTCACGCCGTCTTTTTCCAGCTGCTCCACCGCCTTGAGGCAGTGGTGGCGCATGCGCGAATAGGTCAGGATCGTGACATCGCTGCCCTCCTGCACCAGATCCGCCTGATCGAGGGCACAGGTGTAGTCGCCGCTGGGGATCTCCTCGCTGAGGTTGTAGAGCAGTACATGCTCGAAGAAGAGCACCGGGTTGTTGTCACGGATGGCGGCCTTCATCAGGCCCTTGGCATTGGTGGGGGTGCTGACCGCCACGATCTTGATGCCGGGCACGGCGTGGAAGTAGGCCTCGAGGCGCTGGCTGTGCTCGGCGCCGAGCTGACGGCCCACACCGCCGGGACCGCGCACCACAGCAGGGATGGTGAAGTTGCCGCCACTGGTGTAACGGAGCATCCCCATGTTGTTGGAGATCTGGTTGAAGGCCAGGAGCAGGAAGCCCATGTTCATGCCCTCGACGATCGGCCTCAGACCGGTCATCGCGGCGCCCACGGCCATGCCGGTGAAGGCGTTTTCGGCAATCGGGGTATCCAGCACCCGCAGCTCGCCGTACTTGTCGTAGAGGTCCTTGGTGACTTTGTAGGAACCGCCGTACTGGCCAACGTCCTCACCCATCACACAGACATGGGGGTCGCGAGCCATCTCTTCGTCGATGGCCTCTCGCAGGGCGTTGAAGAGAAGGGTCTCTGCCACGGTTGAAAAGCGGTTCCGGCACTGGACCGGGGTGGGGCCAACTTATCTCAGCCGCCCGCAGCAAAGGTCGCCAACAACAGCACCGACAACAGCATTCCTGGCGAAAGCAGCAGCACCAGCAGCTGCAGGTCGTGGCCCGTCATGGCAGAGAAGTCAGCCCGTATGCGCACGCTAGGGGGTTTCTTCGGCCTGGTTCCAACCCGGTAAGAGGCTGCGGATAAATGTCAGAAACAGACCCAAGCCCACGAAGGCGAAGGTGAACGTGGCCAAAAAGCTCATGCCCACGATCAGGGTCTTCATGAACACGGCAATGCTCTGGGCGAAGCGGGCGTCGTAGTGGGGCGGGTGCTCGGCGTAGTAGCCGACCACACGGCTGGAGAGCTGCAGCGCCAGCCAGCCCATCCCAAAGCTGGTGAGCGAACCGCTCAAAAAGCTCAACGGCCCCTTGCGCTGCCGCACCGGTTGCCCTGTCGCCTGCTCGGTTGTTGGAGATGGGCTGGAGTTCGGCTGCGAACTGGTTTCGCTCACGGCGCGCTGCTGAGGGCGTTCAGACCAGGGTCGCACCGGAACCGGTGCAGCGGCAGACCCAGGCCTCAAAGCCAGCCTGCTGCAGCGATGAGGCCAGATCGGCGCGGGCCTGCTCCGCCAGGCTGCGATCGGGGAAGAGGGCAAACAGGCTCGGGCCCGATCCGCTCATCGCGACGGCCACGGCTCCCTGCGCCCGGCGCAGCAGCTCCAAACCGGCCCGCACGCTCTCCACCTCCGGCTCGACCACCTGCTGCAGGTCATTGCGGATGGCGGGAAGGCTGAGCTCGCCGCGCAGAGCCGCCAGCAACGGCCCCTGCCGCAGCAGCTGCCGGCGCTGTTCGAAGTCGCTCTCCTGCTCGAGGTAGAAGTCGCCCCGCTGCTCGCGGCAGCGCCCGTAGGCCCAAGGGGTCGACACGCTGGCCTCGGGGTGCTTGATCAGCAGCACGGCCAAAGCCGGTGGCTGCTCGAGGGGCATCGGCTCCAGCTGCTCGCCCCGGCCAAAGCAAAGCTGGGTGCCTCCATCGATGCAGAAGGGCATATCGGAACCGAGCTCCGCCGCCATCGCCAACAGCTGATCACGGCTGAAGCCGCAACCCCACAGGGCATTAAGGCCCACCAGAGCCGCTGCTCCATTGCTGGAGCCGCCCGCCAGCCCCGCACCGATGGGGATGCGCTTGCTGAGCTCCATCGCCACCCCCAGCTCCGGCAGGCCCACCCGGGCCTTGAGGAGTTCCGCCGCCTTCACGATCAGGTTGCCGCCGTCGGTCGGCAGATCGGAGCGATCGCAGCGCAGGCTCACCGCTCCATCAGCCGTGGGCCTGAGGCGCAGCGTGTCCACCAGATCGAGGGTCTGCATGACCATCGCCAGCTCGTGGAAGCCATCGGAACGCAGGCCGAGCACCTCCAGGTGCAGGTTGATCTTGGCGGGGGCGCTGACCAGCAGCTCAGCCATGGGGGAGGAATTGCTCAAGCGTTGAGCTGATTCAAGCCCGCCGCCAAACGCACCCAATGGGCAGGCGAGACCTCCTGCGGTCTTTGCTGCAGGGCGACCTCCGCCGCCTCGACCCAAGCCTGAAGAGCCTCTGCTGGCAACAGACCTGAGAGGGTGTTGCGCAGCATCTTGCGGCGGGCCGCAAAACAGCGGCGCAGCAGCATCTCCACCGTTCTGGCCAGGGCCGGATCCAGTCGCTGATCGGCGGGCAGGGGATCGAGGGCCACCACTTCACTCATCACCTTCGGGGGCGGCTGAAAGCAGCGGGGCGGCACCGGGCACACCGTGCTGCAGCGGGCCAACAGCTGCATCCGCACACTCAACGCGGAAAAGGCGCTGCTGCCGGGACGGGCGCGAATGCGCTCCCCCACCTCCTGCTGCACCAGCAACACCAGGCGCCGATAGGGCCGCTCCACCGGCCGATCCAAGCGACCCACCAGGCGCTCCAGCAGTGGCCCTGTGATGTTGTACGGGATGTTCGCCACCACCGTGCTCGCCCCCGGCAACTCCACCGCCAGCACATCCCCCTCTGTGAGCTCAAAGCGCGAATCGGCGCCAAAGCGCTCCCGCAAACCCACCACCAGATCCCGATCCAGCTCCACCGCCCTCACCGCCGCCGCCGGGGAAGCCAACAACTGTTCAGTGAGGGCTCCACGCCCCGGCCCCACCTCCAGAACCGTGTCGTTGGCGTTGAGCTCCGCCGCCTCCAGGATCTGCCGCAAGACAGACTGATCCGTGAGCCAGTGCTGGCCAAAGCGTTTACGAGCGCGATGGGCCGCGAAGGACATGAACCATGCAGGAGGGCCACCTCCCACATTGCTCCTTCAGCACGAGTCTGCTGAAAACCAGCGCCCCTATCACCAGGCCGCTTAAACCCAAGGGATCCAACGCACCGGAGCACGGCTCGGCGGTAAGGGCACCAGGGCGCAGACCCATTCCCAGCGGCAGTGCCCGTAAGCCGGATGCTCACTGATCCAGAGATCAAGACTGTGGGCCAGACGCTGGCGCTTGGCGCCCCGCAAAGCGGCCGCCCCCCAGCCATCGGGTCCGCGGCGGCGGCGACCCTTGACCTCCACCAGCAGCAAACGCTGGGGCTTGTGGAGAAGCAAATCAATCTCACCCCAACGGCAAGCCCAGCGCTGTTCCAGCACTTGCCAACCGGCCTGGAGCAACAGGCGCAGGGCCCGTTGTTCAGCCCACTGCCCCGCGCGCTGCTGAGGGGTTCGTCGCATGGCCGCAGGCCTCAATCCACCCCTTGAGGATTCCCGGCGGGGCTCAGCCTGGAAGTTGCCCGCGCAGGGCCCTGAGGCAGTACTTGCAGCCTCCGGTCGTGACCAGGTGGCGTTCTGGGGTGATCGAGATCAGGCGCACCGGATGTTCTTTGCAGCGGATCTTGATCGGCGTCTTGAAACTCTTGTAGAGGATCTCGCTGTAGTCGTAGCGCTCACCAAAGCGAGCCCGGGCACGGGCCAGAAAAGTCTCGCGATCGATCGGATTCGCCATGACGCATGGTCGCGTTCGACGCTGGACAACGGAGGCACGAGCTCCGCGAGGGTAAAAGACCACCCTTCTCCAGGCGGTAGCAAGGCATGCCAAGAGCAGATGCTGCCTAGGGTTACCTCACCCCCTACGCCGCAACGATGCGCCGCTCGATCTCACCCCTGGTGCGCTCCTTGAGCCGAGCCCTGTGCAGCGTGCTCGCCCTCCTGGCCCTCACGCTGCTGCTGCCGCTGCAGCCGGCCCAGGCGGCTATGGACTACGCCAAACAGGTGCTGATCGGCCATGACTTCGCTGGTGTCGACCTGCGGGGGGCCACCTTCAATCTCACCAACCTGCGGGAAGCCGATTTCCATGGTTCTGACCTACGGGGGGCCAGCCTGTTCGGCGCCAAGCTGCAGGACGCGGATCTCTCCGGGGCCGACCTCACCGACGCCACCCTCGACTCAGCGGTGCTCGACGGCACCGACCTGCGCAATGCGGTGCTGGAGAACGCCTTCGCCTTCAACACCCGCTTCAACAATGTGCTGATTGACGGGGCTGATTTCACCAACGTGCCCTTCCGCGGTGATGTGCTCAAGGCGCTCTGCGCCAGCGCCAGTGGCACCAATCCGGTGACCGGTCGCAGCACCAAGGACACGCTGGAGTGCAGCTGAGGAGAACGCCACGATGAGCTTTGACGCCCGCAGCCTCGAGCGACTGCAGCAGCTGGGCCGCACCCTGCCCAAACCGCTGCCCAAACCCGAAACCCAAACGGATCCAGAGGGCCATCGAGGTGGAGCCAAACGCCACCGCGTTGAAACCGAAACGGACCCTCAGGCGCTGTTCGGCGAACTGATCAAGGCGAGTGAAGACGGCACGATCCCGCCTCACCTGCTGGATCGGCTACGCCAGGCCGAACGGGATCAGGAACGCAAGCGACAGAGCGCCCAACGCCAAGACCTGGAGACCCTGCAAACACAGGTCAATGCAGGGGCAGGCAGCAGCCCTGCACGTGCACGCCAGGAGGTGTTGCGACCGAATCAACAGCGCCGCAAACCGAGCAACGACGAAGAGCAGGAGCTGTACGTGGCCTTTCAACAACTGCTGCTGGAAGGCGACGACGACTGAACACAGGCAGGCTTAGTACAGATCTACTACTCTGGTGGCATGAACTGGCCGGCCGAGTCACGCCCTTGTCCCCTGCGCGCCCCGCGCCTCCCGCTGCCACTGCCCCTCGCCAGTGACACGGTGGCCGCTGGCTTTCCCAGTCCGGCTGACGACTACATCGATGTGGGGATCGACCTCAATGAGGTTCTGATTCGCCACCCCAGCAGCACCTTCTTTCTTCGGGTCAGCGGAGACTCGATGACCGGAGCCGGCATTCACCACGGTGATCTGCTGGTGGTGGACCGCAGCCTCGAAGCCCGGCCCGGCCAGATCGTGGTGGCCGTGCTCGACGGCGCCTTCACCCTGAAACAACTGGTCCGCCATCAGGGCCGGCTGCGGCTGGAGGCTGCCAACAGCGCCTATCCAGCCTTAGAGCTGCATCAATGCGGTGATGTGCAGATCTGGGGTGTCGCCATTCATGTGATCCACCCGCTCGGGCGCCATGGCTGAGGCCCTCGCCCTGATCGATGCCAACAACTTCTACGCCAGTTGTGAGCAGGCCCTGGATCCAGCGTTGCTGGGCAAACCCGTGGTGGTGCTCTCCAACAACGACGGCTGCGTGGTGTCGCGCAGCAGCGAAGCGCGGCAGCTGGGCATTGGCATGGGCAAGCCCTACTTCCAGATCGCCGAGCAACTGGAACGACACGGCGTGGTAGTGCGCAGTTCCAACTACGCCCTCTACGGCGACATGAGTCAACGGCTGATGAGCAGTCTCGAGCCCTTCGTCTCCGAATTGGAGGTGTATTCAATCGACGAGGCCTTCGTGCGGTTGCCGAGAACAGGCCATGGCGACCTGAGTGACTGGGCCAGCGAGCTGCGCAGCCGCATTCGCCACAACCTCGGCCTTCCGATTGCCATTGGGCTCGCCAGCAGCAAGGTGCTGGCCAAGCTGGCGAACCACACTGCGAAAGGCGATCACCGCCATGCCGGAGTCTTCGACCTGACGCGCTACAGCAACCACGATCCCTGGCTCGAACGCACCCCCGTTGAGGAGGTGTGGGGCGTGGGTCGACGTCTGAGCCGCTGGTGCCACATGCGGGGCATCCGCAACGCACTCCAGCTGCGGGACATGGCCAGTGGAGAACTGAAAGCCAAGGCCGGGGTGGTGGGGCTGCGCCTGCAGCTGGAACTGCAGGGCGTGAGCTGCCTACCCCTCGACGACAGTCCAAGCGCCAAACAGGAAACCTGTGTGAGCCGGAGCTTCAGCCGAGCGGTCTGCAGCGAACAGGAGCTGCGCGAGGCGGTGGCGAGCTACGTGAGCCGGGCCGCTGAAAAACTGAGGCGGCAACGGCAACGGGCCGGACGCCTCACGGTGTTTGCCCGCACCAGTCCCTTCAGTGCGGGGTTTTACAGCCAAGCCGCCAGCAGCACCCTCACCCTCGCCAGCAACGACACCGCCGTGTTGCTGCAGGCCGCCCTGCGGTTGGTACCGCGGATCTACCGGCCCCACAAACGCTTTGCCAAGGCCGGCGTGCTGCTGCAGGAGCTGCAGCCGGAAAACCAACTGCAGTGGCACCTGCTCAGCCAGCTCAGCAGTGAAGACCTGCAGCGCCGGGAGGCCTTGATGCAGAGCATCGACCGCCTGAACCACCGCTATGGCCGAGGCACTGTGCAGTGGGCCGCCTGCGGGCTGCAGCCCGCATGGATGATGCGCCGCGAACAGCTCTCCCACGCAGCGACCACACGCCTGAGCGACCTTCCCCTGGTCTGGGCCAAGGGCTGAAACAGGCTGGGTGAACGCTGATGGCGCTCAGATCTGGCCGTATTTCTGCACGCTCTGGGCCGTGCAGAACTGCTTGGCCTGCTCAATCGAATGACGCAGGTTGATGCGATCCACCACACAACCGCAGGTGTCCTGCACCATGCCCTCCGGAGGAGTTTTATTGGCCTTCTGAAAATCAGCCTTCATCGCCTTGGCGCAGCTGCTGAAAACGATCTGATCCACCATGTTCTGGGCCTGAACCGGCCGCGGCGACGCACACAGAAATGCCGCAGGAGCGGCCATGGCTAGGGCGAAAAGGACAAGCCGCATCAGACGGGAAGCGAGGCAAGCCACAACGAGATGGAACCGTCCTAACAGCGCCGGGGGGGAAGTGGGCAAAGCAACAAGTTCTGAGACATCCACGTCGCAACGGCGCAGGCAACGCTTCCTGAGGGGCTACGCGGAGAGACTTTCTTCGCTGAGGGTCTCCTCATAACTGGCACGGCGTTGTGAATCAAGATGCGCAATGTGCTTACGTTCGTTGTAGTAGAGGTCTTGAAAACGCAGCGCATCGCGGTTGAGATCAGCAAACATGCTGTCAATGCGACTCTCCATGTCAATTCCAGAATCCCCCGATGCCGCAGCGGCCGGGCTCTGGCTGTCATCGAGCAGGCGGGCAATGCAGCGCTCCAAGGTCTCCAGGCGCTGAGAGCTCCAGGCGTTCAACAGGTGACGGCAGCGCTTCACGCTGCGCTGACGCTCCAGGGCTGCGGTGGCGCCGCGCAACTGCAGGGAGGGATTCTGCAGGGAGAGTCGCTGCACATCACTGGGCTCCAGCAGCGGAGTCAGGCGGGCCAGGAGCTCCGAGGGAGCTTCGGAATCCACCAACAGCAGCTGGTCACTGAGCAGACGGGGTAAATCGAGATCCGCCAGATCAGAGCCGGGATCAACACCACGGTTGATCGCTTCCAGGCGACCGACACCGAGGTTGTCCTCCTCCAGAGCACTGATGGAGGCCCAGAGCTGACGGTGATGGGAGATGGCGAAATCGTCGAGTTCCCGGCGCCGCAATTCAGCCCGGATCAAACCGCGATGGCCCGGGCAATGGAGATAGAGCCGCAGCAGTTCCGCCTCAGCTCGCTCACGAAGGCCGGCCTCTTCCGGCTGCTCCCAGCGACGGGAGCGGCCATGCCAGCGCTGCCCCTTGACCTGCTGACGCAGGTCGTCCTCGAGCTGTAGGGCCAGCCGGGCCTGTCCGCCGCTGAGACGCTCCGCCACCTGCTGCAGGTAACGGGAGCGGACCGCACTGGCCGGCAACTTGCCCAGAAGAGCCACCAGATCGGTGACCGCCTTCTGAAACTGATCGGCCTTCGAGAGATCGCAGCCCTCGAGCACCTGCTCGATCTGCCAATCGAGCCAGAGGGGTGCCTGATCAAGAAGGGAGCGGTAATCAGCGCGGCCGTGATCTTTGAGGAATTCATCGGGATCCTTGCCACTGGGGAGGTGGAGCACCCGCAGCTCAAGCTGCCCCTGCAGGGCGAGCTGTTCCACCTCCCCAATCGCGCGCTGGGCCGCACGGACACCGGCCCCATCGGCATCAAAATTGAGGATCAAACGCTTGCCATCGCAGCAGCGGCAGAGCTGGGTGATCTGCTGACTGCTGAGGGCCGTGCCAAGGGCCGCCACCGCATTGGTGATGCCGGCGGCGTGCAGAGCAATCACGTCGAAGTAGCCCTCCACCACCACCGCGCGATCGTCTTTGCGAATGGCGTTGGCCGCTTTGTCGAGGCCAAAGAGATGCTTGCCCTTTTCAAAGACCTCCGTTTCCGGGGAGTTGAGGTATTTGGGTTCTCCACCATCAAGACTGCGGCCACCGAAGCCGATGATCCGGCCCTGGCGATCGGCAATCGGCACCATCACCCGATGGCGAAAACGGTCGTAGAAGCCATCGCCTCCTCGGCGCGGCACCACCAGCCCGGCAGCCTCCAACAGCTCGGGGGCGAGCCCCTCCACTTGCTGCAGGTGGCTCAGTAAGCCATCCCAACGTTCCGGGGCATAGCCGAGGCCAAAGCTCTCGAGGGTGGATTCCTGCAGACCTCGACTGTCCTTGAGGTAGCGCAAGGCCGCGGATCCCTCGGGGCTTCGCAACTGGCTTCGGAACCAACCGGCCGCAAGGGCGAGGGCCTTGTGCAGCTGATCGCGGCGGGAGAGCTGCTGCCGCAGGCGCTCCTGCTGGGGACCCTCCAGGGTCTCCACGGGCAATTGATATTTCCGCGCCAGCTCCAGCACCACATCGCTGAAGCTCTGGCGCTGAAGCTCCATCAGGAACTTGATCGAATTGCCACCAGCGCCACAGGAGAAGCAGTAGTAGAACTGCTTGGCCGGAGACACCGTCATCGACGGAGACTTGTCGTCGTGGAAGGGGCAAATCCCGACGAATTCCCGACCTTTCTTCTTGAGCACCACGTGCTCACCCACCACATCGACGATGTCAGCGCGTTCCTTAACGGCCTCGATCGTGCGGGGATGGAGGCGGGGGACTGACACGCTCCGGTCTCAGGTGACGCTCCAGGATGGCAGGGCTGCCCTGTGGATGCTGTCCAGCACGCTGAGCTTCAGCCTGATGGGGGTTTGCGTCAAGGCCCTCGGCGGGCGACTGCCGGTGGCCGAAGTGGTGATGGCTCGCTCCGCGGTGAGCCTGGTGTTGAGCGTGGTGATGCTGCGGCAGGCGGGTTTGAACCCCTGGGGCACACGCAAAGGCTTACTCGTGTTGCGCGGGGTGATCGGCACGGGCGCCCTGTTCTGCGTGTTCGCCGCCCTGGCGGAGCTGCCCCTCGCGCCAGCGACCGTCTTGCAGTATTTGCAGCCCACGTTCACCGCGGTTCTGGCCTGGCTGCTGCTGGGGGAGAAGGTGGGAGCTGCGGTCATGGGGGCCGCGGTTCTCGGATGGCTGGCGGTGGTGGTGCTCAGCAATCCCGCAGAGTTGACTGCCCTATTGGGGCCCCTCGGCAGCGCGCTCCTGGGGCAGCAGGGCAGCGCGCTGCCCTTGAGCGGTGTGCTGCTGGCCCTAGCCGGTGCCCTGCTGTCGGCCTGTGCCTATGTGAGCGTGCGAGCCCTCGGGCGCAGTGAACATCCCCTGGTGATCGTGTTCTATTTCCCCCTGGTGGGCCTGGTGCTCACGCTGCCCTTGGTGATCGCCAATCCGATCTGGCCCACGGGCTGGGAAGCCCTGGCCCTGGTGGGAGTGGGGTTGTTCACCCAGTTGGGACAGATCGGCATCACCAACGGCTTGTTGGGGATGCCGGCGGCAAGGGCCACGGCCATGAGCTATGTGCAGGTGCCCCTCGCCGCCCTGTGGGGTTGGCTGTGGTTCCAGGAGCCCCTCGATCCCGACACCGCCACCGCAGCAACCCTGGTGTTGCTGGCGACCCTGCTGAGCCTCAGACGGTCTCGCCCTTCAGCGGCAGAGGGTCAATGAGCCAGTCCTGACTGGTGCCGTCGCCACTGCCACTGGGCCTGGCCAGACGCCAGCTCTGACCGCGTTCACCCCGCTGCAGATAGAGATCGAAGGCGCTGTCCACCCGGATCGGATCACCGGCCAGGCGCCAATCGAAACGGCCACGGAGGTGGAGCCCCTTGCTGGAGCCAATCGTCATGGCCTCCTGCGACTCCACGCGAACGCGGCTGACCTGGGGAGGGCCCGCCGCCTCCAGGGTGAGGGCATCGGCAATCGAACGCTGAGTCAGATCGATCTGGAGCGCCAGGGCTGAGAGCAGTACCTTCTGGGAGGGCTGAGCAGTACCGCAGGCACTGAGGCTGAAGGCCAGAACCACTGGAAGCAACAGGGCCAAGCCCCGCTGCACCAGCCTGAGGAGCGGTTGAACAACAACGGCCAGGGTTGTCAGACCGGGCAGCATGAGCGGCAGATAGCGTCTCCCCATGATCGGCTGGCTGCAAGGGGAACTCAGCGATCGCTGGCAACAGAACAACCGTTGCGGCCTGCTGCTCGTGTGCGCAGGGGTGGGCTATGAGGTGCAAATCCCGCGTCGCCACTGGGATCAGCTCGGCAGCCTGGGGGAAACCACAACGTTGCATGTGCATCAGCTGATCCGTGAGGACAGCTGGACGCTCTACGGCTTTCAGGCCCGTCATGAACGGGATCTGTTCCGCGAATTGGTGGCGGTTAGCGGGGTGGGCCCGCAAATGGCCCTCGGGCTCTTGGGGCAATTGAGCGGTGAAGAGCTCGTGCGGGCCATCGTTCAGGCCGACCTGCGGCTGCTCTGCCAGGCCCCTGGCGTGGGCAAACGCACAGCAGAACGCCTGTCGGTGGAGCTGCGCACCCGCCTGCAGGAGCGATACGGCGAGAGCCTGGCCCTCCTGGCGTCTGACGACCTGAACACAGCGGAGTTGGAGTCAGCCAGCGGCCAGGCCCTCGCTCAGGGAGTGCGCGAGGAGGTGCAACTCACCCTGGCGGCCCTGGGTTACGAGGCCCTGGAAATCAACCGCGCCCTCAGGGCCGTTGCCATTCAGGGGGCAGAACTGGGGGGTGATGGGGAAGCCTGGCTGCGCGAAAGCCTGCGCTGGCTGTCGAGAGAGGTGGCGTGAGGGCCCGGTGCACACGGGGCAGTAAGTTGGTTGTTTGCACCGTCAGGGCCAGACGCCGCGCATGTCGCTCGACACAACCAAGAAGCAGGAATTGATCAACGCTCACCAAACCCACGGCACCGATACCGGTTCTGTGGAAGTGCAGGTGGCGATGCTGAGCGAGCGCATCAGCAAGCTGAGTGGTCACCTGCAAGGCAACATCCACGACTTCTCCTCCCGTCAGGGCCTGCTGAAAATGATCGGCCGCCGCAAGCGTCTGCTCAGCTACCTGCGCAGCAACAGCGAGAAGCGCTACACCGATCTGATCCAGAAACTCGGCATCCGCGGCTGAAATGGCAGGGCAGGGGAAGAAGCGCGCACGTCCGTCCGGCAGCGGCGGAGGCATTGCTCCCAGTATTCCCCCCAGCCCCGGCAAGCCCAGCGGCAGTCGTTCCAAACCTCCCAACCCTCAGGCCATTCCCCCTGCTGTGGCCAACCGCATGGCTCGCAGGGTGGCGATCGCCACGGGTATTCCCACGGTGTTGGGAATGGCCAGTTTCATTGTCAGCTATCTGGTGGTCAGCCGCGGGCTGATGGACATTCCCCCCGCCGCCACCCTGGTGACGTCAGGGGGCTTTTTTCTGTTGGGGCTCCTGGGCCTCAGCTATGGCGTGCTCTCCGCCAGCTGGGAGGAGCAACCGGGCAGCCTGCTGGGTGCTGAGCAGATCGGCGTGAACATTGGTCGACTGCGCAGCTCCTTCAAGCGGCCACCAGCTTCGAGCTGAGGCGGGCACGAAAAGCCTGGGATTCCAGACTGCTGAGGGCCGCATGGCTATCGCGCACGCAGAACTGATGGCCAAGGCGCACATAGCGGATCTGGCTGTTGTGGCTGACCATCGCGACCACTGGAACACGCACACCGGCCTCATCCTTCTCGGTGCGGTGCTGGTTCAGGCATTCCCGCAATTTGTGTTGCACCGCGATGTCACTGGCCTCCTGTCCATCGAGCTCCACAAGTAGAACCTGCAGCTCATCAATCACCCGGCAGTCATCCACGATCAGCTGCACCTGCTCATCGCGGCGGTCGACAGAGGCCCAGATCAACAGACGGGCATCCACCATCAAGTGATCGGCCAGGCGTGCATAGGTCTTCGAGAAGACCACCGCTTCACAGCTCCCACCGAGATCTTCCAGCTGCAGCACGGCCATGCGATCACCCTTGCGAGTCGTCACAGGGCGCAGAGCCGCCACCAGAGCGACAACGCTGACCCGAGCCTTGTCCGCCTGGTCGTCCAGACTTCCCAGACCAATCGGGGATAACAGCTGCACCGGTTTGGTCAGTTGCTTGAGGGGATGGTCAGAGAGATAAAAACCAACCAACTCCTTCTCCAATCTGAGCTTTTCTGTTGGGGGGTAATCATTCACCGCCGCCGCCCGCGGTGCTGTGCTGAGGTCGGAGCCGGAAGCATCCGGATCGGAAGCAGCGGCCCCGGCGAGCAGATCAAACAGATTGCCCTGACCACTGGCGCGATCACGGGCACGGGAAGCGGCCCAATCGGCCACCAACTCCAAGTCAGCCATCAGCTGTGCCCGGTTGGCCTGCGGCTCAAGAGCATCGAGGGCACCGCAATGAATCAACGCCTCAATCGAGCGGCGGTTCAACGTGCTGCCGGGAATCCGATCACAGAGATCGGCGAGGGATTGGAAGGGGCCATCACTGCTGCGGGCCTCGAGCAGCACGCGTATCGCTCCCTCACCGAGATTGCGCACCGCCGATAATCCAAAGAGAATGCGATCGCCGACCGGCGTGAAATCAATTCCCGAGGCATTCACATCCGGAGGCATCACCTCAATGCCCATGGCGTTGCAATTGGAGATATAACGCTGCACCTTGTCGGTGCTGCCCGCGTTGACGGTGAGCAGAGCGGCCATGTAGGCCACGGGATAGTGGGCCTTGAGGTAGGCGGTTTGGTAGGTCACCGCGCCATAGGCGGTGGAATGGCTCTTGTTGAAGCAGTATTCGGCGAACAGCACCATCTGCTCAAACAGTGACTCAGCCACCTTCGGATCCACACCACGTTCCGTGGCCCCGCTGACGAAGAGGCTTTGGTGTTTTTCCATCTCACTCTTCTTCTTCTTACCCATCGCCCGCCGCAGCAGATCGGCCTCCCCAAGGGAATACCCCGCCAGATCCTGCGCGATGCGCATGATCTGCTCCTGGTACACCATGATCCCGTAGGTCTCCTGAAGGATCGGCTCCAGTTTGGTGTGGGCGAAATCAATCGCCTCACGCCCATGTTTGCGGTTGATGAACTTGGGAATCAATCCGGCATCGAGAGGCCCCGGCCGGTAGAGCGCCAGGATCGAAGAGATGTCTTCCAGAGAGGAGGGTTTGAGGTCACGCACGATCTGGCGCATGCCGCTGGATTCCAGCTGGAAAATGCCTTCGAGATCACCACGGGCTAGGAGGCCGTAGGTGCCTGGATCATCGAGGGGCAGGGCATCGGGATCGACCTTCTCGCCGGTGCTCTGCTCTACCAGATCGATCGTTTTGTCGATCATGGTGAGGTTTTTGAGACCCAGGAAGTCCATCTTCAGGAGACCCATCGACTCCACATCTTCCATGAAGTATTGGGTGATCACCTGGCCGTCGTTGTTGCGCTGAAGCGGAACCACTTCATCGAGGGGATCGGCGGCAATCACAACCCCGGCGGCATGCACACCAAAGGTCTTGTTGGTGCCTTCGATCCGCATCGCCATGTCAACCCAACGCTTGACCAGCGGATCGTTCTGATATTTCTCGCGAAACTCCGGCGCTGGAGACTCGTCGCCGATCATCTCCTTGAGTTTGGCCGGCTTGCCACGCACCACGGGGATCAACTTCGCCAGACGATCGGCATCGCCATAGGGGATGTCGAGCACACGAGCCACATCCTTCAAAACCGCCTTGGAGGTCATGCGGTTAAAGGTGATGATCTGGGCCACCTTGTCTTCGCCATAGCGTTGGGTGACGTAGTCGATCACCTCACCACGGCGCTCAATGCAGAAGTCGGTGTCGATATCAGGCATCGACTTGCGCTCGGGATTGAGGAAGCGCTCAAACAGCAATCCGTTAGTGACCGGATCGATATTGGTGATTCCAAGGGCGTAGGCCACAAGGGATCCAGCAGCCGAACCGCGACCAGGCCCCACAGGGATACCGTTCTCACGGGCAAAGCGGATGTAATCCCACACCACCAGGAAATAGGTGGGAAAGCCCATCTGCTCCATCACCTGGAGCTCGAAGGCAAGCCGCTCTCCATAGAGCGCATCGAAGGCAGCTCCATCCGGCAAGCCGAGCCGATGACGCAATCCCTGCTCACTCACCTCCCGCAGGTAGCTGACGGGCGTGTGTCCGTCGGGAATCGGGAAGCGGGGCATCTGATAGCGCCCGAGAATGTCGTAGTCCTCAACCTTCTCCGCCACTAGGGCCGTATTGGCGACCGCCTGAGCCACCACGTCGGGCTCGAGGTGATCGGCAAACAGGGCGAGCATCTCCTGCTCGCCTTTGATGAATTCGGTGCCGGTGTAGCGGAGACGTTTCTCGTCGCTCACCAACTTGCCGGTGAGCACGCAGAGCAGGGCGTCGTGGGCCTCGGCATCGTTGCTGGTGAGGTAGTGGGCGTCATTGGTGGCCACCAGCGGGATCCCCAGCTCCTGGGAAATGCGCACCATCTCCACATTGACGATCCGATCTTCAGGTGACCCGTGGTCCTGAATTTCGAGATAGAAGTCATCCCCGAAGACGCCCTGATACCAGCGGGCCACATCCCTCGCCACATCAGGGCGGTTGCGCAGGATCGCCTGGGGAATCTCTCCACCCAGGCAGGCGGTGGCAATGATCAAGCCCTCGCGATGGGCCTGAAGGGTGGGTTTGTCGATACAGGCCCGTGAAAAGATGCCGCGACCGCGCATGCCGCGCAGGTGGCTGATGCTCGTGAGCTTGACCAGGTTGCGGTAGCCGACTGCGTTCTTGGCCAGCACCACCAGGTGATAACGACGCTCCTTCTTGGGTGGGTTCGGGTCATCAAGGGAGCCATTGATGACATACATCTCGTTGCCGATGATCGGCTTGACCGAGGTGCCTTTGCAGAGCTTGAGCAGCTCAATGGCGCCATACATCACCCCGTGGTCCGTCAGGGCGATGGCAGGCATGCCGAGCTCTTCGGCCCGCTTCACCATGTCCGGCAGCTGACTGGCCCCATCCAGGAGGCTGTAGTCGCTGTGGTTATGGAGGGGAACGAAGGGCAACGGCTGGAGCGCATCAAGCGCAGAGATGCTGCCAGGCTAAGCGGGAGACCCCATATTCAGGGCAACCGCAGCCTGAACCGGGGAGAACAGCACCACCAGTGGAGCCATCGCCCTCCTGATCCGTTCAGGGCACGAGAGCAGCCTGCGGCCGCGTCTCCATCACCCGTGCTGCCTGTTCGTAGTGGTACGCCACCTGCAGCAACCGCTCCTCCTCGAGAACACCGGTGATCAGCTGAACACCGATCGGCAAGCCGGACCCATCGAAGCCGCAAGGGAGACTGATGGCCGGCAGGCCAGCCATGTTGGCGGGAATGGTGAGCAGGTCAGCCAGATACATCGCCAACGGGTCCTCGCTGTGGGCACCAAAGCCGAAGGCGGTGGTGGGCGAGGTGGGGGTCAGCAGCACATCCACGGAGCCGAAGGCGCGATCAAAGTCGCGCCGAATCAGCGTGCGAACCTGCTGCGCTTTCTTGTAATACGCATCGACATAACCCGCGGAGAGGGCGTAGGTGCCGATCAGGATGCGGCGCTTGACCTCATCGCCAAAACCTTCGGCTCGGCTGCGGGCGGTCATCTCCGCAAGGCTGTTGGCCTCATCGGCACGGAAGCCATATTTGACGCCGTCGTAGCGGGCAAGATTGGCGGATGCCTCCGATGGGGCAATCACGTAATAGGTGGCGATGCCGTCGTTAAAACGGGGGCAGCTGACATCCACCAGCTCACAGCCAAGGGCCTGAAGCTGATGGGCCGCTGCCATCACTGAGGCTTTCACCTCAGGCGACAACCCTTCCGCCTCAAAGCACTCCCGCACAAGACCCACCCGCAAACCCGCCACCGGCTGAGTCAGGGCGGCGCGGTAGTCAGGAACAGGAGCCCTGAGGCAGGTGGAATCGCGGGGATCCTCTCCGGCGATCACCTGCAGCAGCTCGGCGGCATCGGCGACGCTGGTGGTGAAGGGGCCCACTTGATCCAGGGAGCTAGCAAAGGCCACCAAGCCGTAGCGGCTGACCCGTCCATAGGTGGGCTTGAGCCCAACCACTCCACAGAAGGCAGCAGGCTGCCGGATCGAACCACCTGTGTCGGAGCCGAGGGAGGCCATGCACTCCCCAGCGGCGACAGCGGCGGCACTTCCACCGGAACTGCCTCCGGGAACCTTCTCGGTATTCCAGGGGTTGCGGCTGGGTCCGAAGGCCGAGGTTTCTGTGGAGCTGCCCATGGCGAACTCATCGAGGTTGGTCTTGCCCAGCAAGACCGCCCCCGACTGCCAGAGCCGATCGGTGACCGTGGATTCGTAGGGAGGAACGAAATTCTCCAGCATCCGGCTGGAGCAGGTGGTGCGGATGCCCCGGGTGCAGAGGTTGTCTTTGATCGCCAGTGGCACCCCCGCCAAGGGAGGCAACGCCGCACCGGAGGCTCTCAGAGCGTCAATGCGATCGGCATCGGCACGGGCGCGCTCGACCGTGATCTCGGTGAAGGCATGAACGCCGGGTTCGACCGCCTCGATGCGACTGAGGTGATGGTCCGTGAGCTCCCGGGCGGACACGTCGCCGCTGTTGAGCTGCTCACGCCACTCGGCGATGCCCATCAAACCCAGACCACTAGCAAGGCTCGACGCTATCAGTCAGACCTGGCTGGGGGCGTCAGGATCCAGCCGTGATCGTCAGCGGCTCGCTGCGGCGAGCCCGGAGCACGGTGTGCTGAATCTCCGCTGCCCCCTCACTGCGTAAATCCGCGAGGAAGGGAAGCAGGGAGGCTTCGAGACTGCTGCGCCGCAGATAGGGCCCGAACCAGTAGGTCACATCCGGTTGCCGCGTTTCAACGCGAGCCCACCAGGCCAAACCAAACCCATTGGCAATGCTGCGCAGAGGCCGGATCAGGGGGGTCATTCGGGCTGGATGGGATGCGCCCATTGTGGCTGCGAATGCATCGTTCGCGGCACTCAGAGCTGGATGTCCGCAGAGAACGTCGTGCGGGGCTCGCTGGAAAGCCCCAGGGTGAGGGAGCTGTCTTCAGTGCTCTCCACGACGTTGTCGCTCAGCTCTGCGGCCTGCTGGGAGCCGAGCTCAGCGATCACATCGGCCACGATCTGCTCGGCCCGCTCCTGCTCATCAGCGCTAAAAGGCAGAACCGCAGCGTCGGCTGCTTCGTTCTCGAACTCGGGCAAACCGCTCTCCGCTGCCGCGTTCTCCGTGACGAGGTCAGGGGCAGGAGAGGCCTGAATCGCCGGAGGGGCGGGCATCTGAGGACGCACGATCCGCGGTGCCGGAGCCGTTCCACTGATCTGCTTCATCCAACCGCGGCGGGCCACCTCGTAGAGCACCATCGCCGTGGCCACCGAAGCATTCAGGCTCGGGGTGGCACCGCGAAGGGGAATGCGCACCAGCTGATCGCAGTGCTTGCGGGTCAGCATCGAGAGACCGGAGCCCTCCGAGCCGGTGACGATCACCAGCGGACCATCGAGATCGGCATCGCTGAGGGACACGCTGCCTTCACCGGCCAAACCGATCACCCGATACCCCTCCTGCTTGAGGGTGTCGAGCGCCCGGTTGAGGTTGACCACCCGCGCCACGGGAAGGTGCTCCAGAGCACCAGCCGCCACCTTGGCGACGGAGCCGGTGAGACCTGCGCTGCGGCGCTGCGGCAGCACCAGACCATGGGCGCCCAGGGCCTCGGCACTGCGCACAATCGCCCCGAGGTTGTGGGGATCGGTGATGCCGTCGAGGGCCATCAGCAAGGGGGGTTCGCCCAGAGCCTTGCAACCGTCAACCAGGGTGCCGAGATCGAGGGTGTCGGCGGCAGCCGCCTGCAAGACGATGCCCTGGTGCACCGCACCATCGGTCAGTTGACCGAGCCTGGCCCAGGTGACTTCCTCGACCAAAACGCCACCAGCCTTGGCCTCGCGCAGCAACTGCAGGAAACGCGGTTGAAAGCGCATCTCCGGAGTGCACCAGATGCGGTGAATCGGACGATCACTCTCCAGGGCCGCTTGGGCGGCATGGCGACCCCAGATCAGATCATCCGCTGGGGAGGCATTGAAACGCTCCGCCTCTCCGGCGGGAACTTCAACCGCGATGGGGCTACGACCCTGGGGGCGCTCGCGACGCTCATCCCGGCGATCATCACGCCACTCGTCGCGGCGATCATCACGACGGTCATCGCGGCGCAGCTCACGGCCAGGGGCGCGGTAGGGACTGCGTCCGCCAGATGGGGCCTCGAAGCGACGACCCTGGGGCCGCCCCTGGGGGCGGCCGGAGCGACGTTCAGGGCCGCTGGACCCTTCTGGCCGACGCTCAAAGCGCGGACGGCGCTCGCCTGCATCAGGACGCTCGCGCCGCTCGCGGCGCTCCTCTCCCTCCGGATTCCATTCACCGCGGGGCCTGAACGGGCGCGCACCGGATCGGGGTGCGGGCCGGCCGCCAGCGCGGCCGGCAGGCCGGTCGGAGAAACGACCACCAGAGCGCGCTGGTTGGCCGGCACCGGAGCCCTGGCGTTGGTCCTTACGACGATCAAAACGGGGGCTCATCGGTCTTCAGAAAAGGGTTATCAGTCGGCGTCCTCGAGTTCTGCCAGCAGCTGGGCAAGGCGGCTGGGGTTCTGCAGAAAGAGCCAGCCCACCATTGTCTCAAATCCCGTCGCCCGCCCATACACACCAGCCTCTCCTCGGCGCGGTCCTCGGCCGGCGCGGTTGCGTCCACGCCGCACCAGCTCCAGCTCCTCTTCCCGCAGCAGACCACGCTGCTCGAGTCGCTCAAGGGCAGCCGCCTGGGCATCGGCCCTCACATCGGCAACGACCGCACGGTGCAGGTCTGCACTGCGGCCGGGTTGCCGGCAGCGCCGCAGCCGTTGATGCAGCTCCCAGACGGCATCTCCCAGCCAGGCCAACTGGAGCGGGCCCAGCTCCCCGGGCAATCCCGGGGGCTGAAGCTGGGCCAACCAGGCCCAAGCCTCAGGCGGCGATGGATCCGAGGGCGGTGTTGAGGTCAGGCTGGAGATGGAGGAACTCCTCAAGCCTTACCAGTTTCACCGTCTGCACCACGCGGGCATTGCCCACCACCAGGAACTGGAGCTTCTGCTCGTTGCAGTGTTTGGCGAACTGCACGAGAGCCCCCAGACCGGAGGAGTCAATGAAATCGATCTTGCTGAGATCGATCACCAGAGGCTGGGGCGTACTGGTGAGGTGATCGTTGATGAAAGCGAGAAATTGCTTCTCGGAATAGGCGTCCAGCTGGCCGGTAAAGCTGAACAGCAGACAACCGTCTTGCTGTTCGAAGCCACCGCGCAGGGAGACGGTCAATCGCTGCAGATCAGTGATGGCTCCTGACCTCTGACGTCACGGGCGATCGCAGTGTAGTGACGGTTTCGGCAATGGGCAGGACCGCAACAAAGTGCGATCGATCTCCTGCAGCTCAGACGCGGCGCTCGGCCATCAGAGCGGCGAAACGACCGAAATGGTGATCGGCATCGTGGGGGCCAGGACTGGCTTCCGGGTGGTACTGCACACCGAAGATCGGCCGCTGGCGATGGGCGAACGCCGCCACGGTGCGGTCATTGAGATTGAGATGCGTGACCTCCATCTGATCGGCGGGAAGCGTGGTGGCGTCGAGGGCAAAGCCATGGTTCTGGCTGGTGATCTCCACCACGCCGGTGCTGCCGCAGGGATGGTTCAGGCCGCGATGGCCGTAGCCGAGCTTGAAGGTGCTGCCCCCCAAGGCCAGGCCGAGAATCTGGTGACCGAGGCAAATGCCGAAGAGGGGCAGCTGCTCCTGATTGACCAGGCCCTTGGCCAGGGCAATCCCACTGCTGACCGCGGCTGGATCCCCGGGACCATTGGAGAGGAACACCCCCTCTGGATCGAGGGCCAGAACCTGCTCGAGCGTGGCATCGGCCGGGAGCACAGTGACGGCACAACCGTGGGCCACAAGCCGCTCAAGGATGGCGCGCTTGATGCCGAAATCGATCGCCACGACGCGATAGGGAGCGGATGGGTTGTTCTGAAGCCTCTGGTCGAAGCCGGCAGGGCAGAGCTTGTCCCAGGTGTAGGGGGTCTCAGTGCTAACGGTCTGGGCCAGGTTGAGCCCAGCCATCGAGGGCATGGCTCGCACCTGCTCCAGGAGCTGCTGGGGGGAGGTGCCATCGGTGCTGATCGCTCCGTTGATGGCCCCTCCGTCACGCAGGTGGCGAACCAACGAGCGGGTATCCACCCCAGAGATCCCCACCACGTTGTGGCTCTGGAGCCACGACTCCAGTGTGGCTTCCATGCGCCAATTGCTGGCAACGGGCGCCAGCTGCCGTGCAATCACCCCGCGCACGTGGGGAGCATCGGCCTCCTGATCGGCCGCGTTGATGCCGGTGTTGCCCAGTTCCGGATAAGTGAAGGTGACCAACTGCCCCGCGTAGCTGGGATCGGTCATCACCTCCTGATAACCGGTCATGCCGGTGTTAAACACCACTTCACCCAGGGCGGTGCCCTTGGCGCCAAACGCTTCTCCCCGCAGCACAAGGCCATCGGCCAGCACCAGAACTGCGGCGGTCGGGATGGAGGCAGTCGTCATGGCCGCCATCATCCCGTAAGGGGTGCCTAGGGAAGGGCCGCGCGCAGGGTCTCCAGTCGCTCCCAGGCCGCTCCCGTCTCGAGCGCCTGCAGCGCCATCGGCAGGGCACTCTCCACCGAGTCACTCAGCCCTGCCGCCCAGATCACCAAAGCGGTGTTCAAGGCCACAACATCGCGCTGAGCGGCGGTGCCGCGACCCCGCAGTACTGCTTCAAGGATGCTGGCGTTGGTCTGGAGGTCACCCCCCACCAGGGCCTCCAGCGGGGCCAACTCCAGCCCAAGGGCCGATGGCTCGAGCCGCTGGCGGCTCACCTCTCCATCGCAGATCAGGCGCAGTTCACTGGCGCCCGACAAAGAGGCCTCATCGAGACCTCCATCCCCGAAGACCACCACCCCGCGGCGAAGACCCAGGCGACAGAGCGCCTCCCCCATGGGATCCAGCAGATCGGCCGCTCCCACCCCTAACACCTGGAAATCAGGCTGAAGCGGGTTGACCAGCGGACCCAACAAGTTGAACACCGTGCGAATCCCCAGGGACCGCCGCAGGGGCGCAAGCCCCACCAGGGCCGGATGCCAGCCCGGTGCGAAGAGAAACGTGACTCCGGTCTGCGGCAGAACACCCACCACGGCAGCAGCGGGAGCCTGCAGGTTCAACCCCACGGCCTCCAACACATCGGCGGATCCAACCTTGCCGCTGGCGCTGCGGTTGCCATGCTTCGCCACATGGGCTCCACAGGCGGCGGCGGTGAAGGCCACGGCCGTGGAGATGTTGAAGGTGTTGGCCCCATCACCTCCGGTGCCACAGGTATCCACCAGGGGCAGATCCGGCCTCGGGCAGGGCAGTGGAGCCGCAACCCGCAGCACCCCGGCCATCGCCGCCAGCTCCTCACCATTGAGTCCCTTGGCACGCAGCGCTGCCAGCAGGGCTCCGGTAAGAACGGGCTCAATCTGCTCGGAGAGCCAACCCTCCATCAGGGCTGTGGCCTGGGGGCCATCAAGGGAGTCTCCCCGCAGCAACTGCTCCAACAGGGAAGACCAGGGGGACGAGGCAGCCATGGAGAAGAAACAGTGCTGGGAAGGAACAGCTGATGGCGTAGAGGGAGATCAGGGCGTGTCCTGATCGGCTGTATCGAAGCCCGAGCCCACGGCCTGATCAGCCACCTCAGCGCCGGGTCGGAAACCTGCGGACCAGATGCTGCGACAACGCTGGTTCAACTGGTCCTGGCTCAGACCCCAGAGACGCAGGGTCTTGCCTAGATCGTCCTGAAGATCCATAGCACCCGGGAAGCCCGTGTAACGCATCAACAGGCGTCCAATCTCCACCAGATCCGCGTCGGTGGGCAGCTCAGTGGCCAGAAGCCGATCCACCAGTTCCCGATCGGTGGCGTAAAGGGGATGGACCTGCTGATCCTCAGCCATGGGAGCTGACATGCACTGGCAACAGGCTCCCATCTTCAAGGCAGAAACGGGGCATCGTGACCACTGCCTAGGTTGGCGAGACCTTGCATTGATTCATGGCGGCCATCCGCTTCGGCCTGATCCAGCGCTACCTGCGTCCTTACCGCCGCACGGTGCTGCTTGGGATTGCCGCTCTGGTGGTCGTCAACCTGTTGAGCGTCACCATCCCCCTGATGGTTCGAGGGGTGATCGATGACCTCCAGGACGGCTTCACCTATCAAGATGTGATCCGGCAGGCGGCCATCATCGTGGCCCTAGCCACGGCGATGGGAGCTGTGCGCCTGGTGTCACGGATGCTGGTCTTCGGGGTCGGCCGCCAGGTCGAGGCCAACCTCAAGCAGCAGATTTTTGACCAGATGCTCCGCCAGGAGCCTGGCTGGGTGCAGAGCACCGGCAGCGGAGAGGTGATCAGCCGAGCCACCAGCGACGTGGAGAACGTGCGAAGGCTGCTGGGATTCGCCGTCCTGAGCCTGACCAACACCGCTCTGGCCTATGCACTCACCCTGCCGGCGATGCTGGCAATCGATCCTTTGCTGAGCCTCGCCGCCGTTGGCCTGTATCCGCTGATGCTGGTCACCGTGAGGCTGTTTGGCGGTCGGATGATGCGCCAGCAACGTCGCCAACAGGAGGCCCTGGCCCAACTGAGCGATCTGATCCAGGAGGACCTCTCCGGCATCAGCGCCATCAAGATCTACGGGCAGGAACGCACGGAGCGCACTGCGTTCGAGAGCAGAAATCGGCGTTACCGCGATGACGCCCTGCAGCTGGCGCGAACCCGCAGCACGCTGTTCCCTCTGCTGGAGGGGATCTCCTCCATCAGCCTGCTGCTGTTGCTGGCCCTTGGCAGTGGTCAGCTGGCCAACGGGCGGCTTTCCATCGGGGATCTGGTGGCCCTGATCCTCTATGTGGAGCGCCTGGTGTTCCCCACCGCCCTGCTGGGCTTCACGTTGAACACCTTTCAGACCGGTCAGGTGAGTCTGGAGAGGGTGGAAGACCTCCTGCGCCGCCAGCCTCTGATCCAGTCACCCCCGCAGCCCCAATCGGTTCCAAAGCGCCAAGGAAGCCGCGCGGCCTCTGTGGAAGCCCGCAACCTCTGCCTGCGCTATCCCGACGCTGAACGCAACACCCTGGAGGGGGTGAGCTTCCAGCTCAAGCCGGGAGAACTGGTGGCCCTAGTGGGTCCTGTCGGCTGCGGCAAGACCAGCCTGGCCCGGGCCCTGGGACGGATGGTTCCGGTGCCTGAAGGGCAACTCTTCCTCGATGGCGTTGATGTCACCAAGCTGGAACTCTCCGATCTGCGGCAGCAGGTGGCTCTGGTGCCCCAGGAGGGTTACCTCTTCACCGCAACCCTGGCTGACAACCTCCGCTACGGCGAACCGGAGGCCAGTCAGGAGCGAGTCGAGAACGCCGCTCAGCAAGCGCGGTTGGCCAGTGACGTGCGGGGATTCCCCGATGGATACAGCACCCTGGTGGGAGAGCGGGGGATCACCCTGAGCGGCGGGCAGCGCCAGCGCACAGCCCTGGGTCGAGCCCTTCTGGTGGAGGCCCCCCTGCTGGTGCTCGACGATGCCCTAGCCAGCGTGGACAACAACACCGCCGCCGACATCCTCCGCTCGATCCGAGGTCAGCAGGACCGCACGATTTTGATGATCAGCCACCAACTCTCCGCCGCCGCCGCCTGCGACCGGATCCTGGTGCTCGATGAGGGCCGCCTGGTGCAGCAGGGCCATCACAGTGAACTGGTGCAACAGAGCGGCACCTACCGCAGGCTCTGGGAGCGGGAACAGGCGGAGGAGCAGCTGCGGCGGGCCGCCTGAGGTCAACGTTCTGATAAGGAGCCAGACAACTCCGCCACCCGTGGCTTAGCTGACAGAACTGCTGCCCAGGGCCACCCATGCTGAACGGCACGACCTATCGCCTTCGCTGCACCCTCACCTTCGGTGACATCTATGGCCAGATCCTGATTTGGATGGCCGTGATTTTTGTCAGCCTGGCCGCAGGTCTGGCGCTGATGGGCACCAGCAAACCACTGGTGGCACTGCTGGGGGTCGGCTTGATCCTGGTGCTCTCGCTGCCGTTTTTGCTCTTCGCCTTCACCACCACCCTCCTCAATCACATTGCCCTGGATCCCTCCGCTGGACAGGGGCCCACTGCCTAGGCTCCAGCGAGTTAAAGGCTTCTGGTGTTCGGACTGTTTCAGGGCATGACTGGCTCCAAATCCACCCTGGTGTCACCTGAGGCGGCTCTACCGGGGCGCTCCACACCGATCCGCACCGCAGAACGGCATGCGGTGCTCGGCACCGCCCTCAAAGCACCGCTGAGCACCAGCCAGCAGGAAGCTCTCTTCGGCTGCGGCTGCTTCTGGGGTGCGGAGAAAGGATTCTGGAGACTCCCCGGGGTGATCACCACCGCCGTGGGCTACGCGGGCGGATTCACCCCGAACCCCAGTTATGAGGAAGTCTGCTCCGGCCGCACCGGCCACACCGAAGTGGTGCGGGTGGTCTGGGATCGCAATGCCATCGATTTCAGCGACCTGCTGAAGCTCTTCTGGGAATGCCACAACCCCACCCAGGGCATGGCTCAAGGCAATGACACCGGCACCCAATACCGCTCCGCGATTTACGTCAATGACGCCGACCTGCTCGAGCGCGC
Organism: Cyanobacteria bacterium M_surface_10_m1_298; assembly: GCA_016882485.1. GTDB lineage: Bacteria > Cyanobacteriota > Cyanobacteriia > PCC-6307 > Cyanobiaceae > Vulcanococcus. The sequence continues at coordinate 54,561 of VGPT01000001.1, forward strand.
CATCGCCTCAAGAGATCGCTACCAAACGCTGCTGAATGCTGCAGGTGGTGGAGCCATCACCACGGAGATCGGCGATCGGCAGTCGTTCTTCTTCGCCGAGGACTACCACCAGCAATATCTGGCGCGGCCCGGGAGCCGCCCTTACTGCTCGGCACAACCCCAGGGCGTTCTGCTCGATGAGCAATGGGAAGGCTGTTCCTTCAAGCTTCCGAGCCATGTGTGGTCGCATTACGACTGGAGCATCAGCCACTGCGTGCTGCGCGGGGACAACAGTCCGATTGCCCTCTGAGGGTCGCGCTGTGAGCCGTCATCTGTGATCATCCCGTCGTGATCCACCTTCTTGCCCTGGTACTGGCGCAGGCGATGCAGTCACCCTGGTGGGAGGACTACGCCATCAAGGACAGATATCTCTGCAACGACAAGGGCACACTCCTGCTGGAGCGCAATCAGTCCCAGGCTTCCTTGATCACTGGTCGCTTCCGGCGCACGTTCTTCCGCCAGAACACCAGCGAGCCAGATCTTCGCTACTCCAGTGATGGCATGGATCTGATCCTCCGGGGTGATGAGCTCACCCTGGAGCAACTGCCAATGCGGATGCAATGTCAACGGGTTGATCAGGTCTGATGAATCCTCTTCCCGATCGCACGGTGATCGTTGGCATCCTCGCCACCGTGGGCTTGGTCTTTGCTGTGGTGTTCTGGTTTGTGCGCCTGGCACCGTCTGTCGAGCCCCCGATGCTCTGGAAGGAGCAGCCAACCCTGGAGGCCCCTGGCAAGGCGCCAACGAGCCTCAGCAAACCTGGCTCTCTGATCTGAGGGGCAACATCGGTGAGGGGACCCCTTGGGAGCGAGCGCCAGGTGCGGAACAATGGCCAGGACCAGGCCGAACTCAGGAGCGCCATCGCCAACGAGGATCCCACTGAAACGCATCGCCAGCTCCATCCGCTGCCGCGCGGGCTGGTGGAGCTCTACGGACTGCTGGCGGTGCTGTTTGTGCTGGTGCCCGAATGGATGGCCGATGGAGCGCTGGCGGGCTTCCGCTCAGGTCGCCGTGGCAGTGACTTGCCGATGACGACGATGGCCTGGCAGCGGGTCCCGGAACTGCGCCTGGCCTCGATGAATCTGCGGGAGCTTCGCTCCCTCGCGTCCGAGCTGCATCTGTGGGGATATGGCGGTCTGAACCGGGATCAACTGAGCCGCCGCCTGCTGCGCAGAATCAAGGCGAAACGGGGCAAAGCGCTGTGATAGCTTCTATCTCGCCGGGGCGTAGCGCAGCTTGGTAGCGCACCACTTTGGGGTAGTGGGGGTCGTGGGTTCAAATCCCGCCGCTCCGATTTCTTGATCCGGCATCAACCCTTCCACCACCCACCCGGGTGGTTTTTTTATGGCTGAAGCGAAGGGCTTCTCACTCCTCTGGGTTCACTCCAAGCGGGTGTGCACCCGGTAGCGCTCCAACCAGCGGTTCACCCGACCTCGCAGGGATGGAGGAACTTCTTCGAGGAGCTGAGACAACTCCAGGGCCGCCAGGCGCTTGAGATCTCTAACGTCCACATGCCAGAGGGCTTCCGCCTCCCGAATCAAACGCGCCCAGGTGCGGGTGTTCTGCCAGCGCTGCACTTTGCTGGTGGCGCAGGGCCGATACGGCCTGCCCCTCGCGTTCGGTGCCATGACATGGGCCTGACGGCATCCTCACCATGGGAAAGCCGCTCAGACAATGGTGCAAATGGAAGGTTCCGCTTCCTGTTGCTGAAGCAAATCAGGCGCTTCGGCGCTGGGAGCCCTCATCCACAGGAACCACAGGAAAGTCGAGCCGGTTGACCTCCCGCTCGGAGAGGCGGCGGCTCCAGGCCCCGCTGATGGGCTCATTCCAGCGGAAGCCTGCCTCCCGCGCTTTGTGGCGTTCCTCATAGGAGAGGCGGGCGCGATACAGGCGTCTGGGCTCAAGCCCTTCAACCAGCAGTTGTTCGAGATCCTCACAACGCTCGAACACCTGAGCCAGGTAGATGCAATCGGTGAGGGCACGGTGTGCAGCCCAGACCGGCACGCTGTAAGCCAGGGCCAAGTCGCGCACAGAGGGGTTGGCTCGCAGGCAACGATCCGCCGGCCAGCGGATGTCCTCCATCGTGCAGAGCCAGGGTTTGTGGATCGGAGGCAGCGGGGCAATCCCAAACCACTGGCGATCAAAGGCAGCGTTGTGAGCCACCACCAGATCCGCGCTGCTCAGCAGGGCCTCAAACCACTCCAGACCCTGCTGCCAGGGTTGGGGTTGCTGGGTGAGCGCAGGGTCGATGCCATTCACGGCCTGAGCAGGGTTCTGCTCGCAGGGGAACAGCAGAGACAGCTGGCTGAGAACCGAGCGACGCGGGAGGTCAAACAAGATGGCCCCCAGCTCGATGCAGCGATCCTGTTGGGGATCGAGGCCTGTGGTCTCCGTATCCAGGATCAGCAGCCGTTGGGGCTGCCCACTGTTTTGCAGCGGAGCAGGCACGGCAGCCAGAGGGGCTGACGCTGGAGCCGCCATCAGACCCAGGAGGTCCGCCTGCTCCCAGGGTTGCGGAGGTTCAGCCGTGGCCATGGGGCGCTGCGGGTCGGCTTCATGATCCCAGGCCGTGCCAAGCCCTGCCTAGGGTCTTGCCAAATTCTGCGATCAGTCTTGGCTCCAGCCCTCAACACCGGCGACTCCGCTCCCCTGATCGCCCTCAGCGACCAGAACGGCAACGAACGCCGCAGCGATCAACTCGCCGGCAAGGCCCTTGTGCTGTTCTTCTATCCCAAGGACGACACCCCCGGCTGCACGATGGAGGCCTGCGCCTTCCGTGACAGCTACGCCGATCTACAGGCGCTCGGCGCCGAGGTGTGGGGTGTGAGCGGCGATGACGCCTCCAGCCACCAGCGGTTCGCCCAGCGTCACAACCTGCCCTATCCATTGTTGGTGGACAAGGGGAATCAGCTGCGCAAGGCCTTCGGTGTGCCAAGCGTGCTGGGCCTGCTGCCCGGGCGAGTCACCTACGTGATCGATGGATCAGGCGTGATCCGGCACGTGTTCAACAACCTGCTCGATGGCCCGGCCCACCGCCGCGAAGCGATTGAGGCGCTGAGATCTCTGCAGAGCGCATGAGCTGGCGCCAGCGGGGCAGTCTCTGGTTGCTGGATCCCCCAGGTCGTGCAATCAGGGGCGTGATTCAGTTCATCGGGGGTAGCTATCTCGCTGCGACCCCTCAACTCAGCTACCGCCGCCTGCTCGAGGCCCTGGCCCGCCAGGGCCTGGCCATCCAAGCCTGGAGTTATGTGCCGGGTTTCGATCACCAGGCCCAGGCCAATGAAGCCTGGAGGCTGTTCCGAGGTGTTCGCCCCGACAATCTGCACTGCCTGCGCCTCGGCCACAGCCTCGGCTGCAAGCTGCATCTGCTGGCCCCCGACAACGGGCGTGGCTGCAGCGGGCTAGCCGCCCTGAGCTTCAACAACTTCTCAGCGGAACGCAGCGTGCCACTGCTGGCAGAACTCGGCCCTCGTCTCGGGATCCAGAGCGAGTTCAGCCCCTCCCCCAGTGAAACCCTGCGGCTCGTGGCAGCTAATTACCGCCAACCGCGCAACCTGCTGGTGCGCTTCAACCGTGATCGCATCGACCAAAGCCGGCGTCTGGAGGCGGTGCTGCTCGCGCGTGAATCGGATCAGACCGAGCAGATCGAGCTATCAGGTGATCATCTCACCCCCGCCAGTGCCGGCCTGCGCCAGAACCTCTTGGGGGCATGGGCCGATGACCCGAGCCGTCAGCGGCAGATCGACACCCTGGCGGAGACCATCGGGCGCTGGTGGCTCAGTCCCTGAGTCGATCGGTCAGACCCGCAGGGCATCCAGCACCGAGCGATCCTCCAGGGTTGAGGTATCACCACTGACCTCCTCACCAGCGGCCAACGAACGCAGGATGCGGCGCATGATCTTGCCGCTGCGGGTCTTGGGCAGGGCATCGCTGAACTTGATCACATCGGGGCGAGCGATCGGACCGATCTCCTTGCCCACATGGCCCCGCAGCTCGGCGATCAGGGGGTCATCACCGCTGCGGCCAGCCTCCAGGGTGACAAAGGCCACGATGCCTTCGCCCTTGAGCTCATCGGGCCGGCCCACGACGGCCGCTTCGGCCACAGCCGGGTGACTCACCAAGGCACTCTCGATTTCCATCGTGCCCAGGCGGTGCCCGCTGACGTTGATCACGTCATCAACGCGACCCATCACCCAGAAGTAGCCATCCGCATCACGGCGAGCGCCATCTCCTGCGAAGTAGAGATGGGATCCATCGGCGGGACGAATCTCCTCCCAGTAGCTCTTGCGGAAGCGATCGGGATCGCCATGAACCGTGCGCATCATCCCCGGCCAGGGGCGGCGCACAGCGAGATAACCACCCTGATCAGCGGGTTGGCTATTGCCGTCGTGGTCGACGATGTCGGCCTGGATGCCGGGCAAGGGGAGGGTGGCCGAGCCAGGCTTGGTGGGCGTGGCACCGGGGAGGGGGCTGATCATCACGCCCCCGGTTTCGGTCTGCCACCAGGTGTCGACGATCGGGCAGCGATCGCCTCCGATCACATCGCGGTACCACATCCAGGCTTCCGGGTTGATCGGCTCACCAACGGTGCCCAGGATCCGCAGCGAGCTCATGTCATAGCGATCAGGCACCTCACGCCCGCTCTTCATGAAGGCGCGAATCGCCGTGGGAGCCGTGTAGAAGATCGTGCAGCGGTGCTTCTGTATCAGCTCCCAGAAGGCGCCGGGATTGCTCGGCCGCGGTGCTCCCTCGTACATCACCGTGGTGGCTCCGTTCGACAACGGCCCATAAACGATGTAGCTGTGCCCGGTGATCCAGCCCACATCGGCGGTGCACCAATGGATGTCGTTCTCCTTGATGTCGAAGATCCACTGAAAGGTGAGGTGAGCCCAGAGGTTGTAGCCGGCAGTGGTGTGGACCACCCCCTTGGGTTTACCGGTGGAACCGGAGGTGTACAGCACGAACAGACGGTCTTCGCTCTCCATCGCCTCCGCCGGGCAGTCGGCGCTCTGGCCGGCCACCAGCTCGTGCCACCAATGGTCACGCCCTGAGGCCATGGCGCAGTGCGAGTCAATGCGCTGCACCACCAGCACGTGCTGCACGCTCGGGGCACCTCCCTTGGCGGAGAGGGCCTCATCCACCGCTGGTTTCAGGGGCACGGGTTTGTCTTTGCGGAAGCCGCCATCGGCGGTGATGACCGCTTTCGCGTCTCCATCGATGAGGCGATCACGCAGGGCATCGGCAGAGAAACCGCCAAAGACCACCGAGTGGGGCGCTCCGATCCGCGCGCAGGCCAACATCGCGATGGCCGCTTCAGGCACCATCGGCATGTACAGGGCGACCAAATCGCCTTTACCGATGCCGAGGGCCTTGAGGGCATTGGCCGCCTTGCAGACCTCGGCGTGGAGCTGGCGATAGGTGAAGGTGCGCGTGTCGCCGGGTTCCCCTTCCCAGATCAGCGCTGTTTTGTCGGCTCGAGGGCCGCTGAGATGGCGATCGAGGCAGTTGTAGGAGAGGTTGGTTTTGCCCCCCTCAAACCAGCGGGCGAAGGGAGGGTTGCTCCAGTCGAGCACCGTGTGAAAAGGCTCGAACCAATGGAGTTGCTCGCGGGCCTGAGCACCCCAGAAGGCATCCGGATCCGCCTCCGCTTGAGCGGCGAGCCTCCGATAGGCCTCCATCGAGCCAATCCGCGCCGAGGCTGAGAGAGGGGCCGGGGGTTCAAACACCCTTTGCTCATTCAGCACCGACTCGATACCGGTCTCAACCATGGGGCCGCAAGCAAGGCAATTCATCCATTCAAGCGAGGAAAAAGGCCCTGCAGCAGCGCTGTAACGCGGCTGCAGGGAAGGGCCTCTAGATCAGGATGGGGACATGGTCCGCCCCGCCGCCTGCCTGTTTGATCTCGACGGGCTCCTGCTCGATACCGAGCCTCTGCATGCGGAGGCCTGGCAACAGGCCTCCAGCCACTTCGGCCTCCGCTTGCAGAGCGATGAACTGATGGCCCTGCGCGGACGCCGGCGCCTCGACTGCGCCGATCAGGTGCGCCAGTGGATCGCGGCCGCTGGATACGACGCTCCCAGTCTCGAGGAGCTGCTGGCCGTCCGCCAGCCGATCGCTGAGGCCCTACTGGTGCAGGCCCAGCCAATGCCAGGTGCCAAGGCCCTGGTGGAACGCTGCCACGACCTTGGCGTGCCGATGGCCTTGGCCACCAGCAGCTCCCGTTCAGCGGTCGCCCTGAAAGCGGAACCCCACCCCTGGATTGCCTTGATCAAAGAGCGCGTCCATGGGGATGACCCGGATCTCAAGCGGGGTAAACCCGAGCCCGATGTGTTCGAACTGGCGGCAGAACGACTCGGGGTGCTCTGCCGAGACAGCTGGGCCTTCGAGGATTCCCCCGCAGGGGCAACGGCCGCCATCGCCGCAGGTTGCCGGGTGCTGGTGATGCCGCCGTCAGACCTCCAGCCCGCCGAGCGGATGCGGCGTTACCCCGAAGGCATCTGGCAATTCCTGAGTGACCTAACGGCGGTTCTGCCGCTCCTGGAGAAGTGAGCGGCCTCAGTACAGCCGGCTCAGCACAAAGTCAGGCAGGGCCAGCAGCGCACTGCGGCACTCCGACTGGGGGAGCCAATTGAGGGCGTCACGGGCTTCATTGGCAAAACTTTCAGCCAAGCTTCTGGAGCGCTGAATCGCCTGGCTACTGCGCACCAGATCAAGAGCCTGTTCCAGATCCCCAGCCTCACTGAACTCACGCTCGATCAGGCCGGCCAGAGCAGGACGCTCCTCCAAGGCATAAAGAGCCGGAGCGGTGAGATAGCCGCTGGCTAGATCGCTGGCAGCAGGTTTGCCGAGCTGTTGATCACTGCCGGTGAAATCGAGGATGTCATCCACCACCTGAAAAGCCAGACCCAGCTGTCGTCCAAAGCGATAAAGATCATCGAGCTGCTGTTCGGGCAGCTCACTGAGAACCCCCGCGGCGCGGGCACTGTTGGCAATCAACGAAGCCGTTTTGCAGTAGCTCTTCTCGAGGTAGGTCTCGAAGCTTTGACCTGTGTCGTAGCGGTAGAGCCCCTGCTTCACCTCTCCGTCCGCGAGATCCATGATCACGCGGGAGAGCAGCTTCACCACCTCCAGGTTGTCGAGGTTGGCGAGGTGCCAGCTGGCCTGGGCGAACAAGAAGTCACCCGCCAGCACGGCGACGCGGTGATTGAAGCGGCTATGCACCGTGTCGACGCCTCGACGGGTCGAGGCCTCATCCACCACATCGTCATGAACCAGGGAGGCGGTGTGGATCATCTCGGTGATCTCCGCCAGACGACGATGACGGGCGCTCAGATCTCCATCAGGCGAGAGCGCGCGGGACAACAGCAGCACAATTCCAGGCCGCAGCCGCTTGCCGCCGGCACTGAACAAATGTTCGGCAGCAGCCTGCAGGATCGGATGACCAGCACCGATCAGGCTGCGGAGATCACTCAGCAGAGCCTCGAGATCGGTCTCGACGGGCTGAAGCAGCTCTGCAACGGTGGCCATGACCCCCTGCGGTGCGCCGATCCTAGAAGGCACGCGCCGCCGACCGCTGGCCTAAACGGGCGCGGATGCGAGGCGCAGCAGAGGCCCGGGCCGCCAGATCAGAGCTTCACTGCTGCACTGGGCTCCCACCAGCCGTGCCACCGCCCGATCAAAGGCCTCGGGATCCGCACTGGTGAAGAAGCGATGCTCGGCCACGGCCGAACTTTTCGCCAGCAGAGCCCCCTGGCGCAACACATCCGCCAGATGCTTCGCCACCGCAGGGGCGGGATCCAGCACCGCCATCGATGGGCCGACCAGCCGCCGAATCGCCTCGATCACAAAGGGATAGTGCGTGCAGCCCAGCACGATGGTGTCGGCCCCAGCCGCCAGCATCGGCGCCAGAAAACGCTGGAGAGCAGCATCGCAATGGGGCCCCTCGAGATCCCCCTGCTCCACGAGATCGGCCAAACCGATGCACACCTGCTCCACCACTGTCACGGCACTGGCGGTGCGGCCCACGGTGGCCCGGTAAAGCTGGCCCTGAAAGGTAGCCGGTGTGGCCATCACACCCACGACTCCGCTGCGGGTCAGTTGCACGGCAGGCTTGACCGCCGGCTCTAGGCCAAGGATCGGCAGTTGGGGAAACCGCTGCCGGAGCGGCTCAAGCGCCACCGCTGAGGCGGTGTTGCAGGCCACCACAATCGCCTTGCACCCCTCCGAGACCAGGTGCTCAGCAATGGCGAGGCAGTACTCCTGAATCTCAACGGCGGAGCGGTTGCCGTAGGGCACATGGGCCTGATCGGCAACGTAGTGCGTGGATTCCGCAGGCAGGCAGTGGACGATCTGTCGCCAGACGCTCAAGCCACCGACGCCGGAATCGAAGATGCCGATGGGGGCCCCACTCATGGGTATGCCGCCAGGTAGTTGAGGATGCCCCCAGCGATAGCTACGGCCATCCGCCGGCGGAAACCTGGATCAGCCAGCCGCGGAGAATCCAATTGGCCGGTCACGAAGCCCATCTCCGCCAGGGCGGCAGGCATCACGGTGCGGCGGATCACAAAGAAGCGCCCTGAACGGGCGCCGCGATCGGGGCTGCCTGGTGACACCGCCAGCATCTGAGCCTGGATGGCCTCGGCGAAGGCCTTCGAGCGGCCACCCTGAAAATAGAAGGTCTCAATGCCATTCACATCCGGGCGAGACAGGCTCAAGGCATTGGCGTGAATGCTCAAGAAGAGATCAGCGCCGCTGTTGTTGGCCAGGGCGACCCGGGGCGGCAGATCCACATCCACCTCCGAGGTGCGTGTGAGCAGCACCTGAACGCCCTTGGCTTGGAGGATCTGGGCCACCTGCAGGCTCACATCGAGCACAACATCGGTTTCGCGCAACCCGTTGATCCCGACCGCGCCGGGATCGGGGCCCCCATGCCCAGGATCTAGCACGACCTTGTAGCGGCCAGCGGGGACATCCGCCAGTCCGGCAAGGTTGGGGATCGGACCGGAGGGGATGCCCAGCGATGGCGGGGGCACGGCGCGCCAACTCGGGGTGGATGGTGCCTCGAGGCTGCCCTCACCGATGGCGGTGAGGCCGCGCACAGCAGGGCCGAACTCCATCGACCAGCGGTCCACCTGGGTCCCCACCAGGCGGATGGAACGGGGGTCCAGGCGCGTGCCCGGACGGAACTCGATCACCAGGCGGGTGGTGGTGTCGGATGGTCGGCCGACCCGCACTTCACGAATGGCCCCGCTCCCACGAATGGAGCGGGTGCGCTGGGGAGCACCGGGAAGATCGAGCCAGATGCGAGGGCCGATGGCACCTTGGCCTTCCTCGAAGAACGCCTCGACGCGCGTGGCCGGGGGCGTGCGCAACTCCAGAACGCCATCCGAGCTGATCCGCCAAGCGGAGAGCGCACTGATGGCAGCAGCCGGCAGCGCCCACAGCACGGTGGCCACCGCAGGCAGCAAGAGTAAGCGCCGGAGCAGGCCCCTAGGAGATGACGACCTCACAGCCGACTTAGAACAGAGCTGGTCGGCGATGCTTGAGGCTCGGCATCTGCGCCTGAATGCGCTGGCGATGCCCCACATCCACTGGAGCCACAGCCTGCCCCGTGGATGTGCCGGCGTCGGAGAGCACGGTGCCCCAGGGGTCAATCACCAGGGCATGCCCATGGGTCTGTCGACGACCCCCGTGGCTGCCGGTTTGGGCCGGAGCCAGGACATAAGCAGTGTTTTCAATGGCGCGGGCCTGCAACAGCACCTGCCAATGGTCTTTCCCGGTAAAGGCCGTAAAGGCCGCGGGAATGAACAACAGATCCGCTCCCGATCCAGCCAGATAGCGATACAGCTCCGGGAAGCGAACGTCGTAACAGATGGAGAGACCGACGCGACAGAGACCCGGCACATCCACCACCGGTGGCAAGGCCTGACCGGGCTGGACGGTGGCCGACTCCCGGTAGGTGTTGCCGTCGGGCAGATCGACATCGAAGAGATGGATCTTGTCGTAACGGGCAAGGATCTGACCGTCCTTACCCACCAGCTCAGCGCGGTTACTGGTGAGCCCCGGGCCGGCCGGAACGGGGTAGCCCCCACCCAGCAGGGTCACCTGGTAGCGACGCGCCATGGTCACCAGGAAGCGCTGGCTCTGCTCCGCAATCAAGGCGGCCAACTCCAAGCGCTGGGCATCGTCGCCCATGAAGGCGAAGTTTTCGGGCAGACCGACGAGCTCTGAGCCGCGCCGGGCGGCCAACTCGATCTGCTCCTCCGCCGACGCGAAATTGGCCTCGAGATCAGCGCCGCTGTTGAGCTGGATCGCTGCAGCCAGAAAGCTTGTCAACGCTGGAGTTTTGCCACCAAGGGCACTGTAAGGGGGCCTGCAATGGCCTCAGGCCGCCTGCAGAACACCTGGGCTGGTCTGGGTCGGAACGATGGTGAGATCGTCGACGGAGGCGCAACAGGCGAAGTCGGCATCGTGGTTGCCGATGCCGCTCAGGCGCTGCCCATGGCTGGCGGCCCGCAGGCAGGTCTCAGTGTCGTGATGCCACTGCTGCCAGAGGGCTAAGGCCGCCAAGGCTTCGTCGTTGTCGCAGCGCACGCCCACATGCGGGGTCACCGCCAACTCCAGAGCGGCCGACACCACCGCACCGGCGGCCAGGCTGTCCTCCAGGGAGTAATCGCCTTCCCAGCCACTGCCGACGATCCAGACCCGCTGGGCTCCGGTCTCGAGCAGACGGCGCGCCACGGCGGTGCGGTTGGGCAAACAAGCCGTCACCAGCAGCGGCACAGCCCGCACCGCCTCCAAGGAGCGGGTGCCGTTGGTGGTGCTCATGAAGATGCGTTTGCCGCCCACCACCTCCGGTGTCACCGCCAAGGGGGAGTTACCCAGGTCGTATCCCTCCACGCGCTTGCCGCCGCGTTCACCTGCCCGCAGGCAGCGCTCCGACGGCCAGGTCGCCGCCGCCGCGTCCAGGGCCGGCAGATCAGCAAAGGCCTGAATCGCCTCGGCACCGTTCTGCAGCGACCAGGCAATGGTGGTGGTGGCCCGAAGCACGTCAATCACCACGGCGGCATCGGGGCCACCCTCGGCAACGGGCCGCACAGACGGCACACACTCAGAGGTGTGGAAGTAGGAGATCTGCACGACCGCAATGGACCAACGGGTGCGCCACAGTAGGCAGAACCCGGTGAGATGTTGCAGACGGAGATGGCAACAGCCCTGACCGCGAACCAAAACGGCCAGCCCGCGACCCGGGGATCGCAGCGAGATCTGAGGGGGTTTCTGAAGCTTCTGGAGCAGCGGGGGCAATTGCGTCGGATCACGGCGCCGGTGAATCCGGATCTCGAACTGGCAGCCATTTCCGACCGGGTGCTCAGCGCCGGCGGACCGGCCCTGCTGTTTGAAAACGTGATCGGCTCCTCGATCCCGGTGGCCGTCAACCTGCTGGGAACCCTGGAGCGGGTGCTCTGGAGTATGGGCATGGAGCATCCTGAGGAGCTCGAAGCCCTGGGAGAGCGGTTAGCTCTGCTGCAGCAACCGAGGCCCCCGAAAGGAGTGGGGGAAGCGATCCGCTTTGGATCCGTGCTGCTGGATGTGCTGCGGGCGAAACCGGATCTCGATCTGCTCCCCCCCTGCCACCAGGAGGTGTTCAAGGGCGACGCGGTCAACCTGGATGCGTTGCCCCTGCTGCGGCCCTGGCCTGGGGATGCGGGCCGGATCATCACCCTCGGCCTGGTGATCACCAAGGACCCCGAAACGGGTACTCCCAATGTGGGGGTGTATCGCCTGCAGCAGCAGTCGATCAACACGATGACCGTGCACTGGTTGAGCGTGCGCGGGGGAGCGCGGCATCTGCGCAAAGCCGCGGCCCTGGGCAAGCCTCTGGAAATCGCTGTAGCGATCGGCGTGCACCCTCTGCTGGTGATGGCCGCTGCCACACCGATCCCCGTTCAACTCAGCGAATGGCTTTTCGCAGGCCTCTATGGAGGAGAGGGGGTGCGCTTGGCGAAATGCAAAACGGTGAATTTGGAGGTGCCAAGCCACAGCGAGATCGTTCTGGAGGGCACGATCACGCCGGGCGAGGAGCTGGCTGACGGCCCCTTCGGGGATCACATGGGCTTCTACGGAGGCGTGGAGCCCTCTCCTTTGGTGCGCATCAGCTGCATCACCCAGCGGCGCCAGCCCACTTACTTCACCACCTTCAGCGGACGCCCTCCCAAGGAGGACGCCATGTTGGCGATCGCCCTTAATCGGATCTACACCCCGATCCTGCGGCAGCAGATCCCCGAGATCGTGGATTTCTTCCTGCCCATGGAGGGCCTGAGCTACAAGCTCGCCGTGATCGCGATCGACAAGGCCTATCCCGGGCAGGCCAAGCGGGCGGCGATGGCGTTCTGGAGTGCTCTTCCGCAGTTCACCTACACCAAGTTTGTGGTGGTGGTCGATCAGTCCATCAACATCCGCGACCCTCGCCAGGTGATCTGGGCGATCAGCGCCCTGGTGGATCCGCAACGGGATCTGTTCGTGCTCGAGAACACCCCCTTCGACACGCTGGATTTCGCCAGCGAGCAGCTCGGGCTTGGCGGACGCCTGGCGATTGACGCCACCACCAAGGTGGGGCCGGAACGTCAGCACCCCTGGGGCGAACCGCTGCGCAGGCCTGCGGAGCTGGAGGCTCAGCTCGACGCTCGCTGGGACGAGCTCGGACTGTCGGATATCGGCCAAGAGGCACCGGATCCAGCCCTGTTCGGGTACCTGCTGGAAAACGTGCTCGAACGGTTGCGCTGAGCGATGCTGCGCCGCAGCGGACTACAGGCCCTGCAAGCCCTGCTGGAACTGGCTCGCCATGGGGAGGCCTGGTCGTCGGTGTCAGCGATCGCCGCCGCCCAGGAACTGCCCCCTCCGATGCTCGAGCAGCTGTTGATTCAGCTGCGAAGGGCCGGCCTGGTGCAGTCTCGGCGCGGGCGCCAGGGGGGGTATCGCCTCAGTCGTGCCCCCGCGGCGATTCCGGTGGCTGAGGTGCTCGAAGCGGTAGGAGCCCCAGTTCGGATCAGCGCGGATCGAAACGCGGATCAAAACGAGGAACCCAACAGCGGCCAGGCCCCACGGGCCGAAGCGGAGGTGCTCAGCAGCATGGGCAGGCGTTTGCAGAACGCCATCGAGCGGGAGCTCCGTCAACTCACCCTTCAGGAACTGCTGTTCGATCTGGAGAGCTGGCAGGAATACCTGAATAACGCCGGTGGGGTGATGCTCGGCTAAGACGCCTGCAGCACCTCGCGCTGGAGGTAGACCCGGATCAACTTTTCATCCATCAGGCCGGACCGTGCCAGGGGAGCTTCGTTGCAGCGCTCAAACAGCTCGAGCAGCACCGCTGGGGTGAAACGGAAACCCTCCTCCGCAGCGATGGCCGCCACTTCGTCGGCCGTGCAGACCTCATTGAGCTTGGCGCGCAGGCCGGGGTCGCTCTGAATGTGACTGAGGAAGTCGAAAACCGCCTGGTTGTCTTGCATCACACGGCACCGCTCAAGGCGTCACCAGTCTGGTGCGGGTTGGCCCGATGGGCCAGTTCCTACGCTCGCTGAAACCACGCCTCCCCCCATGCCCCTCGCCCTGGGAACCACTGCCGGACGCAGCCTCAAGGGTCGAGTGCAGGTTCCGGGCGACAAATCGATCTCTCACCGTTCCCTGCTGTTCGGTGCGATTGCCGACGGGATCACGCGCATCGAAGGGCTGCTGCCCGCGGAAGATCCCCTCAGCACCGCCGCCTGTCTGCGGGCGATGGGGGTGTCGGTGTCTCCGATTGAAGCGGGGCAGCCGGTGATCGTTGAAGGCGTGGGGCTCGACGGCTTCCGCGAACCGGAGAGCGTGCTCGATTGCGGCAATTCGGGAACGACGATGCGCTTGATGCTCGGGCTCCTGGCGGGCCGAGCCGGGCGCCACTTTGTGATGACGGGAGACGACTCGTTGCGGCGCCGTCCGATGAAGCGCGTGGGCGCCCCCCTCAGTGAGATGGGGGCCCGCATCGCTGGTCGAAGCGGAGGCAACCTCGCCCCGCTGGCCATCTCCGGACAAGAGCTCCAGGGGGTCACGATCCGCACCCCGGTGGCTTCTGCTCAGGTGAAGAGCGCGATCCTGCTTGCGGCCCTCACCGCGAATGGATCCACCACCGTGATTGAGCCGGTGCAGAGCCGTGACCACAGCGAGCGGATGCTGCGAGCCTTCGGAGCCGATCTCCAGGTGGGTGGAGCCGGGAACACCGAAGTGACGGTGACCCCCGGTCAACGGCTGCGCGGGCAGGAGGTGATCGTGCCCGGAGACATCAGCTCAGCCGCCTTCTGGCTCATCGCCGGTGCAATCACACCGGGGGCCGATCTGACGATCGAAAATGTCGGCCTGAATCCAAGCCGAACAGGGATCCTCGATGTGCTCGAGGCGATGGGCGCCCGCATCGAGGTTCTGAACCAGCGGGATGTCGCCGGTGAGCCGGTCGGGGATCTGCGGGTGACCCACGGACCCTTGCAGGCCTTTGAGATCAATGCCGAGCTCATCCCCCGTCTGGTGGATGAAATCCCCGTGCTGGCGGTGGCCGCCTGCTACGCCAGCGGGGTGAGCCGGGTCACGGGCGCCGAAGAGTTGCGCGTGAAGGAAACCGATCGCCTCGCGGTGATGGCGCGCCAACTGGGGGCGATGGGAGCGCGGATCGATGAATTCAGCGACGGCATGACCATTCAGGGCGAAACCCAACTCCATGGGGCCGAGGTGGACAGCGAAACCGACCACCGAGTCGCCATGAGCCTGGCGGTGGCCGCCCAGATCGCGACCGGACCCACCACCCTGCACCGCCCCGAAGCAGCTGCGGTCTCCTACCCCAGTTTCTGGGATGACCTCGAACGTCTCCAGGCTTGAGCCCCGCCGAACGGAGGATGGCAGCTTCAGCCTGTTCAGCCACCAGGTCGGAGAGGGCTTCCACAGCGGCAAAGGAGCCGTAGCGGAGGCTTGGAGCAAGTTCGTTGAGCCTGCGGATCTGGAGCGCTGGCCGCCAGGCAGCTGCCTGCGGGTGCTCGATATCTGCTTCGGCACAGGCAGCAACACAGCAGCACTGCTGGAGGCCGCCGAGCAACGGCAGCTCTCGCTGGAGTGGTGGGGGCTGGAGCTGGATCCGGATCCCCTCCGTCTCGCCCTGGCCGATGAGAGCTTCCGCCAGCAATGGCAGCCCACGGCCCTGGAGATCCTGCAGCAACTGCAGCAACCCGAGGCTGAACCCGGCATGGTCAGTGCTTGGCAGCACCCTGCGTTAGGCAGAGGCCAACTGTTCTGGGGCGATGCCCGTGCCTGTCTCCCCGCACTTCAAGCGAGCGCGACAGGGCGATTGGATCTGGTGCTGATGGATGCGTTCTCCCCGAGCCGCTGCCCGCAGCTCTGGACGGTGGAGTTTCTGGGGGCCCTGGCAGCCCTGCTGGCCCCCCAGGGCCGGCTGCTCACCTACTGCAGTGCGGCAGCGGTGCGTCAAGCACTCATGCTGGCCGACCTACAGATCGCCAGCATCGCGGCCCCTTCGGGCCTGAGGCAGCAGAGCCACGACTGGAGCGGAGGAACCGCCGCCAGCCCGATGTCGCTGACGGATGCCCCTCTTCTGAGGCCCCTCAGTGCGATGGAGCAGGAGCATCTCGGCACCAATGCCGCCGAGCCTTACCGGGATCCGACCTTCAACGCGGAGCGGGCCGAGATTTTGAGAGAGCGGCAGAGGGCTCAGCAGCTGGCCATGCAGCGGGGCGGGGTGGAGGCCACCAGCAGCTGGCGCCGGCGATGGGGGTTAGGCAAGGAGATCAGCAACCACCAGTAGATTCCGGCTCAGCTACTCGCCTCTGCCAATGCTCGCCGTTGCCGTGTTGGCCGCCGGAAAGGGCACGCGCATGAAGAGCGATCTGCCCAAGGTGTTGCAACCCCTGGCAGGGGCGACCCTGGTGGAGCGGGTTCTCTCCAGTTGCCGCAGTCTCGATCCCCAGCGTCAGTTGCTGATCGTCGGACACCAGGCCGAACGCGTCGAGCAATCGCTGAGCGCCCATTCCGGCCTGGAATTTGTGCTCCAGCAGCCCCAGAACGGCACTGGTCACGCCGTGCAGCAACTGCTGCAACCCCTGGGCGACTTCGAGGGGGATCTGCTCGTGCTCAACGGCGATGTTCCCCTGCTACGGGAGCAAACGATTGCTGCCCTGCTGGAGCGCCATCGCGCCAGCGGTGCCGCCGTGACCCTCCTCAGCGCTCGCCTCGACAATCCCACGGGCTACGGCCGGGTGTTCGCCGATGGGGAGGGCCATGTCTCCGCCATCGTGGAGCACCGCGACTGCAGCGAAGCCCAGCGCACCAACAACCTCACAAACGCCGGCATCTACTGCTTCAACTGGCGGCAATTGGCCGCAGTGTTGCCCCAACTCCGCACCGACAACGACCAGGGGGAGCTGTATCTGACCGATACCGTGGCGATGCTGACGCCCGCGATGCACCTGGAGGTGGCCGATGCTGATGAGATCAACGGCATCAACGACCGCCAGCAACTCGCCCAGTGCGAGGCGGTGATTCAAGACAGGCTGCGCCGCCACTGGATGGACGAAGGGGTGACCTTTGTGGATCCAGCCAGCTGCACCCTCAGTGACGGCACACGCTTCGGGCGGGATGTGGTGGTGGAGCCCCAGTGTCACTTCCGTGGCAGCACCAGCGTTGGCGATGGCTGCAGAATCGGCCCTGGCAGCTTGTTGGAGAACGCCAGCGTTGGCGAGCAGGTCGAGATCATCTACTCGGTGGTGCGCGAGGCCACCGTGGCGAGCGGGTGCGCCATCGGCCCCTACGCCCAGCTCCGTCCCGGAGCCCAGCTGGCTGAGGATTGCCGCGTTGGCAATTTTGTCGAGATCAAAAAGAGTCGCCTCGGCCGGGGCAGCAAGGTCAACCATCTCAGCTACATCGGTGATGCCGAGCTGGGTGAGCATGTCAACGTCGGAGCCGGCACGATCACTGCTAACTACGACGGCTTCAACAAACACCGCACCGTGATCGGAGCAGGCAGCAAAACAGGAGCCAATTCGGTATTGGTGGCACCGATCACCCTTGGTGCGAATGTGACCGTCGGAGCTGGATCCACCTTGACCAAAGACGTCCCGGCAGGAGCTCTGGCCCTAGGCCGAGCCAAGCAACTGGTCAAGGAGAACTGGCAGCTGCCTCAGGCCTAAGCCGAGGTCAAATCCAGCTCCTGCTGCCACTGCAGCAAAGGTCGATCCCAACCCTCCTCGAGCTTTTGGCCAATCACACACTTGGCGCGGAGACCCAGCTCGAAGCCCCGGGCCAGGGCATGGAGCAAAGGCTCGAGCGGCTCGTCGTTCTGCAGGGTGCTGAGCATCCCGCCAAAGATCAGCATCACCGCCAGGGGGGAGCGGTTCTGCGCCAGGTTGAAGGCCTGAACCCCCAACTCACCGGGGCCGTCAACACCAAACCCCGTGAGCACATGCACGATGTCGTGGGTTTCGCGAAGGCGGTGGGTCACGTAATCCCGCTCTGAAGCAATCGGTGAAGGATCAATCAGGCTGTCGGGCGTCAGACCTTGGGCCTGCAGCTGACGGGCATAGACAGCACCGAGGCTCCCCTCCGGCAAATGAGACAAAGCCTGCAAATCAATCGCAGGCGGTCGCCATTGCTGATCGATCAGCGCGCGCAAGTCGGCATTCGCGAGCAGATGGCGGAACATCTGAGCCGACAGGGGACTGCCCTCGAGGCTGCTGGCTACGGAAAACACGCTCTCAAGAGAGTCGGGCTTTTTCAGGAAGGCGGCAAGACCCGCCACCATCTTCAGCGACTGGAGATGCGTCTTGAGGTTGAGCAGCATGAACCGATCGGGCGCGAGCCCTCACCTTGGCCCGCCTTCAACCCGCGGGCAACAGCTCCGGCAGCAAGGGCAGCAGTCGCTCCAAGGCCACACCGCGGCTGGCCTTGAGCAGCAGCACATCCCCGGGGGAGAGCCACTCGCCGAGGGGTTGTGCGGCCTCTTCCGGGGCCTGGACCACCGCCAGCCTCGGCAAGGCTGCAGCTGCCTTGGCCATAGCCTCGGCCTCCGCCCCTGAGCTGACCACCACCAGGCCATCGAGGCTATGGGTGGCGGCTCGCTCAGCCACCGCCCGGTGCAGGGCAACGCTCTGATCCCCTAACTCGAGCATCGTGCCGAGCACGGCAAAACGTCGACCGGGCTGAGCCGCCAGCAAATCCAGGGCCGCCAGAACCGCTTCCGGAGAGGCGTTGTAGGTCTCATCGAGGATGGTCAGACCGCCCTGCTGCAGTCGACGATTGCGGCCGCCTGGCACCGACACGGAGAGGCTCTGGAGCGCCTCAGAGGGAACCTTCAGCTCCCGGGCCACCGCCAAGGCCAGCAGAAGATTGCGGGCGTTGTGCCGACCCTCGAGCGGAAGGTTGTAGAGATCGGAACCCAGCTTCAATCGGCCGGTGTCGAGGTGGAGCTCAGCGCAGAAATCTGCAGCCGCTGCACCCTCGTCATCGGCAAGGGCCACCCGGCAGATGCGCCCGGACCAGACCCGAGCCAGAGCTTGATCGAGCAGGGGATCACCGGCGGGAATCACCACCAGGCTGTCGGGCTTAAGACCAGTGGTGATTTCGCACTTCGCCTGGGCGATGGCCCCACGGCTGCCGAGGCGGCCGATGTGGGCCGTTCCGATGTTGGTGATGACGGCGACATCGGGCTCAGCGGTGCGGCTCAGGCGATCAATCTCCCCGAGACCGCGCATGCCCATCTCCACCACCACAGCCGCCTGCTCGCGATGGGCTTTGAGCAGGGTCAGGGGAACACCCACATCATTGTTTTCATTGCCACGACTGGCCATCACCTCACCGAGGGGGGCCAGGGCCGCGCGGATCAATTCGCGGGTCGTGGTCTTGCCGGCCGAGCCGGTGACCGCAATCACAGGTTGCGGCAGCTGACGGCGATGGAGCAGAGCCAGCTGCTGGTAGGCCTCCAACGTGTCGTCGACGAGCCAATGCAACAGGGTTGAAGGAGCGAGATGCGCTCGATCGCGCTGCACCAACGCCGCCTGCGCGCCGAGGCCTGCCGCTTGCTGAAGAAAGGCGTGCCCATCAAACCGCTCCCCCACCAGGGGGATGAACAGCTGTCCCGCCGCCAGTGAACGGCTATCGGTGCAGATGGGTCCCAGCGGCAGCGATGGCTCCAGTGGAGACAGAGCGCCTCTGGGCTGCCCCCAACAGGCAATCAAGTCGCCGAGCTGCATCGGTGAAGACCTAGGAGCGATCACGGAGCACGATCATGCCCTCTCCCACCAGGACATCCCGGGCGACGAGGCCAGAGCGCGAATCGCGCAGCTCCAGGTGGTCATAGCCAAGATCCGCTGCCCAGCCCTGCCACTGCAGCGCTCGACGTTGCTGCTCTGCCGGGGAAAGGGCGGGGAAGGCCGGGCGCAGCTGCAGCACCAGCAGGGATTGCTCCGGCACCGCGTCAGCAGCCAGCAACAAGCCGTCAGCCTCAGGCCGCTCGATGAACTCCACCAGGGGATCGACGAACGGTTCGCTGACCTCATCGAGCCGTTCCGCTTCAGCCGAGAACTCATCTGAGATCTGGGCTGAGATCTGCCTTTGCATCTCATTGGGGGGCTCATCTGGCAACTGCTCTGGGGGCTCGGCTTCAGCCGCGGGTTCTGGCGCAACGGGGAGCTCCGGGACCAGCGCCAGAGGCTGCTCTAAAGCAGTGGATGAAGGCGGCGGCACGCTGGGCTGCAGCCGAGGCGTCAACCAGAACAGAGCAGAGAGCAACAGCGCGAGGCCCGCCCCGAACAACAGAGGCCAGAACAGCGGAGAGAGATCAGATGGCCACCAGGCAGGGCTCCAGAGCTGCCCCTGGGCATTGCGGCGCCAGAGGGCCCAGCTGCGCAGGCGTGTATCGGCACCGATGGCACGCAGATCGTCGCCCAGCTGCCGCCAGGGATTGCGATAGGGCGCCGGCAGCTCACTGGAGGCGAGCTGCCGGGCGGGGTCGGTGGGGCGGGTGGAGCTCAGCTGGCGTTACGGCGTCGCAGCAACGAAAGCGGATTTCTCGAGCGAGCGGAAGCCTCAACGCCAGGGGCATCGTTACCTAGATCGTCGCCGGCTCTGCGGCTGGGATCTGCCTGTTGCCCCTGAGACAACTGCTCCACCACCTGGGCATCGGGGGTGGGCTCCTTGACGCCCTTCACTTCCTTGTACATCAGGTCGTACTCCAGGGCTGAGCGTGTCCAACTGAAATCGCTCTGCATCGCCCGACGTTGCAGCTCAACCCAGCTGTCGCGATGGCGATAGGCCTCCCAGGAGCGCACGATCGAGGTGTAAAAGTCGAGGGGCTCGTAGCGATCAAAACCAAAGCCAGTGCCACTGTGATGGCTGGGGTCGTGGGGCGGAACCGTATCCACCAGACCACCAACGCGCCGGACCACGGGGATCGAGCCATAGCGCATGGCCAGGAGCTGACTGATCCCGCACGGCTCAAAGCGACTCGGCATCAGGAAGGAATCGGTGCCCGCGTAGATCAAGCGTGAAAGGGCATCGTCATAGGTGAGGAATACGGCAAAGCGGCCGGGATGGCGGGCGGCCATCTGCCAAAGGCCGGCCTCGATGTGGCGATCACCGGTCCCGAGAACAACGATCTGGCTATCGGAGTAGGCGAGCACACGATCGGCAACCTGCAGTAAGAGATCGATGCCCTTCTGATCCACGAGTCGGCTGACCACACCCATCAGATAGGTATCGGGGTTAACCGCCAAACCCATGCGCTCTTGCAGCAACTGCTTGCAACGGGCGCGGCCACTGAGGTCAGCGGCTGAGAAGTTGGCGGGCAGGGTGTTGTCGGTGGTGGGGTTCCAATCGTCCTGATCGATGCCGTTGAGGATTCCCCGTAGCTTTCCGCTGACGTAGTTCAGCAAGCCATCGAGCTTCTCGCCGTATTCAGGGGTGCGAATTTCCTGGGCGTAGGTGGGAGACACCGCATTCACACGATCCGCATAGAGGATCGCCGCCGCCATGGTGTGATCCCCCTGCATGTACCAGGGGCACCAGGTCATGCGATCGAGTTTCCACCGCCAGGGGCCCTGGTATTTGAGGTTGTGGATGGTGAACACCGTGCTGATGTCCGGGTCCTGATGCATCCAGACCGGGATCATGCCGGTGTGCCAGTCATGGCAATGGAGGATGTCGGGCTTCCAGTGGTTCCAGGCGAATTCCGAAACCGCACTGGCAAAAAAGGTGAAGCGCCAGTCTTCGTCTTCACCGCCGTAGATCCGCTCCGGATCAAAGACCGGATGACCCACCAGATAAAGGGTCAGGCCATTGCTGGGATGACGGGTTTCGTAAACCGCGAAGTCGGTTCCCATGGTGTGCCCCCGCCAGATCGGCTCTGAGGGGATCGAGAGCAGGCTCCAGAGACGGCCATAGCCCGGCATGATCAGCCGTACGTCATGGCCCAGGGGCGTGAGGGCCGGTGGCAGGGAGCCCACCACGTCTCCCATGCCGCCAACCTTGACCATCGGGGCACATTCGGCCGCAGCAAACAGCACCCGCATGGTCTTGACCGGACTGAAGTGGGCGCAACTCTACGGGCGGTCTTTAGGGCAGCACTGTCACCAGCGTTCCCACCTCCACCAGGTCAAAGACCTTCTGGACGTTCTCCTCAAACAGCCGCACGCAGCCATGGGACACCGCCCGGCCCACGGTCCAGCGATGGGGGGTTCCGTGGAAGCCAGCCACGGTGCAGCCGTTGATGGTCAGATAGCGCTCCCCATCCCAGGCGTTCTGCTTGGGGGTGCAATCGCGATAGAAACCAATCCAGCGGGAACCGAGGGGGTTGGCGGGTCCAGGGCCCACATGGTTGCCATTGCCCGGATGCTGCCACACAGGCTGCGAGACCTTCTCCAGCACCTGATGGGTTCCGGCCGGCGTCTCCCAACCTTCAGTGCCCACCGCCGCCGGGAAGCGATGCTTCAGGTGGCCGCCATCGAACACCATCAGCTGCCGGGTCTGACGGTCGAGCACTAAATGCAACCCCTCCTGGGCGCGGAGGGTGCTGGGCACCCGCGCCAGGGCAACGGCGTCACTGATCACCGGCGCCGGAGGTGGAACCGGATCGGGCTGGCGAGCTTGAGCACCCTGACTCAACAGACCCAGGGCAAAGAGAACAGAGAGGGAGGAGCGAAGGGCTGACACTGTCCTAAAGGCGGTCTCACCTAGGACTAGCTACGAGATTGGAACTGTGCTACGGCAGCCAGGGTGCGTCAGAAAAATCTGGAGATCTTTTCTCCAGGAAGGCATTGCGCCCCTCTTGTCCTTCTTCCGTTCGGTAAAACAAATGGGTGGCCTGGCCTGCCAGCTCCTGGATTCCAGCCATGCCATCGGTTTCGGCATTGAAGGCGGCCTTGAGACAGCGGATCGCCGTGGGGCTGTGCTGCAGCACCTCCCGTGCCCAGCGCACACCCTCAACCTCAAGTGACTCCAGGGGGACCACCGCATTCACCAGCCCCATCTGCAGGGCCTCAGCGGCTCCGTATTGCCGGCAGAGAAACCAGATCTCTCTGGCTTTGCGCTGGCCCACCAGCCGAGCCAGGTAGCCAGCGCCGAAGCCCCCGTCGAAACTGCCGACCCGGGGTCCGGTCTGCCCAAAACGGGCATTCTCGGCGGCGAGGCTGAGGTCACAGAGCAGGTGGAGCACCTGGCCCCCACCAATGGCGTAGCCGGCGACCAGCGCAATCACCACCTTGGGAAGGCTGCGGATCAGGCGCTGCAGATCGAGCACATTGAGACGCGGCAAGCCGTCGTCACCGACATAGCCCCCATCACCGCGAACGCTTTGATCACCACCGGCGCAAAAGGCGTACACCCCATCAGCCGCCGGACCAGCACCGGTGAATAGCACCACCCCGATGCGCGGGTTATCGCGCACACGCGAAAAGGCATCGAACAGCTCCGTGACCGTTTTGGGCCGGAAGGCGTTGCGCTTCTCGGGCCGATTGATGCTGATGCGAGCGATGCCCTCCTCGCTCAGATCAAACAGGATGTCCTCATAGGACCCCTGGCGAATCCACTGCACAGCGGACATCGGAGAGCTGGTCAGGTCTCGACCATTGTGCGGCGCAGCCGATGCCGCAGCTCCGCATCGGACTGACGATCCGTGCGGGCCACCACCAGGGCGAGGGGGTGTTCAAAAGCCCAGTGCAGAAGCACATCCAGCTGCTTCAAATCCTGCAGATCGCGCCAGGGGATGCCATAGCCCTGGGCCCAGGACCCAAGGTCGATGCACTGAGGCATGGCGAAGAGACGCTCAAAATCCAGGGCTGGACGGATGGGCAACTGCTCAAAGATGCCCCCTCCACGGTTATCGATCACCACCACCGTGAGCCGCTTGCCCCTGGCCCTCAACTGCTCGCGCCAGAGCCAACCGTTGGCGTCATGGAGCAGGGCCAGATCACCACTGATCAACACCAACTGATCGGAGGCGGCCGCCAACCCGGCCGCCACTGACAGCGTGCCGTCGATACCGGAGGCCCCACGAAACGAATACACGGGCCGATGGGGGGCCTCCGCTGCGGAAAAACTCTCCCAGTCGCGCACTGGACTGCTGTTGGCCAGCAGCACTGGCAACCCCGGCGGCAGTTGCAGGCTGAGGCGATGGGCCAATGCAGGCTCACTCAAGGCAGAGGCAGAACCAAAGACCTCCGACAACCGCTGTTGAAGGGCTTCTTCGCGCTCCAACCAACTCTCACTCCAGCTCAGGTTGGACGCCGAAGGGGGCTGATCCCAGGTGGCCAAGGGCCAGCGGGCCAACCAAGGCTCAAGGCCAGCGCCCTCCTGGCCGCTGCCGCAGCCCAGGGCATCGAAGTTCCGAGGATCCCGCTCCTGGATCAGCAGTTGGCTCGCTCCGCTGCTGCAGATCCAGTTCTGCAGGCGCCGACTGGCCGGCACAGGACCCAAACGCAGCAGTTGCGGAGCTGCGGGGAGCCCATGACCCTCTGCAAGCAGCAAGTCATAGCCACGCACCAGCCGTAGACCAGGCCAGCCGCGAAGCCCGGAGAGGGCATCAGCGAACACAGGCCAGCCACTGCGCTGCTGCCAGCGGAGGACCGCCTCGGCAAAGGCCGGAAAGGCGGCCGCCCTGCCTCGCCACGGACCGACCACCACCACGCCGGGTTGGTCAGGATCAAGCAGCTCCGCCGCACGAGCGGCAGGGGCCTGCTGCTGAGACCTCTCAACTGCGCCTACGGGACGGGGAAGGGGCAGCAGCTCCCTCTGCAGCGCTTCGATCAGTGAGGCCGAGGCATGCAGAGGCTCCTCAAAGGGAACGTTGAGATGCACTGGGCCCATGGGGGCGGCTTGGCAGTGTTCCCAGGCCGATTGCGCCAAGGCCGTGATCGCCTGGCTGTCCATCGTGGCCAACCCCCGGGGATCAGCCGCGAGCAGCGCGCGAGCCGCCGCGCTGAGAAAGGCTTCCTGATTCACGGTCTGGTTGGCGCCGCAACCCTTGAGGCGCTGGGGCCGATCCGCGGTCAGCAGCAAGAGAGGCACCGCGCCGTAGTCGGCTTCCACCGCCGCCGGCAGCAGATTGGCCACCGCCGTTCCGGATGTGGTGACCACCGCGGCCGGCACCCCATCGTGACGACTGAGGCCAAGGGCCAGAAAAGCGGCCGAGCGCTCATCAATGCCGGTCCAGAGCTCAAGACCCTGCTCGGAGAGGAGACCGGCAGCCAAGGCCAGGGGGGCCGATCGGCTACCGGGGCAAAGCACCAAACGACGCAGCCCAAGCGCCTGCAATGCCTGCAACAGGGTCAGAGCAGCCCGAAGGTTGGCCTCAGTGGAGCAGAACGCGGCAGGTGGAAGAGGCACCGGGCTGGGCCGTTGTTCAGGATGTGGCGATCATGCCCACTGGTTCGCAGCCATGGACACAGGATCACAAAACAAGTCGTCGCTACTGAGCGGCTGGCGATCCCTGCTCGCTTGGCTGGTGGTGGCTCTGGTGCTGCGCTGGGGCGTGATCGAACCGCGCTGGATTCCGTCCGGCTCGATGCTTCCCACCCTGCAACTGCAAGACCGGATCCTGGTGGAGAAGATCCGGCCCCGGCTGCATCGCCCTCTACCGAATGGGACGGTGGTGGTGTTCCACGCGCCCGAGGCCCTGGTGCAGGCGGGATATGACCCCAAAGCCGCCCTGATCAAACGGGTGGTGGCGCAGGAGGGTGAGGTGATCGAACTCCGGGACGGAGCGCTTTGGCGTAACGGTGTTCGCGTGCCAGAACCCTGGCGCCAGGAAGCGGTGGACTACAGCTTTGGGCCCATCACCGTGCCGAAGGGAACGCTGATGGTGCTGGGGGACAACCGCAACGCCAGCCTGGATTCCCATGTCTGGGGACCGCTTCCCCAGGAGGACGTGATCGGCACTGCGGTGTTGCGCTACTGGCCGCTGAACCGTCTCGGCGCCATTCGGTTCCCCGCCCCTTCAGATCTCGAAGCGAACAGTGAGCTGGGGTAGGGTGCAGGCGTGACGCGGAGCACACCGGAATGTTCAACCCGGAGTTCCTGACTAGCGATAGCGAGCCGATCAGCAGCAACTCTCTGATCCAATACCTGCAGGAACAATCACCGGATGTGTTGCAGCGGGTTGCCCGCTCAGCCAGCGGCGACATTCAGGACATCATTCGCCACAACGTTCAGGGGCTCCTGGGAATGCTCCCCGGTGAGCAGTTCGACGTGAAAATCACGGCGAGCCGTGATCACCTGGCCGGTCTTCTCGCCTCAGCGATGATGACTGGATACTTCCTGCGCCAGATGGAGCAGCGCATGGAGCTGGAAGCCACGCTGTTTGAAGAGGGAGCCGCTGACGCCGATCCTGGCGAGCTACGGCTCTAGCCCTCTAGTCGAGCGCGTCGCTCGGAACTACCCCTGAGCGCACCAACAACTGATCAAGATTGGCGAGATAGCCCCAGTTGCCCTGGTCCGGTGCCCAGGGGCGTTGTTCAAATGCGCTGGCCAAGCGCGAGAGCTGGGCGGCGGAATAGGGGATCGGTGCCTCATAGTGCGCCGGGACAATCCAACGCACCCCCTCCCAGCGGGAGAGCTCCTGCAACCAACGCACCACCACAGGCCTCGCCCTGGGGAAGACCAGGCGCTCAAGCACAGGGGCAACGAGGAGGCGGTCCACCGCCTGGGCCTGCAGCTGGGCAAAAGCATCCGTGGAACTCGAGCGCCACTGGAAGGGGTAGAGGCCGAAATAAGTGCGCGGGCTGCGGCACCCGGGGCGAAAGGCCCGAGAAAACAGGGCCGGAAGCGCCGGCACCTCGAGGGCCTCGGGCCTGAGGAAAGAGGCAAACAGAGCCAACCTCTCCCACCCCTTCTGACGACGATCAGGGCTATCGAGCAGGGGCTCATCGCCACGATCGCGGGCATGGAACAGCAACGGTGTGGGATCGAGGTTGAACAGGTCCGGGGGCTTCTGGTCGATCGCCACCAATGCATCGGTCAGCAGCAGGGCACCGCTGGCCAGATGCAGACAAGCAAACTCCTGAAAACGGCCAAGGCCCAGATCCAGCGGTCCAAGCGAGGCCCAGCGAAGATCATCAGCATGGGGGAAACCGTTGTCCCCCAAAACCTTCGTGCGCGTCATGGGGAATCCGAGCCAGGCCAGCGGCAACTGCAGTGGAAAACTCCACTGACCGGGGGTCACCCATACCTGGGCGCCTGGGAAGGCCCGGGCCAGGGGAGGCACGGCCAACTTGTGCTCGAGCCCCGAGGCTGTCGGCAGCACAATTGTCTGCACCGGGCCGTAGCGCGCCTCCAGATCGCGAAGGGCGGCGCGAACTTCTCCAGTGGGCGCCACTGCGGCGTAGAGCATCAGGCCGCCCCGCACCCGGGCGACGGTCATCCGAATGGGAACAGCCACATAAAAAACGCCCTGGAGCTGCTCCACACTCCAGAGCTGATCTGGAATCAGCTCGCGCACCAGGGTGCGCTTACGGCCGTAGGGATAGAGCGGCAACAGCGGCCACCAGGGCCAACGCTGATCGGCGGAAGGGATCGCGCGCTTGGCCTCCACGGCGGACTCCTGCCTCAGCTGAGCAGCACCAGGCTGATGCTCATCACCACCATGCCGGCTGTGATGCCAGCCATCATCAGGTGGTGATGGGCTCCGGTGCGCTGGGCAGCAGGCAACAGCTCATCGAAGCAGATGTAGACCATGATTCCGGCGACGCTCGCAAACACCAGGCCAAGCACCAGATTGTTGAGCACTGAGCGCAGAAACACGTAGCCCACCAGCGCACCGATCGGCTCGGCGAGACCGGAGGCGAAGGAAATCCAAAACGCTTTGCTGCGGCTGCCGGTGGCGTAGTACACGGGAGCAGCGACCGCCAGGCCCTCAGGGATGTTGTGGATCGCGATGGCAATGGCGATGCCGATTCCCAGCCGAGGCTCAGAAAGGGCGGCCACAAAGGTGGCCAGACCCTCCGGGAAGTTATGAATGCCAATGGCCAGGGCCGAGAACAAACCCGTGCGCATCAGCGCTGACGAATCCGCTCCCTCACGCAGGGGGAGCAGCGCCAGCTCATGGGAGGGCAGCATTCGGTCCATCAGTGCCAGCACCAACATCCCGGCAAAGAAGGCCAACACAGTGACCAGATAGGCCTGAACAGCGCCTAGCTCGGGAGTGAGGGCCTGCCTTGCTTTTGGGAAGATCTCCACGAAGGAGACAAAAATCATCACCCCGGCGGAAAAGCTGAGGGCCAGGGTGAGCAAGGAAGGGCTGAAGCGCCGCGTCAGGACGCCGAGCCAGCTGCCGATCCCCGTGGAGAGTCCGGCCCCCAAGGTAAGCAGAAAAGCAGGCAGCACCTGATGATCCAGCTCTGCCAAACCTCAGCTCCACCACTCAAACCAGCTCCGATAATCGCAGGCCGGGGGCTGCCAGCCCACTGGACAACACGAACTCCATGAGTCAGAACTCCAGCAGGAGGAGTGGCTCAACGCATGCAGACGCCGTTTGGGATCTGGCTCCCTCAAGTCACGGTGTTGCGCTGCGAGCACTTCGAGAAGGCGGTGGATGCTGTGGATGCGATCCGGCAGCGCCAATGCGTGGTGCTGCAGCTGGATCACCTTGAAGCCGCTGAAGCGCAACGGGTGCTCGACTTCGTGGCGGGAGCAACCCACGCGCTGGATGGGCAGATGGAGCGAGTGGGGGATGACACCTATTTGTTTGCCCCCTCAGGGGTCGAGGTCAGCCGGCTGCTCTCTTGAAGCGTTCAACGCTTGAGGGGGGCCAGATCACTTGGCCGACTGAGAACCACCAGCACAGCAACGGTGAGCACCGTGGCAATCAGGAAGAGGGCACCGATCGCCGCGCTGTAGTCCGTCATTCACCCACCAACAAGATGAGATCAGCTTAACGGTTGTTTACATCGCTCTATGGACACCAAAAAGCCCCCGCGATCACGGGGGCTTGGGGAGGCCTGCTGACAGGCTCAGGCTGTTGGATCAGCCAATCGAAGGGGCCGTGAGGGCCACGGGAATCGACTGGGTTGCCGCCAGGTCGAGGGGGAAGTTGTGAGCATTGCGCTCGTGCATCACTTCCATACCCAGGTTGGCGCGGTTCAGCACGTCGGCCCAGGTGTTCAGCACACGACCCTGGGAATCCAGGATCGACTGGTTGAAGTTGAAGCCGTTCAGGTTGAACGCCATGGTGCTCACGCCCATGGAGGTGAACCAGATGCCGACCACGGGCCAGGCACCGAGGAAGAAGTGCAGGCTGCGGCTGTTGTTGAAGCTGGCGTATTGGAAGATCAGGCGACCGAAGTAACCGTGGGCAGCCACGATGTTGTAGGTCTCTTCCTCCTGGCCGAACTTGTAGCCGTAGTTCTGGCTTTCGGTTTCGGTGGTTTCGCGCACCAGGGAGCTGGTCACCAGCGAACCGTGCATGGCGGAGAACAGCGAACCACCGAAGACGCCAGCCACACCCAGCATGTGGAAGGGGTGCATCAGGATGTTGTGCTCAGCCTGGAACACCAACATGAAGTTGAAGGTGCCGCTGATCCCCAGGGGCATGCCGTCAGAAAAGGAGCCCTGACCGAAGGGGTAGATCAGGAAGACCGCGAAGGCTGCCGACAACGGAGCGCTGTAAGCAACGCAGATCCAGGGGCGCATGCCCAGGCGGTAGGAGAGCTCCCACTGCCGCCCCATGTAGCAGGAAATGCCCAGCAGGAAGTGGAACACCACCAACTGATAGGGGCCTCCGTTGTAGAGCCACTCATCGAGGCTGGCGGCTTCCCAGATGGGGTAGAAGTGCAGACCGATGGCGTTGCTGCTGGGGATCACAGCGCCGGAAATGATGTTGTTGCCGTAGATGAATGAACCGGCAACAGGCTCACGGATGCCGTCGATGTCGACGGGGGGAGCCGCAATGAAGGCAACGATGAAGCAGATGGTGGCCGCCAGCAGGCAGGGAATCATCAGCACACCGAACCAACCCACATAAATGCGGTTATCGGTGCTGGTGACCCACTCACAGAATTGTGACCAGGAGCTGGAGCGGCCGCTGCGAAGAGCAGTGGTCATGAAGACAGGCTCGCTTGAACCGAATCAGTACAGATGCCACGTCGTGGCCCGACAAGACTATGGATCCTGTGAAAACTTTCTTGGGAGCAAAAATTAAATTCGCATTGCGATCACTTTGTTCATGAAGAGTTCATGAACGCTTCATGAAGATCACGCCTGCAAGGGACTTTGAACCTGAAGCCAATCGCGGGCGTTCTGCACAAAGGCGCTCCAGTCGAGTCGCTCCTCCTCGGCCGCGCGCGCCACCAGCAATGGAGCCTGACGCTGCAGCAGCGACTCCAAATCCTGCTCGGGCACGCCGGCGGCCAGGGCCATGTAGTCGGCCATAGCGCGACCCACCACACGAGTGAGGTAAGCGGCACTCAACGCCTGAAGAGCGCCTCCCACCAGCCAGGTGGCGCCATGCAGCTTGACCAGAGAGGCAAGGGCCTGACTGCTCCACTCCACCACCCCCAAGGTGAGGGCCGCCTTGCCCAGCTCAGACGCCGCAGCCTGCAGCTGATCAAGCGACCAGGAACACTCCCAGAGCTGGGCCATCTCCTGGAGCATCAGCCCATTGGCCGCTGCCAGCACCAGCAGATCGAGGCTGGGCAGCGGAGCCACCACCACCCCAGCCGCCACGGTCCACTGCGTTCGCAGCAGGAGCTTCTGCCAGTGCTCACGGCGGAGTCGCTCCAGCTCAACCTGCCAGCAACCGTGCATCTCCTCGAAGCAGCGCTGCGTGTTGCGCTCGCTGGCCTGGGCACCAAGCTGCGCAAGGGTTGTGACCACCGGCGCCAGATCAGAGCCCAGTTGCTGCGGAGCGAAGGGGCTCCAGGGCAGGCAATGGTTGCGCAGATGAGCGGGCAGCTGCTGCCGCAGTTGCTCCAGAGCAAGGTTGCACGCACCCTGCAGTGGCCGCTCCACCAGCACCCGCAGCGGTTGTTGCTGCGGAAGCGCTTCAAGCCAGCGCAGATCAACCGCCTTCAGGGGCAGCTCCAGGCGATAGAGCACCAGGTCGCAATGCCGAAAGGCATCGGGCCACTGCCACTGGTCTGGGCTCAGGGGCAGGGGGTGGCTGCGATGCACCCGAAGCGGTCGGAGAGAGGCGCAGTGCTGCAACAACAGCTCCTGGAGGGATTCGCTCCAGGGCTCCGTGCCGACCAAAGCCAGATTGAGGTGGGGATCGCTCTGCTGCCGCGTCAACTCGGCCAACTGCTCTCGCCGCCTCTGCTGGCCATCGGCCCATCGCTCTGGTGGGAGCTCGAGGCTGCTTTGCAAGCGCTCAAACGAGGCCAGCACCTGCTCGCAGCGGGCAATCCAACCGGCCGTGGTCGTTGGCTTTAGCGGAGTTGCAGGCTGGCGACGCCGGCCCAGCAACAGCAAACCGGCGCCGGCCGCCGACAGGCTGACCAGCGAAGAGAGCGGACCGTGCACGTTCTCAATCAGCAGCCAGCCGCCACCGAGAGCGGCCAACCAGGGCCACTGACGCAGAAGCGTTGACCTCACCACGACTGAGACGGCCGGCCCGCCAGGGGGCTTCCACTGCTCGGCTGCCTCAGGTCGCATCAAGGGGCACTTGTGCTGGCGTCTGCGCCAACTCTTTAGCTCAGCTATTAACCCATGCCCAGACCCAATAGCTTGGGAAGAGATCAGGAACCACGAGCGGGGATGGGTCGAGTCGGCCGCAACACCAGGGAGATGATCCAGCCGACGGCGCGCCAGGACAGCCGCGCCGAAGCCAAGCGGGTCTTGCTGGTGGCCTTGGGTGTGAATGTGGCGATGACCCTGCTCAAGCTGACGATCGGTCTCTTGAGTGGATCCCTGGCCTTGCTGGCCGATGCCATGCACAGCGCCACCGATGGCCTCTCCAGCTTGCTGGGATTGATCACCAACAACCTGTCGGATCCGAAGCCGGATCGCGATCATCCCTACGGGCACGACAAATACGAAGCGGTCGGCGCGGTGGCGATCGCGGGCTTCATCCTGTTCACGGCTTTTGAGATCGTGCGCACCGCCCTCGAGCGAATCAGCTCAGGCCTTCAACCCCTGAAGCTCGATCCCCAAGAGCTGGTGATGCTGCTGATCGTGCTCGGCTGCAACCTGCTGCTGGCCGGTTATGAGAGAAGCGAAGGAAAACGCCTGGGAAATCAACTGCTGTTGGCGGATGCCCAGCACACCACCAGCGACATCTGGACGACAGTCGTCGTCCTGGTGGGGCTGACCGGTGTGGTGCTGTTCGACCTCAACTGGCTGGATGTGGCCATCGCCATTCCGCTCTGCCTGTTGCTGGTTCGCGTCTGCTGGCAGGTGATGCGCAGCAACCTGCCCTGGCTTGTGGATCAGATCGCCATCGCTCCGGAAGCCATTCATGAGGTCGCGATGGCGGTTCCTGGCGTGCTCAACGTGCACGACATCGCCAGTCGCGGGGTGCTGGGACAGCGGGTATTCATCGAGCTCCACATGGTGGTCGATGCCGACGATCTCCCCACGGCCCATCGCATCACGGAATTGGTGGAGGAACACCTGGAGGCCCGCTTCGGGCATGTGCGCTGCACGATTCACCTGGAGCCCAGGGAATACGCCATCCCCACCATCACCTTCCAGGGAACCCATGGCTGAGCCAGCCCTGCTGCTCACCGACCGGCACCAAAGGCAATTGGAGCTGTTGCTGGAGAGCCAACAACAGCAGCGCCACTGGCATGGCCAACTGCCGGTGGTCCTGCTGGACCGTTGCTGGCTCCGCCTCCAGGTGCTGCCGGTGGAGCAGCTCTGCAGCGTGCTTCCCCCAGACAGCAGTGGAGATGCTCCGGAACTGGTGCGCTTTCGCGAGCTGCTGCGCGAAGGGATGAGCAGCCTTGAAGCCCAGGAGCAGTGCTGGCAAGACTTTGGCCGCGAGCCCTGCTCCGAAGCCCTACGACGGTTCTGGGCTGCCCAGGAACGAGGAAACCGGGGCTGGACCCTGCAGGTGTATCTGGACTGGCTGCAGCGCTACCGGCTGGGGATCGAGGGCGAAGGGCCAAAACCACTGCCGCTGGTGGTGCTGGCAAGACCCGACGGCCGCGAGCCGCATCAACTGGTCTGGCACTGGCCTGTATCCCAGCCCATGCGGCACACTTGCCCCTGACTTTTCAGGTGTGCGGCCATGGCCGACGGTGATTTCCAACGCAATTCCGGAGACCAGCCCCGCGATGGGCGAGGACCGCGTGAGGGTGGTGGCTTTCGCATTCGCCTGAGCGATAACGAAATGCGCTCGGCCCGCGCTGTGCAAGAGGCCTTTGGCGTGCGCTCCACCGTCGCCGCGCTTGGACTGTCCCTGCGTGCCGTAGCCCAGCTGCTCGAGGAGGGTCGCATCGACGACCTGGTGGCCCAGCACAAAGCGAGTGCAGGGTCCCGAGGCCCTGGCGAGCGCCGAGCTCCCAGCGAGCGCCGCGCGCCCGGCGGGCGTGGAGAGCGCTCCGATCGTCCCGCCTCCAACCGCCCCAACCCCTTTGCTCGTCCCGCCAAGCCGGCTGCGGCTCCGATCGAAGAGACCGCTGCCGAGCCCGCTGTAGAGGCCGAGCCGACCACCCCGGCCCCTGAAGTCGAGGAGGCCTGAGCCAAGGCAGAATCCGGCGATCTGCGAGCTGATTCGGATGCCACGCGCCAGGGTTCTTTCCGGGGTTCAACCCACTGGCGCGCTGCATCTGGGCAACTGGCTTGGCGCCATCCGCAACTGGGTCGAGCTGCAGGACAGCCACGACACTTTCTTCTGCGTGGTGGATCTCCATGCCATCACCGTTCCCCACAACCCCGCCCAGCTGGCGGACGACACCCGCAGCACAGCAGCGCTGTATCTGGCCTGCGGCATCGACCCGACCAAGGCCACCGTGTTCGTCCAGAGCCAGGTTCCAGCCCACAGCGAACTGTGCTGGCTGCTGAACTGCGTCACACCGCTCAATTGGCTCGAGCGGATGATCCAGTTCAAGGAAAAGGCGGTGAAGCAGGGCGACCAGGTGTCGGTGGGCCTGCTCGACTACCCGGTGCTGATGGCCGCCGACATCCTTCTCTACGACGCCGACTTAGTGCCGGTGGGAGAAGACCAGAAGCAACACCTGGAGCTGGCCCGCGACATTGCTCAGCAGCGCATCAACGCCCGCTTCGCCCCCAAGGATGCTGAAGGCGAGCCGATCCCAGTGCTGAAGGTTCCCGAGCCCCTGATCCTCAAGGAGGGAGCCCGGGTGATGAGCCTCACCGATGGGCGCAGCAAAATGAGCAAAAGCGATCCCAACGAGGGTTCGCGCATCAACCTCCTGGATCCGCCCGAGCTGATCACCAAGAAGGTGAAACGGGCCAAGACCGACCCGGTGATGGGCCTGGAATTCGGCAACCCCGAGCGGCCTGAAACCGACAACCTGCTGGGGCTGTATGCCCTGCTCAGCGGCAAGGGCCGCGATGCCGCTGCTAGCGAATGTGCCGACATGGGCTGGGGCACCTTCAAACCCCTGCTGGCGGAAACGCTGGTGGAGGCCCTGCGCCCGATCCAGGAGCGCTACAACGACTTCAACGCTGATCCAGGGGAGCTGGATCGCGTGCTCAAGGACGGCCGAGAGCGCGCCAACGCCGTGGCCCAGGCGACCCTGAATCGCACGCGAGCGGCCCTGGGCTTCCTTCCCTGAGCCACAGCCCCTTTATCTAAACCTGAAGGAAAGATAAAGGTGGCTGATCATTAAGCCACTCGCCTCCCGAGCGACAAGCCGCATCCCGCCAGTCTCAGAGGGGACGACTCTCGATGTCGCCGCTAAGCACATGACCCCTGACCTTGTCCAGTTCGGCAGGGAATTCTCGTATTGAGACTCGGAACTCGTCCAGTCTCACTGGACCCATGTCACTGTGCCGCTTGCAAAGTCGTCCTTGCATCCATCGCGCCCGTGCTGCCACCAGCTCCTGTGTTCTCGGTCTGTTGCTCTTGGCCGTCGGCCCCCTGGTGAGCCCATCCCAGGGGAGCCAGTCCGCTGCAGGAAGCCTGATCGAATCGGGTGTTGGATCAGCTCGGGGCGATGGGTTCTATGAGATGACCCCTGAGCGGCAAGCCCTTCTGAACACGATTCGCTACGCGGAAGGCACCTGGAAGCAGGGATCCGCGGGCTACCGCACCCTCTATGGCGGTGGTCGTTTTTCCAGTCTCGCCAAACACCCTGAAGTGGTGGTGGTGAAGCGCTACACCAGTGCTGCAGCTGGCGCCTACCAGTTTCTACCGAGAACCTGGCGTGAAGCGGCCGAGAAACTGAGCCTCAACAGCTTCAATCCCCGCAACCAGGACCAGGCGGCCCTCTATCTGGTGGATCGGCGCGGGGTTCTCGATCAGGTGGACAACCAGGGACTGACCCGCGAAGTGATGAGCGTGCTGTCGAAGGAATGGGCATCGTTCCCCAGCAGCACTGGCCAAAGCGCCTATGGACAGCCTGTGAAGAAGGCTGCGGATCTCGGTGCCTTCTATCGCGACAATCTGCGGGAACTACGTCTGCAGGCCTAAAGGCCTCCGGGGGGACCCTGCCGTTCGGAATCGGGAACCGGAACACCAGCAACCCGCAGCATCGCCGAGAGATTCCACACCCGCATCATCAAGCGATGCCAGGGAGCCATGGCATCCATATCCACAGCCATCGGGGTTGAGCAGGCTGCGCGCAGAGCCTCCGCCGCCGCAATCGCCTGCAAGGCCTCTTCGAGGGCCTGCCGCAGCCGGGTTTGCTCGGGCGGAGGCAGCAGCGATTCAGGGGTGCGATCGAGCAGCAGCAGCCCCCGCCTGAACCAAAAGCGGAAATCGTCGAACAGCGACGCGAGCAAATGGTCCAACAGCTCGGCTGATTCGGCTTGGGGATCAGCCCGGTCCATCGGGCCTGGGGCAGAGGAGTCCGTCACGTCAACACCCTAGTGATGGTCTGATTTCAGCTGCGTAGGATCAGGGTTGCTAAGCCTCTGCCGTGACCGCGACCCGCACTGCCAACCCTGCAGCTGAAGCGGGTCAGGACGTGGCCAGCGTGCAACTCCCAAAAACGAGCGAAAGCGAGCTGCTGCTGCGCATCCGCCACTCGATGAGCCATGTGATGGCGATGGCGGTGCAGAAGCTCTTTCCGAAGGCCCAGGTCACCATCGGCCCCTGGACTGAGAACGGCTTCTATTACGACTTCGACAACCCTGATCCCTTCAGCGAGGCCGACCTCAAGGCGATCAAGAAGGAGATGATCAAGATCATCAATCAGAAGCTCCCGCTCGAGCGCATCGAGGTGAGCCGGGGCGAAGCCGAGCGCAGGATCCAGGCTCAGAACGAGCCCTACAAACTCGAGATCCTGGGCGGAATCCAGGAGCCGATCACGCTCTACACCGTCGGTGAGGAGTGGTGGGACCTCTGCGCCGGCCCGCACGTGGCCAACACGAGCGAGCTCAACGCCAAGGCCTTCGAGCTCGAGAGCGTGGCCGGTGCCTACTGGCGCGGCGATGAGAACAACGCCCAGCTGCAGCGCATCTATGGCACCGCCTGGGAAACCGCCGAACAACTCACGGAATACAAACGGCGCCAGGAGGAAGCCAAACGCCGCGATCACCGCCGGATCGGCACCGATCTCGATCTCTTCTCCATTGAGGATGAAGCCGGTGCCGGCCTGGTGTTTTGGCACCCCCGCGGCGCCCGCATGCGCCTGCTGATCGAAAACCTCTGGCGCGAATTGCACTTCGAAGCGGGCTACGAGCTGCTCTACACGCCGCACGTGGCCGACATCAGCCTGTGGAAAACCTCCGGCCACCTCGACTTTTACGCCGAAAGCATGTTCGGCCCGATGCAGGTGGACGAGAGGGAGTACCAGCTCAAGCCGATGAACTGCCCGTTCCACGTGCTCACCTACGCCAGCACCCTGCGGAGCTACCGCGAGCTGCCGATCCGCTGGGCCGAGCTCGGCACCGTGTATCGCTACGAGCGTCCGGGTGTGATGCACGGCCTGATGCGGGTGCGCGGCTTCACCCAGGACGACGCCCACGTGTTTTGCCTGCCGGATCAGATCAGCGATGAGATCCTGGCGATCCTCGATCTCACCGAGCAGATCCTCTCCACCTTCGATTTCAGGAACTACGAGATCAACCTCTCCACACGGCCGGAGAAATCGATCGGCGAAGACGCCGTATGGGACTTGGCCACCAAGGGCCTGATCGAAGCCCTGGATCGCAAGGGCTGGGCTTACAAAATCGATGAGGGCGGCGGCGCGTTCTACGGCCCCAAGATCGATCTGAAGATCGAGGACGCCATTGGGCGGATGTGGCAGTGCTCCACCATCCAGCTCGATTTCAACCTGCCCGAGCGCTTCGATCTGGAGTACGTGGCCGCCGATGGCTCCAGGCAGCGGCCGATCATGATCCACCGCGCCATCTTCGGCTCGCTGGAACGGTTCTTCGGGATCATGACCGAGAACTACGCCGGCGATTTCCCCTTCTGGCTGGCTCCCGAGCAGGTGCGTCTGCTGCCGGTCACCGATGAAGTGCGCCCTTACGCCGAGCAAGTGCTCAGCCAGCTCAAGGCCGCCGGCGTGCGCGCCAGCATCGATCACTCCGGCGATCGCCTCGGCAAGCTGATCCGCAATGGCGAGCAGATGAAGATTCCCGTTCTCGGGGTGATCGGCGCCAAAGAAGCTGAAAGCCAGCAGATCAGCCTGCGCAGCCGCCGAGAGGGTGACCTGGGCAGCGTGGCGCTGGCTGATCTTGTGGCCGCGGCGAGCCGCGCCAATCAGGATCGGAGTGCAGGTCTGCCCCTGGGCTGATGGCCACCCTTCTAGCCGGCGACATCGGCGGCACCAAAACCCT
>VGPT01000002.1 GCA_016882485.1 Cyanobacteria bacterium M_surface_10_m1_298
TGCTGGTGCTGCTGCGTTACCGCCAATACGTGTATCTCGGCGTGGATCCGATGGGGGCCGCCAGCGCCGGGTTGCCGGTGCGGCGGCTGCGTTTACTGCTCACCCTGATCACGGCCTTCACCGTGGTCAGCGCGATGACGGCCGTTGGTGTGGTCCTAGTGATTGGTCTGATGGCAGCACCAGCCCTGCTGGCGTTAGCGGGCGCCAGGAGTTTGAGACAGGCGCTCTGGCGCTCGGCCCTGGCCGGCACCGCCCTCAGTGGAGCGGGCTTCTGGCTGGCGATTCAGCCCAGCATCAACCTGCCGCCGGGCCCCTTGATCGGGGTGCTTTGCCTGGCGCTCTTGCCCCTACGGCCGCTTCTTCACGGCGATCGGTGAGCCGCCAATGGCAGCCACCGGCACGGCGGCGGGCACCTTGCTGGGGATGGCCGGGGAGGCCAGGTTGCTCAGCAGTTCCGGCCGGTTGCTCTCGAAATGCAGGTGGGGACCACTGCTCCAGATCCCTGTATTGCCGCAGGTGCCGATCAGATCGCCGCGGCTGTAGCGGCCGGCCGCCTGGGCGCTATGGAGGTGGCTGTAGCTGGTCTGCAGGCCGTCTTCACCCGCCAGCACAAACGTGATCCCGTGGGTGTAGCTGCGCTCCACCCGTCCGATGCCGTCGTGGGCGGCATGCACCGGGGTTCCCACCGTGCAGGCGATGTCGATCGCTGGATGTCCCGTGCGCACGTCCTGGGTGACCACCCCTGGCATCGGATTGAGCAACTGGAGGGCTGGAACCAGGAGGGCGACTGGCAAGACAGCTTCCGCAAAGGAAATCGGAAGAGAATCTTAAGTCACGACCCTTGAGACCCATCTGTCGTCTATGCGACCGTTCTGGGACTCAGCGGCATGGATTGCCGTCCGAGGTGCCGAATTCCTGATAAAAGGCTCCTTTAAGGCAGCCCTGCTGGAGGGATGGGGGATTATTTCCGAGTTGGCGCCTCTAGGGCGTCTGTCTGGTTGTCTTCATGCCCTCCTTGCGTTCTGCTGTTGTCTCTGTCTGCGGGCTGGCGGTGTTGGCGGCACAGGATTCCGCTCCTGTGTTTGCGGGGGGTGAGCGCGGCATTTCTCGATACGGCAGCAAAGAGCAGGTGACTTCGGTCACCCAGTTCTCCGACGTGCAGCCCACCGACTGGGCTTATCAGGCTCTGAGCAACCTGATCGAGCGCTACGGCTGCGTGGCCGGCTATCCCAACGGCACCTACCGCGGCAGCCGTGCGATGACCCGCTATGAAGCGGCCGCCCTGCTGAACGCTTGCCTCGACCGGATCACCGAAGTGACCGACGAGCTCAAGCGCCTGATGAAGGAGTTCGAGAAGGAACTCGCCGTTCTGCGTGGCCGCGTGGATGGCCTCGAGGCCCGCGTGGGCGAACTGGAAGCAACTCAGTTCTCCACCACCACCAAGCTTTCGGGATTGGCGACCTACGTCATCGGCGCCAATTCCTTCACGGGATCGGCGGTTAACACTGGCGCCAACACTGCAAGGAGAAATAGCACCTATTCGCCAACCTTTGCGCTGCCTAATGCGACAACATTTAACTACGATGTTCAGCTCACCTTCGATACCAGTTTTACCGGAAAAGATCTGCTACGCACCAATGTGAGGGCGGGTAACTTTCAGGGAAGCGTTTTTGGAGGCACGCCCCATGCGCTTGCTCTGTCTGAGCTGGAAATTGCCTTCCAGGAAGATGCAGGGCCTGATCTGGTGGATATCAACAAAATCTTTTACCGGTTTCCTTTGGGGCAGTTCACGTTCACCCTCGGGGGGCGTGTTGGCCAGGAAGACATGCTGGCGCTCTGGCCCAGCGTGTATCCGGCTGACACCATCCTCAACGTGATGACGGTCAATGGAGCTCCGGGGGCCTACAGCAAGAACCTTGGAGCCGGCGCTGGCGCCTGGTGGCAAACCGGTGGTTTGAGCGTCAGTGCGAATTACGTGGCCTCAAATGGTGAATCCGGTAATCCTTCGGTTCCAGAACCGCAGGGAGGAGGAGGAATTGGTAATCAGTTCTCTGGTGCCACTGGAACCGTTCAGGTTGCCTATCAGAAAGAGCAGTGGGGCTTGGCCGCGATCTGGAACTATGTGCAACCTGATAGTCAGTTTGTTCCCGGAACTACGCCTTTTGTGCATGGCGCCATTGACCACAATCCAAGTGCCAAAACCAACGCAATTGGTTTAAGTGCTTACTGGCAGCCCTTGCAGAGCGGCTGGTGGCCTTCCTTGAGTCTTGGTTGGGGTCTCAATAGCACGACTTACAGTGTTGCCCAGCCTGTAGGAAGTTTGAGCACCAGTCAATCCTGGATGGCGGGCTTGGAGTGGTGGGATGTCTTCCGAAAAGGCAATGACTTTGGCTTCGCTGTAGCCCAGCCTGTCTTCGCCACAGCCCTCACAGGCGGCGTTACGCCAAACGACGGTAATTACGTTTGGGAGTGGTGGTACAAGTTCCAGGTCACTGACAACATCACTGTGACGCCGGCTTTGATCTATCTGAGCCGTCCCCTTGGCCAGCAAACACCCGCAGGAGAAAGCTTCCGCCAGTTCGGAGGATTGGTGAAGACGAGCTTCCGCTTCTGAGTAGAAGCACTTCTTCACCAGGCAGTGACCTGAAACGCTCCTACTGCGGAGCGTTTTGCGGGGCGGTCGTTCCTCGCTCCGTGGCCGGGGCAGACGAGCTGTGTTGCTGTTGCTCGGGGCGGGCCGGTTTGCGATACCCGCCGGAACCGCCGCCGCCACAGGCAAGAGCGGACGACGTTGTGGCAAAGACGGTGGCCACCAGGGCCAGGCTGAGGCTGCGCAGGGCGTTCATGGGATCAGTGTTGGTGAGTGGACTGTTGCACTGGGTGCTCTGAGCAGGGCATCCAGAGGTCGCCCATGGCGTGCACGCCCTCGCAGCCGAGTGCGCGCGCCTTTTCGAGGGCGACCTGCTTGCTGGGATAGGCGAGCAGCTGCTCCTGGGCGGCGACGCTGCTGTGGTGTTGATGCCCATTGGCTGGGCTGAGGGTCCAGATCCCCATGGCGTTGAGGCCAGCCACCACAACGCCCATGCCCACCACGCAGGCATTCACCACGCCCATGCCCACCACGCCGAGGCTGAGCACTCCCATCGGCACCACGCCAATGCTCACCACTCCCATCGGCACCACGCCGATGGAAATGATTCCCAGCGGAGCGATGCCGATGGCAATCAGCTTGGGCGGTTCGCCGCAGCTGCTCATGCTCGATCTCAGTGGGTGTGCTGGGAGTGACCGCTGGATTGCCCATGCTTCGAACAAGGCATCCATTGGTTGCCCATCTGGTGGGCTCCGGTGCAGTTGAAGTGCTTCTTGGCGGCGACCTCGGCTTCCGCTTTGGTGGCGTAAAGGGCAGGCACTCCCTCGGTTTTGGCGTGGGCGGCTCCAAACAGCTGAATGCTGATGGCCATGCTGGCCAAGCCAATCAACTGGAGAAACCGTTTCATGTCCGGGTTTGACGCAGCGTAAATCTAGGTCAACTCTCCAGTTGGATGGGTCTGGCGGAGTCTTGATGTCCTCAGATCGTCACCGGTCTGATCTGTCTAGGGTTGTTCCAGATTCCTGCTTGTGGAGGGTTTGAGATGGATGCTCCGGCCCTGCGAATCGGCCAGGTGGCGGAGGCATCGGGCTTGCCGGTGAAGACGGTGCGCTTCTACTGCGATGAAGGTCTGATCGAAACGGTGGGTCGATCGTCTGGTGGCTACCGCCTGTTCGATCCCGACGTCGTGAATGAGCTGGGTTTGATTCGTGCGCTCCGTGCCATGGACGTTCCCCTCCCCGAGCTCAAGCGCATCCTTGATGTTCGGCGATCCGGACACTGCAATTGCACTGCGTTGAAGACCAGCATTCAGACGCGGATCCAATCGATCGATCAGCGCTTAACGGAGTTGGTGGCGATGAAAGCGGAACTGGCCCAGTTGTTGAGTTCCTGGAAGGAGTGTGGGGGCGTCAAGTCAGCTTGAACCACTCCGGCACCGCTTCGAAGCAGGCAGCGTTTTTCTCGTTTTCCCGGGCTTCCACCTTCCAGCAGCAGCTGCGGCCGCCGTCGCGGCTTTGAAGCAGGTCATTCGCCCAGCCCCACACCAGTTCGGCACTGGCTTCCATCCCCACATTGCCCATCACCCGCAGGTCCAGGGCACCCTGCTGATGCAGTCGCTGCCATTGCTCCAGCAGCGGGTCATCGGCATTCACCAGAAAGGTGTGGTCAAACTGCTCGGCAAGCCGCGCCTCCAGGGCAGACAGGCTGGAGAAATCCACCACAAAACCGTTGGCATCGAGGCTTTTGGACTGGAACCAAAAGCTGAAACTGCGGCTGTAGCCGTGCACGAAGCGGCAGTGTCCGGGATGCCTCCACTGCCGATGGCAGCAGGGGTAGCCGCTGAAGGTCTTGCTGCAGGTGTAAGCGGCGGTCATGCCTGGGGGAGGGTGCGGGAGAATCGGTGCAGATCGATGAAGGCCCTTGCAGGCATCATTTCAGCCCCCCGATCCAGCCCTGATCCGTTCGCTTCGTTTTAACGAGGCCGGATTGA
Source organism: Cyanobacteria bacterium M_surface_10_m1_298 (assembly GCA_016882485.1). Lineage (GTDB taxonomy): Bacteria > Cyanobacteriota > Cyanobacteriia > PCC-6307 > Cyanobiaceae > Vulcanococcus. The sequence goes on from VGPT01000002.1 coordinate 4,581, forward strand.
TCCCCGCCGTGGCCCAGGACTGGCTCGATGGAGCGGTGCTGATGGTGGCCTGGATGAACCAGGAAGCGATTCAGCGCACCCTGGCCAGCGGAGAGGTGCACTACTGGAGTCGCTCCCGTCAGGAGCTGTGGCACAAGGGTGCCACCAGTGGGCACATCCAGATCCTCAGGGGCCTGCGCTACGACTGCGACGCCGATGTGTTGCTGCTCACAATCGAGCAGACCGGCGATGTGGCTTGCCACACCGGGGCCCGCAGCTGCTTCTACGACGACGGCCCGTCCCCCAGTGCCGGCGGTGCAGAGGCAGCCCCGCCGCCGGCGGATGTCTGCACGGAGTTGATGCGGGTGATCGAGGGGAGGCGGGATCAGCCCGAACCGGGTAGCTACACCAACAAGCTGCTGGAGGGCGGAGACAACCGCATCCTCAAAAAGATCGGAGAAGAAAGTGCCGAGTTCGTGATGGCCTGCAAGGACAACAACCCCGAGGAGATGGCGGGGGAGGCGGCCGACATTGTCTTCCATCTGCAGGTGGCCCTGGCCCATCACGGCGTGAGCTGGAGGCAGGTGCAACAGGTGCTGGCCCAGCGGCGAGGGGCACCCCGCCGGAGCTGATCAGAGCTGCTGCTCAGGGTTTGAGTCGAATCGGACTGCCGTGCCGCACCCCCATGCTGCCGCTGAGGATCACCCGTTCATTGCTGCTTAGGCCGGAGAGGACTGGATAAAGCCCCCCCTGGAGCGGACCGAGGGACACCGGCTTCTGCAAGGCCAACAGGGTGCCTTTGGGCAGGCGGCGCAGCGCCTTCAGATCGGCTTTGCCCGGATCTCGTTCCAGATCCTCAAGGCTTCCCACCACGAAGATGAAGCTCTGACCGAAGCTTCGGGTCACGGCTGCAAACGGAACGGCCCATTGCCGTTCTGCTCCGAGCATCACCCGGGTGCGCAGACGTTGGCCGTTGCGCAGGAGGCCCTGGGGGTTGGCGATGGTCGCCTTGGCCAGCAGGGTCTGGCTGGCGTTGTTGACGCCGGGGTCGATCAGGTTGATCCGACCTTCCGCCAGGGGGCGGGGGTTGAGGCCATCCAGCAGTTGGACCCGCTGGCCCTTGGTGATCGCATTGGCCTGGTTGGCTGGAATATCGATGCGGGCCTGCAGCTGTTCGTTGCGGATGATGCGGCTGAAAGGTGTGCCCGCCTGCACCACATCGCCGGGCTTGATCGTCACATCGCCCATCACCCCGCTGATCGGGGCTCGGACATCCTTGTAGGCCAAATCGGCCTGTTTGGCGCGCAGGGCCTGCTGGGAGCCAATCGCCTTGGCCCGCACCTCATCACGCTGTAGGGCGGTGGCCGCTCCCTGGCTCACCAACCCCTTGAAGCGTTGATAGGTGAGGGCATCGGTTTCGGCGGCGGCTCGCAGGGCGGCGACATCAGCTCTGAGCTGCGTTTGATCAAGCACCACCAACAGTTGCCCGGCCTGCACGCTGTTGCCTCCTTGCACCAGCACCTGTTGCACTCGCCCGCCGGCTTGGGAGGCGAGTTCGATCTCCTTGGTGGCCTCCAGGGTGCTCACCGTGTCGAGGCTGCGCACAAAGGCTTCCTGCCGAGGCCGCTCAGCCTTCACGCCCATGGGAGGGCGACCTCCCGGTTGGCTGCAGCCAGACACCACGCTGGCCAGCACGGCTGCACGCATCGCCAGCTTCAGGCCGCTCGGCATCGCGAGGCTCAAGGATTTAGCCATGCTGACCTGCATGCGCGCGGCGCTGGGGCCTCGAGAGCTCCCAGCCCTTGATCAGGCGGTAAACAGCGGGCACCACAAACAGGCTCAACACGGTGGCCACCAGCAAACCGGAGAACACCACCGTGCCGATGCTGATGCGGCTGCTGGCGCTGGCCCCGCTGGCCAGGAGCAGCGGCAGGAAGCCCGCCAGAGAGGAGATGGCGGTGAGCAGGATTGGCCGCAATCGGCTGATCGAGGCTTCGCGGATCGCCGCATCCAGGGTCAACCCTTCGCGCAGGCGTTGATTGGCGAATTCCACGATCAAGATTCCGTTCTTGGCGGCGAGGGCCACGAGCACCAGAAGGCCCATCTGGCCATAGACATCCAGGGGCAGGCCGCGCAGAGTCAGGCCTGCCAACGCCCCCAGGAGGGCCAGGGGCACCGTGATCAGGATGATCACCGGATCGAGCAGGTTGTCGTAGAGGGCACCCAGCAGCAGGCCCATCACCAGAACCGCCAGGGCAAAAGCCCGGATGCTGCCGCCGCCGGCCTGGCGCTCCTCGCGGGCTAATCCGGCCCAGGCCAGTTCGACATTGCTGCCCTGCTGCCGTTGGATCTGCTCGAGGCTGGCCATCGCCTGGCCGCTGCTTACGCCAGGCCCCGGCAGGGCCTGAATCGTGATCGAGCGCACCAGGCGACTGTGGTTGATCACGCTTGGCCCCGTGGAGGGCACCACCTGCACCACCTGTCCAATCGGGATCAGCTTTCCGCTGCGGTTACGCACCTGCAGGGCCAGAACGTCGTTCACATCGCGGCGGCCCTGGCCGTCCAGTTGCACGATCACGCGGCGGACTTGATCGCCTTCAAAGCTGTCGTTCACATAGGTGCTGCCGAAGCTCGACTGCAGAGTGGCCACCAGCTCATCGAGATCCACGCCCAAGGAGGCCAGCTGCAGGCGATCGGGTTCCAGCCGCAACACCGGCGAATCGGCATTGAAGCGAGTGGAGACCCGGGTGAACTGCCCGCTGGCATTGGCCGCCTGGATGAAGCGTTGGGCCTGCTGGGCGAACTGCTGAATGCTCAGTTGTCCATTGCTGATGTCGAGCAGTTCCAGCTCCAATCCCCCTTCGCTGCTGAAGCCGCGCACGGTCGGGGCTTCGCTCAGCATCACCACCGCCCCTTGCACCCTCTTCTGAAGCTGGCGATTGAGCCGTTGAACCACCTCGGCGGTGGAGGGCTGGCCTTCGCCGCGCTGGCCGATCGGGTGCAGCCGCACAAAGACCAGGCCCTTGTTGGGGCTGCTATCGCCAAAGGAGCGGCCGGCGTAGAAGTTGGCGCTGCGCAGAGCCGGCTCCGCCGCCAGGGTGCTGCGCACCTGCTCCATCACGGTCTGGGTGCGCTGCAGAGCCGAGCCTTCGGGCAGCACCACCACCCCGCGCAGTTGCCCGTTGTCCTCCTGGGGGATGAAGGCGCTGGGCCGCAGGCTGAGGCCCACGGCGGTGAGCACCAGGCCCAGGGCCAGGGCAATCAGCAGGCGGCTCCTCTGCTGCAGGCTGCGTTCAAGCCAGCGGCCGTAGGGCTGCTCCAGCGATTCCAGCCAGCGCCGTGGCGGATCAATCCAGCGCAGCAGCCAGGCGGGTTCCCGCTGCTCTGCATGCAGGATGCGGCTGGCGGCCACCGGCGTGAAGCTGATGGCGTTGAAGGTCGACACCACGATCGTGGCGCCAATGGTGATGGCAATCGGGGCGTAAAGACGGCCCACGCTGCCCTGCATGCCGAGCACCGGGATGAACACCACCAGCAGCACCAGGGAGGTGGCCACTACGGCTCCACCCAGCTCGGCCATGGCCTCTCGGGCTGCCGCCAGCGGTGAGGCCCCCTGCTCGAGGCGGCGGCCGATGTCTTCGCTCACGACGATGGCGTCGTCCACGACCAGGCCCGAGGCCAGCACCATGCCAAACAGGCTGAGGGTGTTGATCGAGGTGCCACTCAAGTTGATCAGGGTGATCGAACCCAGCAGAGACACCGGCACCGCCAGGGCGCTGATCAAGGCCAATCGGCTGTTGCCCAGCCCGAGCAACAGAGCCAGGAACACCAGCAGCACCGCATCCCGCAGGCTGGCGGCGGCTTCACCGATGCTTTGTCGCACCGTGTCGGCCTCATTCACGATCAGCTGCAAATCCACCCCAGGAGGGAAGCGGGGCTCGAGATCCGCCAGGGCGCGCTCCACAGCCTCGCTCACCTGGAGGGCGTTGCTGCCATCGCGCTGGAACACCCCCAGGGCCACGGTGGGGTCCCCCTTGAGGTTGGTGGCCACGTTGCTGTAGCTCTCGCTGCCCAGGCTCACCCGGCCGATATCGCGCAGCAGCACCACCCCACCTTCGGGGCCGCGCCCCACCACCAGCTGCTCGAGTTCCTCAGGGCTACGCAGGCGCCCTTCCATCTGCAGTGGCAGCGCGGTGACCTGTCCTGGCGGGACCGGTTCCTCGCCCACCTGCCCGAGGGCGGCGAGCACGTTCTGGGCTTCTAGGGCCTGGCGTACATCACCGATGGTGAGCTGGCGCTCCAGCAGAGCCGCCGGATTCAGCCACAGGCGGAAGGCCAGAGGGCTGCCACCGAAGAGGGTCACGTTCCCCACCCCCTCCACCCGTTGCAGGCGTTCCTTCACCACCTGGTTCACCCAGCCGCTCAGGAACAGATCGCTGTAGCGACCGTTCTCAGCGCTGAAACTGAGCACCATCAACAGGTCGTCGGAGCTGCGGCGCACCTGCACCCCCAACCGGGCCACCTGGGCCGGGAGCTGGCGCAGCACCTGGCTCACCTCGTTCTGGGCGTTCACCTGGTTGAGCTCCGGGGCCCCGCCGCGGAAGCTGAGGTTGATGCTGCTGCTGCCTGAGGTGCTGGTGGAGCGGATGCTGTCCAGCCGCTCGAGCCCGTTGAGTTGGCGCTCCAGCAGGGCCGTGACCCCTTGTTCCACCACTTCGGGGCTGCCGCCGGGATAGGTGCTGCTCACGCTCACTCGCCCCGGTGCGATCGCAGGCAGGTTCTCCACCTGCAGCTGCAGCAGGCTCAGGGCCCCCAGCAGCAGAAGAAGGGCGGTGAGCACCAGGCTCAGCACCGGCCGCCGCAAAAACAGATCCGAGATCGTGCGCTTGGGAGGGCTCATGGCGAGGGGGCTGGATTCAACCCGGGCTGCTGCTGCAGCCAGCGCAGGGTTCGCTGATCCCGAGCACTGAGCTTGAGGATCGGAGTGGGGCCGGGTTTGATTGCCATCGCGTCTCCGGCTTGATCACTGTGGCCCCAGAGCCCGAAGGCATGGCCGAGCTCGTGAAGGCTCGTGGCCTCAATCGCCCGTTGGGCCTGTCCCGGGCTGATCAGCACGCTGACTTTCGGCTCCAACTGCCAGCCCTGCCCGCGCTGCACCTGTTGCAGTTCCAAAATCGCCCGCCCGTTGCTGGCTCGTCTGTTCAGCAGAGGGGGGCGACGCCGCTCCACACGCACCTGGGCTTGTGCGGGGTCGCTCACCAGAGTGATCCGTAGATGCTGCTGCCAGGTGGCCAGGGCGGACTGCACCGCCTGATGCCAGCGTTCGGCCCAGAGCGCCGCAGGCCCCTGCTCCAGCACCGGTTGCACCCACACACACCAGTGATCGCGGCGAGGCCACCCCGCGCTCGTGGGTTTCAACTGATGCCGGTAGTCGTGCTCGCTTGGAGGAGCAGCAGGCTGGTCGCGGAGCAGGGGGCCAGGGCTCGACCAGGGACGCACCTCGGCTGCAGCGGGGCAGGCGGGCGGTGGCAGCTCCATTGCGTTAGGCAGGCAGTCCCACACCTCGGGCCATCAGGGTGGCGAGCAGGGGGATCAGGGCGAAGCCCACCAGTTCAATGTTCAGGATCCAGGCCAGTCGCTTGGCGAGGGCTTCGCTCACCTGGGGAAGCTCACCTTTGCGCAGGGGGATCGCCCAAGTGATGTAGGTGATCGTTGGGTAGAGGGAGAGGCCACCCACGGAGAGGTAGATCCCCACCTTCCACCAGAACAGGGGGTTCTCGGTGTAGAAGGCGCCGCCCTGCCCGAAGTACATCACCCGCAGGATGCCGCTCACCAGCAGGGCCAGGGCGGCCATGCCATACACCACATCGGTGATCACCATCAAGGTGGCGTCCTTGCGGTTGGGGTTGGGCTGGATCAGGCGGCGCTCCAGCACCAGGGCGCCAAAACAGAGCATGAAGCTCAGGTAGTGCACGTAGGCCACACCCGCCCGGGGCAGCACTTCGGGGGAGAGATCGGCGAGCAGGGCCGAGAGGGCGGACATGGTTGGTGCGTAGCTGGCCTCTGACCGTAGCGAGGGCTGGTCATGCACTGTTTGTTGTTCGGCATTGGTAGGCATCGTGAAGATGCAAAGCAAATCTGTATTTGCGAAGCAAGGCTGAAACTTGGAAGCTTTTTAGTTGCTTTCATCGGAGAGCGAAAAAGCTTCTAGGTTCAAAACAGCAGACCGCGCAATCATGGCCAGCTCGCTGAGTGCATTCCTCGGGGAAATCGGACGTCATCAGTTGTTGACTCCCGAGCAAGAGTTGATGCTTGGCCGCAAGGTACAAGCGATGGTGCAGTTGCATGAGCGCTGCGCTATGGCTGGTGGTGTCGGGGAGGCATGCAGCTACAACGACATCGAGAAACGCACGATGCGTGTTGGCGAACGAGCCAAAGATCAGATGATCACCGCCAACCTCAGGCTGGTGGTCAACTTGGCCAAGCGCTACCAGGGCAAGGGTCTTGACCTGTTGGATCTGATTCAGGAGGGCACCCTTGGCCTCACCCGGGCTGTCGAGAAATACGACCCCACCCGTGGCCATCGCTTCAGCACCTATGCCTACTGGTGGATTCGTCAGGGTCTCAATCGTGCGCTCTCTACCCAGAGCCGCACGATTCGAATTCCTGTAAATGTGAATGAAAAACTCACACGGCTGCGCGCGGCAAAAGCGCGCTTGATGCAGCGCAATGGCATGGCCCCCACGGCTCAACAGCTGGCCACGGCCCTGGCGTTGCCCCTTGATGAAATAGAGGATTTGCTCGGTTGTGAACTGCGCTCTGTGACCGTGAGTCTGCAGGGCATTGTGAAGTCGAAATCCGACCCCACCGAGCTGGTGGATGTGCTCCCCAGTGAGGAGCTCCCGCCCATGGAGCGCTGCGAATTGGCGGAGCGCAATGCCGCGGTCTGGACCCTGCTCGATCAGTCCAACCTCACCCCGAAGGAGCGCACCGTGGTGATGCTCCGCTTCGGGCTCGACGGCAGCCATGAATGGCGCACCCTGGCGGAGGTGGCCCGTCTGCTGGGATGCAGCAGGGAGTACTGCCGCCAGGTGGTGCAACGGGCGCTGCGCAAACTGCGCAAGGCCGGCATCCAGAGCGGATTGGTGGAGGCCGGCAGCGCCGTTCAGTAAGGCCAGCAGAATGGGATCACTGCAGGGGCTGAGTTCAGCTGATGTCTGTTGATCCCGCGGCAACGATGGGGACAGGGCCGATTGACACGCCGGTGCTGGAGAGCACGGAGGTGGATGAAGGGGCCTTGCGCCGTCTGCTCAGGCGGGCCGGCAGGGGACTGGCCAGGCCAGCCCTCGAGTGCCTCGAATTGCTGCTGGATCCCCAAACGCCCCCGCAGGTGCGCCTGACGATGCTGGCGGCGTTGACCTATCTGCTGATTCCCACGGATCTGATTCCCGACTTCATTCCCGCCGCCGGCTTCAGTGATGACCTGGTGGCGTTGACCGCCCTGCTTGGTCTCTGCGCCCAGCACCGCACGGAGTCGATTCGCTTGCGGGCGCAGCGCAAACTGGATCGCTGGTTTCCTCCGGTTCGCTGATGGCGGCCCTCACCACCGAGCAGTTGGACGAACTGCAGTCGTTTCTCAAGGACTGGCTCCGGCACAGCGGAAGGACCCAGGCCGATCTGCGCCGCGCTCTGCGGGCCAGCTCGATCCGCATGCCCGTGCTGCTGGATGAACTCGATCGCACCTACCGCAAGGACGGCCTCGTGGGTTTAGCGGAACGGCTCTGTGAGATTGAAGACCTCTGGCATCGCGAGGACAGTGGAGAGGTGGATGCTCTGCCGACCATGAGTGGTCCTGAGGATGCCCTGGGGCAGCTGGATCTTCTGCTTGAGGAAATTCGGCTCGACATCGGCGACGCCTGACGCCTCTCGGCAAACACGCCAAAGTGGGGGCATTCCTGGGTGGAGCGATGACCACGATTCGCGTGTTGGGCGGCGGCGCTGCGTCGTTGATGCTGGTGCTGGGGGCCGGGTTCGGCCATGGAGCGATGGCCCAGGCGGAGAGTTTTCTCTGGGGCCCCGGCAGCAACGTTGGGCCGTCCACCACGGTGGAGCCCAAAAACTGTGTGCGGGGTGCGGATGGAAGCATCAGCTGTGACACCAAGTTGGTGAATCCCCCGGGAGACACCCCGGCAAAGCCTCAATACGAACCCTTCAAGAATTGATGAAGCTGCTTAGCGATCGGCTCTTTCTGCGGGGCATCACCAGCTTTGAGCGGGCTCTCGCCAAGGTGCTCTCCACCACGCTCACGCTGGTGCTGGTGGTCGCCACGCTGCAGCTGCTGATCTTCCTTGGCAGTGATCTGCTGGATCTGCAGGTGAACTGGACCGGCGAAGGTTTGGTGCGGCTGCTGGATCAGGTGCTGGTGATCCTGATTGCCCTGGAGGTGCTGCAGAACCTCACCGCCTATCTGCGGGAGCACGTGGTGCAGATCGAGCTGGTGCTGGTCACTGCTCTCACCGCTGTGGCCCGAAAGGTGATCGTGATGCCGCCGGGTGTTCAGAAAAACCCCGCGGATCTGATTGGTCTTGGTTTTGCGATCGTGTCTCTTGCTGCCGCCTACTGGTTGGTGCGGCAATCGCACCTCAAGCGTCTACCGACACGAATAGGGCCAGCCACAGGGTCCCCGGAGCAGGATCGGTAGAGACCACCCGATGGCGACGGTGGGGAGCGATTGAGAGAAGATCGCCGACACAGAGATCGCGGTGATCGGGTTCGTCCTCAAATTGCAGGCAGGCACTCCCCCTTAACAGCAGCACCCATTCCTGGTCTTCCTGGTCATACCAGTCGCTCGCCGTGTTGCAGGAATGAATCAGCTCCAGGCGCCAATGGCTCCCCTGGGCAAGGATGTCGATCCGTTCGCTGTCAGAGGCTGGGCATGGGCTGCTGAACAGATTGGTCTGGCCGTCGCGGCTGACTCGCGGTTCGGCAACCGGTGTGATGTTGTCACCCCAACGCCGGCCAATGTCAAAGCCAAATTGCGAGGCCAGCGACACCACGTCGTGGTGACTGTCGCAGTTCCGCAGGGCCTCCCGCAGCGCCGGTTGCGCTTCACTCAGCGCCACGAAGGCATTGAGCTGCTGAATCTTTTTCAGGAATTGCTGGAGTTGAGCCTCGGCCATTCCTGCAGTATCGGCTTCCAGAGGTTGAAGCGCTCAAAGCGCACCCCGTTGATCAACAGCTCCTCGCGCCAGCGCACGCTCCAGTTCTGCCTCAGCAGAAGGGGCTTGGACACAAAGCTGGCCTCCGTGCGCAGGAACAGGCACTGATCCTCTCGTGCTTGAGCCTCAACGGCGGCCAGAAGCTGCTTGGCATGCCCCTGCCGTTGGGCCTGGGGATGGCAGTAGAGCAGGGCCAGTCGATCCTGTGGTTCTCGAAGGGCAAAGGCTTGCACGGATCCATCCGCGCTGCAGCTCACCAGACCCTTGCCCCGCCGCAGCGCTTCACCGAGCCCTGAAGATTGGGCGGCCCAAGCTTGTTTTTGTGCTCGGGTATACAGCGTTGGCTCGCAACTCAGGACGGCCGCTTCATAGATGGCCATCACGTGATGATGATCCTCCCCAGCCATGGCCCGGATTGAAGGCATCGGATCAGTTCTTTCGTGTCAATTCAACCGGATGATCTGAGCTTTTTCAGCTCAGGTCCTAGCAGCTTGATCAGTCGTGTTGTATGTTTCAGGCGCAGTTGGGGGCAACCCTTTAGATCAATGCTCACCGGTTCTGAATTGCTGGCCAAGGTTAAAGAGCTGGGCGATGTAGGGAAGTCGGAGATCGTCCGCGCTTGTGGCTATGTCTCCACGAAGAAAGGTGGTGGTGATCGGCTGAACTTCACGGCCTTCTACGAAGCCCTTCTCGAAGCGAAGGGCGTTGAGCTTGGTGTGAGCAGCAACGTTGGCAAGGGTGGTCGCAAGCTCAGCTACGTGGCCACTGTTCAGGGCAACGGCAACCTGCTGATTGGCAAGGCTTATACCGCCATGCTCGATCTGCAACCCGGTGATGAATTTGAGATCAAGCTGGGCCGCAAGCAGATTCGTCTGATCCCTGTTGGCGGAACCGACGAAGACGAAGCTTGAGATCTGAGGATTAACGGGTTAACCGCACTTCAATCCTCTCGATCCCCTCGAGCAACTCGGGGGGATTTTTTTGTGCCTTTAATTCAGGGGCACGGCTCGGCTCAAACCATGCGGGCCTGTAATCCTCGGGGTGACAGCTGAGCAGAACAACCTGCACGCCCTGGTCCATGCCGCGCTGCAGCATGCCCTGCAGCAAGCTGAGCCGATCACGGTCTGTGTTGGTGAAGGCGTCGTCGAACACCAGGGGCAGCACGCCGTCGTAAGCGCCCTGCAGCACCTCCGCCATCGCCAGGCGCAGGGCCCCGGCCATTTGTTCGCGCATCCCCCCGCTGAGGCGATCGAAGTCATAGGCCTCGCGCTGCTGGAGCAATTGCAGCTTGTTGAAGCCCTCTTGGGGGTCGAAGTTCAGGAGGGCCTGCTGCGGTTCTCCCACGAGCAGTGCCAGGTAGGGGTTCATGGCGGTGCGCAACGGTTCGCTATAGCGGTTCGACAGTTGCGTTTGGGCCTCATGGAAGCGTTCCTGGAGCAACAGCAGCGCCCGCCCCTCCAGCTCAAGGCGATCCCGTTCCGTGCTGGCTTGTTCGAGATCGGCCTGGGCCTGCTCCAGCTCCGCCGCGGGATTGCTGGAGCCCAGGCTGGTGCACAGCTGCTCGCATTGGCCCCGCTCGCTAAGCAGTTGATCTTTTCTCTTAATCGTCTGCTCCAGCAGGATGTCGACAGCTGTCGGTTCCCCACCCTCGGCTGATCGGCGCTGCTGGAGCCGTTGCTCAAGCTCCTGCTCCACCAAGGCGAGCTGCTGCAACCGTTGCTGCAACTGGCTCTCCAGTTGCAGTTCCAGCTCCGCGTCCTGCCCTACGGGCTGCATGGGTTCCAGGCGCTCCTTGAGCAGGGCCAAGGCTCCGCTCAGTTGCTCCATCCGGTTGCGCTTGGTCTGCAGGCCGTCACGGTGCTGCTGCAGTTGGTGTTGGAGTTGCTGATGCTCCCGCTGGGCGAGCCCCAGCTCCCGCTCCAGTTCCAGAGCATCGCGACGCAGCGATTGTTGCCATTGCTCCAGGCCAGCACGCTCGAGTTGGAGCAGATCCCCCCGGGGATGCTCCTGGCTCCACTGCTCCAGGACCTCAGACTGCTCCTGGAGGCGCTGCCGTAATTGCTGGCGGCGCGGGGCGATGGCCTCCAGTCGCTCCTTCAGCCCCGACCAGGGGATCTCCTGGGCCGCCTGACGCAGATTGGCCAGATCCCTCTCATGGCTTCGGCGTTGCAGCTCGATTGTCTCCGCTGCCTCGCTGTCCGAGACGCCAAGGCTCTCCAACAGTGTTTGATAGGTGCGGCGGCACTCCTGCAGCTCCTGCTTGGCCTGGGGCAAAGCCTGGCCACCCCCGGGGCTTAAGCGCAGGCGCACTCCCTCTCCCACGCGGAGTTCCGTCGCTTCGGTCAGCTGTTGGCGATCGCCCACCTGCAGAAGGGCAGCGTCGGCTCGGATCGGTTGGTCAGCTTCCAGCACCTCCAGGCTGGCGGCCATGGCCTCGCAGCGGGCGTTGGCTTGGGCCAGGGCCTGTTCGGCCCGCCGCAGGCTTCGCACCTGATCAGCGGTGATCGGAGGCATTTGGGCCAGGGCATCCTTCAGGCCCTGAGCCTGCTGCTGCAGGAATTGCAGGCGTTGCTGGTGGGCTTCCAGCTGCTCCTGCTCCCCTTGGAGCTGCGCCAGATCCAGGAGCAGCTGTGCCAGATCCTGTCCGCTGCGCAGTTGTTTGAGGCGTTGCTGCTGGGCATCGATGTTCTTCTGTCTGGTGTTCTGCTGCTGCAGTTGCTCACTCAGGCTGTGATCCAGGCGCTCCAGCTCTTGTTGAAGTTGCGCCTGTTCCTGACTCTGCTGCTGTTGTTTCTGCTCCAGCTCGAGGCGTTGCCGGTTGCGGTCACGCAGGTTGTTGATCTGCAGCTGCAGGGGCTCCAGCTCCGCCCTTTGCAGGCGCAGGTGTTGCTGTTGCTGGAGTTCTTGGCGTAGCCCGGGGAGCTGATCCTGCTCGATCCGCTCCAATTGCTCGCTAAGGCTGCGCCAGCGCTCCATCGCCTGCTCCAGATCCTGGAGTCGTTGCAGTGCCTGCTCGAGCTTGCGCTGGGCGTTACTCTCCAGCTCGATCGCCTGGGCTAGAGGAGAGCCCGCCTTGATGCGCCCTGTGGCCGTGAACAGCGGGGCAATCCGTTGTTGCAGTTGCTCCAGCACCTGACTGTCGCGGGTGGACTGCAGGGCTTCGCTGCTGCTTTGTCCCTGCAGGCGAGTGATCAGCCGTTCGTAGTCGTAGCTCTCGGGTTTGCCCGCCAGGGGATTGGCCCCCGATTCCCCTTGCCGCACCCACAGGTGGGCCCAGCGCTCCGGCAGTTGATTGATCCGGCGCCCCTCCACCGGCCCCTCCATGCCCAACAGTTCGGCCAGGCGCTCCTCCGCGGCCGAACCCCTGAGGCTCTCGCCGGCGGGGGTGCTCAATTGGCAGGTGCCACCCGCACCCGCGAAGCGTTTGCGCAGGGTCCAGTGTTGCCCGCAGGCTGCAAAGCAGATCTCAATTTCAGGTAGTCCCCCGTAGAGCCGGGAGCGCAGTTCCTCTACCCCACGACCGGTGGCGGTGGATCGCAGAAACAGACCCTTATGCAGGGCCTCCACCACCGTGCTCTTCCCTGATTCATTCGGCCCCCCGATGAGGGTCAGTTGCCGCCCGAACTGGAAGCTGAGGTCGTCGTGCAGACGCACGCGCTGTAGGCGGCAGGAGAGAAGCTGCATCGCCTCAGATCCCCACGCAGCGGTGCAGCTCCGCCAGAGCCTGATGCAACAGGGCTCGCTGTTGCGGCGGCATCTCGCGGTTGTCGAGGTCGGCCTGGAGGCCCCGGGCCACACTCGCGATCAGCGGGTCATCGGCTCTGCTGGTGAGCTGGTCGAGCTCGCCGACATCCGCTGCAAGCCCGCAGCGACCGCGACGTTTCAGGCGCAACAACTGCGCCTCCAGCCGCTCCAGCAGGGCCCCATAGCGCTGGTGGGCCTCGTAGCTGAGGCTGCCGCTTTCCTCGAGCAACAGCAGGTGCTGGCCTGGTTCATCGCCCAGGTGCTCCTGCAGCAGCAACTCCAGGCGCTTCAGATCCTCAGGCTGTTTGAACTCCACCCGTTGGTGGAGCCAGTGCAGGGCCCCGGTCGCCACCGGGTGCACCTGGGGCATGCCGCCCCGGCTGACCTGCACTGCCAACACCTGGGCGCCTTGGTAGTCCGCGTTGCGGGGGAAGCGATCGGGTTCGGGTGTGCCGCTGTACCAGCTTTTGGCATTGACCTGCTTCATCCCATGCCAATCGCCTAACGCCACGTAGTCGACTAAGTCGACCAAGCTTGGATCCAGGCGCAGGCGGTTGCGATCGCTGGCCGGATTCTCCTCATCCGCGTCGAGGTCATCGGCACCGAAGCCCTGAACCGAACCATGGGCCAGCAGCAGGCGCGGTCTGTCGCTGGGGAGCTCAGACCAGTCGAGATCGCGGATCCAGGCGGTGGGCTCATCACTCTCGTGGCGGCGCAGCAGCGGGCAGGGCAGCACGATCGCCTGCTGCAGCACCAGGGGCTTCCGTTCGAGCAGCACCTGCAGGTTGGGCGCCCGGCGCTGCTGTTCCGCCTGAAAGAACGCCTGGTGCCAGACACTGCCCGCAGCCCCATGGTCGTGGTTGCCAGGGATCACCAGCACGGGGATTTGCAGACGTCCGATCGCCTGACAGACGGCGCTCACATCACTGCTGCTGGGGGTGGGCGAGTCGAACAGATCTCCGGCCACCAGCAGCAGCGAGGCGGCCTGTTCCTGGGCGCGATCACCGATGCGTGCGATGCAGTCGATGCGGGTTTGGCGCAGCCGGGCCCGTTTGTCAGGGTCTTGCACCCGGGCGAAGGGCTTGCCGATCTGCCAGTCGGCGCTGTGCAGGATCGACAGCATGGAAGCCCCGAGGTTCAGGCTGTATTTCAGCGTGCTTGCATCGGGCTTGGGCAGTGCAGACTGACGCTTGGTGCTCTGAGCCCGCTGACCATGCCCTTGTTGCTTCGCTGGTTCTGTGCGGCTCTGCTGCTGCTAGGGCTGCTCTGGCCGCAGGCCGCCTGGGCGTCAGACGGGGCCCAGTTGTTTGAGATGAACTGCGCCGGATGCCATGTCAACGGCGGCAACATCATTCGCCGCGGCAAGACCCTCAAGCTGGCGGCCCTGGAGCGGCAGGGCCTGGCCTCCGAAGAGGCGATCGCCGCCATCGCCGCCCAAGGTATTGGCCAGATGAGCGGCTACGGCGATGCTCTGGGGCCCGAAGGGGTGCAGTTGGTGGCCGCCTGGGTCTGGCAGCAAAGTCAGGCGGGCTGGCCGAAGGGCTGAATCAGCACGCCTGAGTCAGAACGCCTGAATCAGAACGCCTGAATCCAGGGGTAGACCTGGATCTCGGTCCAGATGCCGTTGCGCCAGTAGACGTCGTTGTGGAGCAGATCCTCCACCTGTTGTTGGCTTTCGGCCTCGTAGATGCCGAACACGTGGGTGCTCCCCTCGGTGGGCCCCAGGGTGATTAGAACCCCCCGATCCTTCTGTTGCTGTAAGCCCGCCAGGTGCTCCTCGCGATAGGGGGTGCGCTTCTCGAGCGCGTTGTCGCAGTAGGTCCCCCAGAGAACAAAGCGCACGTGGCTGCAGGCGTCAGTGCGGGAAAGTTACAGCCACCCCCCGGCCAGAATCGGTTGCCGGATTTTGCTGGGCAGCAGGATTGGTTCGTAGGTCGGTTGCGCCTTGGCGCTGTCATCCCAGCGCACCTTGCAGCGGAATGCAGTGCCATCGCTGGTGCGTTTGCGGCGCAGCACGAACTGCTGCACGACGGCCTTCTCGGGCATCAGGTATTGGGCCTGGTTGCAGGCATCCACTTCCGAGATGTTGGAGGTGTAGTCGCTCCAACCGGTCTGGGCGAAGGCGGGGGTCACGGTGAGACTGCCCAGCAGGAGCCCGGCGGTGATCAGGAGTCGGTGAGCCATCGGGCCAGCCACAGCACGTCGTTGACCCCCATTGTGGCGACCCGGGGCAAGCTCAGGCGGCATCAAGGGCCGTTCGAAGCTCCCCGCAGAAGCGACCAGCGGCGGCGGCCACATCCGCCTGCTGGGCGTGGGCTTCCGCCATCACCTTCACCAGGGCGCTGCCCACGATGGCGCCATCGGCCCCCCAGTCACGCACCTGACGGGCCTGCTCCGGGCCGGAGATACCAAAGCCCACGGCCACCGGTGTGGGGCCCATGCCCTTGAGTTGCTGCACCAGACCAGCCACCCTGTTTTCGATGGTGGTCCGCACACCGGTCACGCCGGTCACGCTCACCAGATAGGTGAAGCCGCGGCTGGCGGCAGCAATGCGACCCATACGATCGGAGGGCGTGGTGGGTGCCACCAGCAGCACCAGATCCAACCCCTCTGCAGCGGCGATGGCTGAGAGCTTCTCGGCTTCTTCCAGAGGGAGATCGGGCACCACCAGGCCGGCTGCTCCGGCAGCCGCGGCATCGCGGCAGAAACTCTCCATGCCGCGGTTCAGCAGGGGATTGCTGTAGGTGAAGAGGATCACCGGAATGGTCAGTTGCCCTTTCAGGCTGCTGAGCATCTCCAGCACGCGGCCGGGGGTGGTGGCAGAACCCAGGGCCCGGCTGGCGGCCGCCTGAATCACCGGGCCATCGGCGAGGGGATCGCTGTAGGGGATGCCCAGCTCGATCATGTCGGCGCCTGCGGCCTCAAGAGCCAGCAGGGCGGATCGGGTGGTGGCGAGGTCGGGATCGCCCGCCATCAGGAAAGGCATCAGGGCGCAGCGACCTTCGCCGCGGAGCTGGTTGAAACGCTGCTGAATGGGGGTGCTGGTGGTCACGGCAGCGGATCTGCTGCCCGTGAGCCTATGGGGTCGCAGGAACTGGGAGCCTCAGCCCTCGCTGGTCCCTTTTTCGGTTTCGGTGATCTGGCCCAGTTCCCGCAGCAGTGCCTCCTGCTCATCAGGCGAGAGAGCCTCAAAACGTTGCTGCAGCTCCTCGTCGGTGGCGGCGTCATAGGACGCCCGGAAGCGACGGCGCTGCTCCATGTAGGTCATGTTTCCGGTCACGACCCGGAACAGATACGAGCCTGTCCAGATCAGAACGATCGCCACCAGGACGGCCTGAGTGGCGATCCCGGCGCTGAATCCCTCAAACCCAGCCGCCTGAAAGCCCACATAGCCCAGACCGCCCACGCCAAAGATGGCCAGCCCTGCCAGCAGGGCTTTGCCCCGGGTGATCCCTTGCGCCATCAGACCTGACCCTGTCCCTGCAGGCGCAGATTCACAAAGGGAGCGAAGACGATCAAACCGGGGAAGAAGAGGAACACCAGGCCATAAATGGCTGTGCGCTCAAGTTTGCCCATCACGGTCCAGCGCTTGGCCATCCAGGCCATCAGAGCCAGGGGCACCACCACCAGGTAGGCCCCGCCCAGGGCGATATAGGCCGCGATCACCAGCAGGGTCTCGCCGGAAAGAGAGCTGAGAAACCCAGGCAGGGGCACGGCAGGCGAACCAACTTCAGGCAAATCTAGGATGGGCAGGCGGATGCGCGGGTATGCGCGTTCAACGCCGGGACCATGGCGGAATTGGTAGACGCAGCGGACTTAAAATCCGCAGACGGCAACGTTGTGAGGGTTCAAGTCCCTCTGGTCCCATCGAAACGTTGACCACAACTTCGTGACAGCGGAGCTGACAGCGCGCTGAGTCGTCGCCAGGGTGATGACTGTTGAGGTCAGCGCCCACCCCATGCTTGAGCTGCTGCCGCCGCTCAACGATCACAACCTGCCGTGGATGGACACCATCCATCCGATCGTTGTGCACTTCGTGATCGCGATGGCACTGATTGCCTTCGTCTTCGACGTGATCGGCGTGGTCTGGCGCAAGCCACCGTTGTTTGAGGTGAGCTTCTGGAATCTGCTGTTTGCCACGGGGGCGATCTTCGTGGCGATCATTTTTGGCCAGGTGGAGGCAGGTCTAGCCGCGCCCTACGGAGCGGCGCGCAACATCCTCGATATCCACACCACGATCGGCTGGTCGTTGGCAGGGGTGTTGTCGCTCCTCTCGGGTTGGCGCTACGTGATTCGATCACGGGACCCTGAAACGTTGCCCTTGACGTTCCTGGGGGCTGGATCGCTGGTCAGCGCCCTGATCTGCGTGCAGATCGTTCTTGGAGACAAGTTGATCTGGACCTACGGCCTGCACACCGTGAAGGTGGTGGCGGCGATGCGGGAGGGGCTGATCTGATGCTCTTCGCTCTCGCCTACTCCCCCGAGCAGTCGCCGATCGATCAGATCGCCTCCGAACTCGGAGCCAACGGGCTGCCTTACAGCCTGCCGATCCACCCGAATCTGGTGCACCTCACCATCGGCTTGTTTGTGATTGCCATCGCCTTCGATCTGGTGGGTGCTTTCTATCCTTTGGAGAAGCGGGTGTTTCGCTTTCTCGCTCTGCCGATCACCCGTGGTGGTTTCCACGATGTGGGTTGGTACAACCTGTTGGCGTGCTGCCTGGTGACCTTCTTCACGGTCGCTGCTGGCTTCTACGAAATGCTCACGGCTGTGCCATTGCCCGGCGTGAAGAGCACCTTCGGCTTAGGCGGCATGACCACGATGCTCTGGCATGGCGTGGGCGGGGTGCTGGTGCTGGCGGTGATCGTGGGAATGACCGTTTGGCGCGGGTTCCAGCGCTATGCCTGGCGCCGTGACATGGGCCGTCAGGTGCAGTGGCTCTACCTCGCCGTTGGCGTTGTGATGTACGCCGTGATCGGCCTGCACGGCACCCTCGGCGCTCAGATGGCCGCTGAATTCGGTATTCACATCGCCGCCGATCAGCTTCTGCAGGCCGGCGCTGATCTCCACACCGCGTTGCCATGAGGACGGTGTTGCCATGACCAGCTCCTCAACGCGATCGATCAACACCACCGCCGTGGTTGGCCTCAGCTTCTGGGTCGGGTTGATGGTGCTGATCAGTCATTGGATGGGACAGCAAGCCCATCGCTGGCTGCCGGTTCAGGCCTCCACCGCTGCACCCCTGGTGGATGACCTGTTCAGCTTTGAAACCGCCATCGGCACGTTTGTGTTTCTGGGGGTGGTGTCGGTGATGGTGTGGGTGATGTTGTTCAACCGAGCCGAGAAATACGACGAAACCGATGCGATTCCGATCGAGGGCAACACCCGGCTGGAGGTGATCTGGACGGCGATTCCCTTCGTGCTGGTGATGGGGATTGCTTTCTGGACCATTCGCGCCTCCGATCAGCTCGGAACCCTCGGGCCGATGGAGCACATCCATCCCCGAAACCCGGTTGAAGAGGCGGGCGGCTATCTCGGTGACCGTTTGCCGGCGGAGCAGGTGGAGGTGATTGCCCGGCAGTGGTCGTGGGAGTTTCGCTATCCCGGCACGACCGTCTCCTCCACGGAGTTACACCTTGCAGTTGATCAGCCGGTCACCTTCCGTTTGGTCTCTGAAGACGTTCTTCACGGCTTCTACATCCCCGCGTTTCGCGTTAAGCAGGATGTGGTTCCGGGCCGGGCGATCGATTTCAACGTGACCCCGACACGCGAAGGGGTGTATCGCCTGCGTGACTCGCAATTCAGTGGCACCTGGTTTGCCGCCAATCAAGCCGACGTGGTGGTGGAAAGCGCTGAGGAGCATCAGGAGTGGCTGCAGAAGGCCGCTCGAGCCCCTCTGCAGCCGGGCTTGAGCCTCGCGGTCTCGGAGTACGCCACCCGCCAGGCCCGTTCCAATCCCGGTTGGGCGACCGTGCCCCCGGCGCCTCCCCCTCAGGTGAACGTTCCCGGATCACCCGCTCAGCCCCACCAAGCCTGATGACCATCGCCACCTTTCCGCCAGAGCCAACACCCGAACAGGGGTGGGGCCGTTACTTCGGCTTCTGCACCGATGCCAAGGTGATCGGCATTCAATACATCGTGACCGCCTTTTTCTTTTTCCTGATCGGCGGCCTGCTGGCCATGGTGATCCGCGGGGAGCTGATTACACCGGCGAGTGATCTGGTGGACCGAGCTGTTTACAACGGCATCTACACGATGCACGGAACAATTATGTTGTTCCTGTTCATTTTCCCGGTGCTCAATGGTCTCAACAATCTGTTGATTCCCACCATGATT
Organism: Cyanobacteria bacterium M_surface_10_m1_298; assembly: GCA_016882485.1. Classification (GTDB taxonomy): domain Bacteria; phylum Cyanobacteriota; class Cyanobacteriia; order PCC-6307; family Cyanobiaceae; genus Vulcanococcus. Next base: position 23,858 of record VGPT01000002.1, read on the forward strand.
GGAGCGCCTGATATGGCGTTCCCGCGGCTCAACGCTGTCGCGTTCTGGCTGGTGCCGATCTTCGGCTTTCTGCTGATGGCCAGCTTCTTTGTCCCGGGTGGGCCGGCCTATTCCGGTTGGTGGAGTTACCCGCCGGTGAGTATTCAGAATCCAGTCGGCCATCTGATCAATGGCCAGGGAATGTGGATCACAGCAGTGGCTCTCTCCGGTGTTTCATCGATCATGGGGGCGATCAATTTCGTAACCACCATCCTGCGGATGCGCGCTCCGGGGATGACCCTGTTTCGCATGCCCGTGTTCTGCTGGACGGCTCTCGCAGCCCAGAGCCTGCAGTTGATCGGCCTGCCTGCTCTCACCGGCGGGGCAATCATGCTGCTGATGGATCTCACCTTTGGCACCAGCTTTTATCGCCCGGAAGGTGGCGGTGATCCGGTCCTCTATCAACACTTCTTCTGGTTCTACTCGCACCCGGCGGTTTACGTGATCATCCTGCCGGTGTTTGGGATTTTTTCTGAACTGTTCCCGGTTTATTCGCGTAAGCCGCTGTTTGGTTATGTCTATGTCGCTCTGGCCTCCTTCATCATTGTTGGGCTCGGCTTGATTGTCTGGGTGCACCACATGTTCCCCAGTGGTGTGGCCCAGTGGATGCGCAACCTGTTTATGGTTACCACCATGCTGATTGCAGTGCCCACCGGCGTGAAGGTGTTTGCCTGGCTGGGCACGCTTTGGGGCGGCAAGTTGCGGCTCACAACGCCGATGCTCTTTTGTCTTGGCGGCTTGTTCAACTTTGTGTTCGCCGGCATCACCGGGATCATGTTGGCCACCGTTCCGGTGGACATTCATGTGTCCAATACCTATTTCGTGGTGGGTCACTTCCACTACGTGATCTATGGCGCTGCGGTGATGGGCATCTTTGCCGCCATCTACCACTGGTTCCCCAAATTCATCGGCCGTATGCCCTACGAAGGGCTCGGCAAGCTGCACTTTCTGCTCACCTTTATCGGGGCGAACCTCAACTTCCTGCCGATGCACCCCCTGGGTCTGACGGGGATGCCCAGGCGCGTGTCCAGCTATGACCCCGAATTCACCTTCTGGAACGTGGTGGCCAGCCTCGGTGCCTTCCTGCTGGGGGTGTCGATCATTCCGTTTCTACTCAACATGTTGAGCGCCTGGATTCGAGGCCCGAAGGCCACCCACAACCCTTGGAATGCCATCGGCCTGGAATGGCTGTTGCCTTCCCCTCCTCCGGAGGACAACTTTGGTGAGGAGGTGCCCACGGTGATCAGTCGCCCCTACGGCTACGGATCAGGCCAGCCCCTGGTGGAACACCAGGACGAGATCGAACGCAGGCTTGCACTGCAGGAGGCCGCCGCATGACCACCACCACACTGCAACAACCTGGGGCTCCCGCTGAGCACGAGGAGCATCCGAAGCACAACCTCACCGGGTTCATCATCTTTCTGTGCTCGGAAAGCGTGATTTTCCTGGCCTTCTTCAGTGGCTATGCCCTGTTGAAGACCTCTGCTCTCAATTGGCTCCCCAATGGCGTTGAGGGGTTGGAGTGGCGGATGCCGTTGATCAACACCATCGTGCTGGTCTCCAGCTCCGGCACCATCGCTTTGGCGGAGCACTTCAAGAACCGCGAGAACATGGCGCTGTTCCGAGGGTTCTGGCTGATGAGCATGGCCATGGGGGCCTACTTCCTCTATGGCCAGGCGGTGGAGTGGAGCGGTTTGCAGTTCGGTTTCACCTCGGGAACCTTTGGCGGCACCTTCTATCTGCTCACCGGTTTCCATGGCTTGCATGTGGCCACCGGCATCCTGTTGATGGGGCTGATGCTGATCAAATCCTTCATCCCCGGCAATTACAAAGGCGGCGAACAGGGTGTGCAGGCCACCTCACTGTTCTGGCATTTTGTGGATGTGATCTGGATCATCCTCTTTCTGCTGATCTACGTGTGGCAATAGGAGGTTCACCATGATCATTGATGACATCCATTACGACGTGATTGTGATCGGTAGCGGTGCCGCGGGGGGCACGCTTGCCGGTCAGCTCTCACGCTCCGGCAAGCGTGTGCTGCTGCTCGAGCGCGGTGGCGCGATGCCGTTGGCTGATCAGAACGTGGCCGATGTGGATCTGTTCCGAAAGGATCGCTACCACCCCGGAGAGCAATGGTTCGGCACGGATGGCGATCCCTTCTCTCCGCAAACCATCTATGCGCTCGGAGGCAACACCAAGATCTGGGGTGGCGTGCTCGAGCGGATGCGCGAGAAGGAGTTTGCAGGTGTTCAGCTTCAGCAAGGGGCCGCCCCGTCGTGGGAGCTGAGTTACGACCAGTTCGCTCCCTTCTACGACCGCGCTGAGCAGCTCTACCGGGTGCACGGTGAACAGGGTGTCGATCCCACTGAGCCCGCGCGTCAGTCCGGCTTTCCCTATGGGCCGAAGCCGATTGAACCCTTCCTGCAGGAACTGCGCTTGTCGCTGCAGCGGCAGGGCGTTCATCCTTACCACTTGCCTCAGAGCTGGTCGGAGTCAGCCCTCGATCCCACGGGCGATGCCGAACTGTTTGGTGTCGATCCGGCCCGCGCCCAGGCCACGGTGCAGGTGCGTGAACGGGCCCGCGTCTGCCGACTGCACGTCAACCCGTCGGGCACCGAAGTGCGTGGGGTTGAGGCGGAGATCGACGGGCAATCCTGGTTGTTCGCCGGCCATGTGGTGGTCTTGGCCGCTGGGGCGATCAATAGCGCCGAGATCCTGTTGCGATCAGCCACCGAGCATCACAGCCGCGGCTTGGCCAATGGATCCGATCAGGTGGGCCGCAACCTGATGAAGCCGCAGCTCACCTCAATCATTCAACTGGCTGCTGAACCCAGCTCCGGGCGCTATGGACGCAGTCTCGGCGTCAACGACTACTACTGGGGTGATCAGAACGTGAGCTTCCCGCTGGGTTCGATTGCGACGGGTGGTGGCGTGCTGCAGGACGCCTTGTTTGCGGAATCACCACCGGTGCTGTCGCTTGTGACCAAGTTGATGCCGAATTTCGGTCTCGAGCAACTGGCGGCGCGTTCGGTGGTCTGGTGGGCGATGAGCGCTGTTCTCCCCGATCCCCACAACCGGGTGACCCTGCGGGGCAATCATCTTCAGATCCACTACCTCCCCAACAACCGGGAGGCCCATGACCGCCTTGTGTATCGCTGGATCGACACGCTCAAGTTGGTGGAAAGTGATCCCGAGTGCCATGTGGTCAAGCCGGCGCCCACCCATCCCCGCGGTGAAGCTCCGCTCACCGTGATGGGAAGTGTCTGCGGCACTTGCCGCATGGGATCGAACCCCGCCACCTCTGTGGTGGATCTCAACGGCCGCTCCCACGAGCTCACCAACCTCTACATCGCCGATGCCAGCGTGTTCCCCAGCTGCCCGGGCATTGGCATTGGCCTCACGGTGATCGCCAATGCGTTGCGCGTGGGCGATCATGTGCTGCAAGCCCTATGAGCACTCCCCGCGGCTCATCCCCAGAAGGATCCGAACTGCGCCGGATGGCCGAGCGTGATCGCGAAGGCATTCGTTGGGATCTTTGGGGTAGCTATTTGCCGGAGCGTCAGTGGGGCACGGTCCGTGAGGACTATTCCGCTGATGGCAATGCCTGGAACTCCTTTCCCCACGACCATGCCCGCTCGCGGGTCTATCGCTGGGGTGAGGACGGTCTGCTGGGCATTTGCGATAACCAGTGCCGGCTCTGTTTCTCCGTGGCGCTCTGGAACGGTGAAGACCCGATCCTGAAGGAGCGCCCCTTCGGCCTTGCCAACGAAGAGGGCAACCACGGCGAAGACATCAAGGATTACTACTTCCACATCGCCAATACCCCCACCCACAGCTTCATGCGTGGGCTTTACAAGTATCCGCAGCAGCGTTTTCCCTACGAGCAACTGCTGGAGGAGAACCGGCGCCGGGGCCGTGATGAGCCCGAATATGAGTTGGTTGACACCGGCATCTTTGATCAGAGCCGCTACTTCGACGTGTTCATCGAATACGCCAAAGCTGGCCCCGATGACATCGCCATTCGCATCCGCGCCATCAACCGCGGCCCTGATCCGGCACCCCTCACCCTGCTGCCCACCCTCTGGTTACGCAACACCTGGAGCTGGGGCTATCCCGATGAGCAGGAACATCCGATGCAGCTCGATGGGGATGTCGTGCAGGCCAGTGTCGGTGGCGGGGTTGGCCGCTACCAGTTGATCTGTCAGGAGCAGGGCGATTGGCTGTTCACCGACAACGAGACCAACACGCAGCGTCTCTTCCAGGAGCCCAATCAGCGTTCCTTCCAAAAGGATGGATTTCACCGTTACCTGATCAACGGCGAGCAGTCGGCGATTAATCCCGACAAGCGCGGCACCAAGGTTGCCCGACATCTGCAGCGCACGCTGCAACCCGGTGAGGAGTGGCAGGTGGATCTGCGTCTCAGCGGCCCTGCCAGTTCCTCTGAGGCCCTGGCCTCAAGCGATGCCGTGGATCTGCTGTTCCGCATGCGTGAACAGGAATGGCGTGAGTTTTTTGAGAGTCGTGTTCCCAACCTCAATGAAGAAGATCGTCTGATTCACAGCAGCGCTGCTGCGGGCCTGCTGTGGTGCAAGAAGTACTACGGCTGGAGTGTTTTGCGTTGGCTTGATGGTGATCCCACCTCTCCGATCCCGCCCGCTCAGCGTTGGAAGACCCAGAACACCTCCTGGCAGCGGCTGCATGCCCACGATGTGATCTCGATGCCGGATGCATGGGAATACCCCTACTTCTGCCAGTGGGATCTGATGTTCCACGCGGTGGCCTTCGCTGTGTTTGATCCCGCCATGGCGAAACAGCAGTGCATGTTGTTGCGCTCGCCGCATTACACAGCCCCCAATGCCCAGACCCCGGCTTATGAATGGGCGCTCTCGGATCCCAACCCGCCGATCGGAGCCTGGGCGGCGATGCGCGTTTTCCAGATTGAGCGCAAGAGCACCGAAGAGCCCGATCTTGGCTTCCTTCGGGCTGCCTTACGCAAGCTGATCCTGGAATACGGCTGGTGGGCGAACCGCAACGACCGCTCCGGCGATAATGTGTTTGAGGGTGGTTTCCTCGGCCTCGACAACATTGCGGTGTTTGATCGTCGCTATCCCCTCGCCGATGGCAGTCGCATCCAGCAGTGTGATGGCACCGCCTGGATGGCGTCTCTCAGTTTGAATTTGCTCAACATCAGCGTGGAGCTCAGTCGCGAAGAGCCTGAATATGCCGATATCTGCGAGCGATTTGTTTATGACTTCGTCCAGCTTGCTCTCACCATCAACCGCTCCGGTAGTCGCGGTTATTTAAACTGGGATAAGGAGGATGGCTTCTATTATGATGTAATTAAGCGTGTTGATGGCAGCACTGATTATCTCCGCACTCGCTCGGTCTCGGGTTTGGTGCCATTGCTGGCGGTGGCAAGCTTTGACGTGGATACGGTGAAGCGTCTTCCCGTGTTGGACGTCACCAGAAGCCTCCAATGGTTCCTTCACGAACGCTCCAATCCCAGCTGGATGCTCGAGAATCTTGGCCAGTGGCGCAACGACAGGCTGCTGTTTGCTTTGGTGCCGGAGGATCGCCTGCGCCGCATCTGTGAGCGGCTGTTCGATGAGGAGGAGTTTCTCTCCCCCTACGGCATCCGAGCCCTATCCAAGGTGTATGCCGATCACCCTTACACCTTCACCGAAGGCAGCGACTCTCAGACCCTGACCTACAGCCCCGCGGATAGTCCGGTGGCGATGTTTGGTGGTAACTCCAACTGGCGCGGGCCTGTTTGGATGCCGATCAACTTCCTGTTGATTGAGGCCTTGCAGAAATTTGGCGACTATTACGGCGATGCGTTCAAGGTGGAGTTCCCCACCCGTTCCGGCAACTGGATCAATCTTTGGGAGGCCTCACTCCTGTTGGAACATCGCCTGGTGAATCTGTTCCGACGCGGCTCCGATGGCAGGCGGCCCTTCAATGGTGCGGTCGATTTATTCCAGAACGACCCCCACTGGCGGGATCTGATCCTGTTCAACGAGTATTTCCACGGCGATCACGGCAGCGGTGTTGGTGCCAGCCATCAAACGGGATGGACGGCGATGGTCTGCAAATTGATCAATCAGCTCAGCCGTTATCCGAGCTCCGCCACAGGCTCGTGACAAAGCAAAGCCAGAGTCAGCATGCGTTTCTAGCTTGCGGGTAGTGATCACGATGCTGTGGATCTGCTCCAGTCGCTCGGTCAACTGCAGAAGCCGGAGACCAGTCACTTTGATCTGATCATCATTGGCAGCGGTGCCGGTGGTGGCACCCTGGCCAGGGTGTTGGCGCCCACTGGTCTGCGGATCCTGATCCTTGAGCGCGGTGACTGGTTGCCCCAAGAACCGCAGAACTGGGATGCCGATGAGGTGTTTCAGAAAGGCCGCTACCTCAGCAAAGACATCTGGTACGACGGCAAGGGCAATCCTTTCCAGCCGGGAACCCACTACTTCGTGGGAGGGGCCACGAAGATGTATGGCGCCCATCACTTCCGGCTGCGTCAGCGCGATTTTGAGGCGCTTGAGCACCACGACGGCATCTCACCGGCCTGGCCCCTGCGTTACAGCGATTTCGAGCCCTGGTATCAGCAGGCCGAGGCGATGTACCACGTGCACGGATTGCGCGGTGAGGATCCCACTGATCCCCCCAGCTCCGCTGCATATCCCCATCCGCCGATCTCCCACGAGCCGCGCATTCAGAAGTTGGCGGATGATCTGCGCAGTGCCGGTTTGCATCCCTTCCATGCCCCCAGTGGAGTGATGCTCGATGAGACCAACATGCCCTACAGCCGTTGCCGGCGTTGCAACAACTGTGATGGCTTCCCCTGTCTGGTGCACGCCAAAGGGGATGCGGAAGTGTGCGGGGTGCGGCCTGCGCTGGCGGCCAGCGCCAATGTGTCGTTGCTGACCCGCGCTGAGGTGAAGCGCTTAGTCACGGATGCGGCTGGCACCACGGTCACCGGTGTGGAGCTGGTGCGCGATGGCGAAGAGCTGCGCTATTCAGCCGATCTCGTGGTGGTGAGCTGTGGCGCCGCCAACACCGCCCGCCTGCTGTTGATGTCAGCCAACGACAAGCATCCCCGCGGCTTGGCCAATGGCTCCGATCAGGTGGGCCGCAACTACATGTTCCACAACAGCAAGGCGGCGGTGGCGCTCTCCCACGAGCCCAACCCCACCATCTTCCAGAAAACGATCTCGATCAACGATTGGTATTTCGGCGATTCCGATTACGACTACCCCATGGGCAACATCCAGATGACGGGCAAAACCCGTGGGGCGATCCTGAAGGGCTATGCGCCGCTGGAAACCTTCCTGATGCCCAACTGGGGCATGGATGAGATCGCCGCCCATGCGCTTGATTTCTGGCTCACCACCGAAGATCTGCCCGACCCCAACAACCGCGTCACCATCGATGCGGCCGGTCATGTTCATCTCAACTACACGGTGAACAACCAAACCTCCGCCAACCGGCTCTGGGGTCGACTGCAGGGGATGCTCGACAAGCTCTATCTGAAGAAGCACCTGGTGGAGCGCCAGATCTATGTGAAAAACCCGATGGGTCTTTCAGCCGTTGGCCACCAGGCGGGCACCTGCCGCTTCGGCACCGACCCCGCCACCTCGGTGCTCGATGTGAACTGCAAAGCTCACGAGCTCGACAACCTCTATGTGGTGGATACGAGCTTCTTCCCCAGCATCGGCGCGGTGAATCCTTCGCTGACCGCCATCGCCAATGCGATTCGCGTGGGCCATCACCTCAAAGAGCGGCTGGCCGTCTCCTGATGGAGTGGGCCCTGCTGGGGATCCCTCAGACCCCCAGCCAGATGCGCAGCAGATCCTCAATCAGCAGCGTGTCGAGGGAGAGCATTCCACCGCCGCAGAAGATCAGCACCAAGCACATCACCACATACATCGCCGCTTTTTCCCAGCTGGGGGGTTCACCAACGCCCATCGGGCCGGCGTAGTCGCCCTCAGGGATCAGATAGGGGTCCGCGGCGATAAAGGGGAAACCACCCTTGATTTCCAGCACCATCGCGTAGGCCATCGACACGAGGATCGCGAACGACGCCAGGGGGGTGAGGAAGCCCACGATCAGGGCAATGCCACCGGCCCACATCGAGCCGGCCGAGAGGAAACACAGCCAGGCGGGCGTCTTCAGCATCTGCGCCCAGGTCTGCAGGTTGCGCAGCTTCGGCCAGCCGTGGCGGATGAAGCAGATGCCCATGAACACCCGCAGGCTGAAGAGGGCCGCTTGGGCCAGGGGCGATGGTGCCGTCGGCACCACCAGCTCCACCAGGGCGATGTCCATGGAAATCAACCGTCTGCTCGCAAACTAGACAGTGCGGGCGCTGCTGGCTGTGTTGCTTAACGCGTGATCAGCTGGAGCTGATGTCCGTCGGGATCACGCACCTGCAGAGCGCGCCGGAAGCCGAGGCGCGTCGCCTGGTTGGGTTCCAGATCCAGCACACCATCGCTGACGCAGGAGCCGCCCGCCGCGTCGACGTTTGCAGCGATCGCCTCAAGATCGGAGAGCTCCAGGCGCACCTGCCAATGGGCCAGGTCTGCTGCGCTCTGGTCGGCCGGCAGGAGCCTGCCGCCTGAAGGGCTCTGGTAGTTGAGACATTCAATCCCAGGGCCCTCCGGGCAGCGGTGAGACGTGATCCGCACGCGGGTCTCCTCAAGCCCATCGAGTCCGTCTTGCTCCGGCCCACTGTTGACCCCATCGCCACCGAGCCGTAATCCGAGCAAACCCTCATAGAAGCGAGCGCTGCGCTCGGTGTCGGCGTTGCCGATGGCGCTGTGGTCGATGCCGAGACAGGGGCTGTCGCTGCCTGTTTGATGCCAGCGGGGCTCCCCTTTGTCCGCTGGGAATTGCAGGAGCTCCAGGCAATGCCCTTCTGGGTCGTGACACTTGAACGCCTGAATGCCTGCAGCGGCAGTGTTCCAGCTCGGCAGAGTCTGCGGGGCCGAGGAGATCGTTGTGATCTCTCCTCGAGCGATCAGGGTCTGGATCGGTGCGGCGGCCTGCTTCAGGTCGGAGACGACGATGCAGATGTGTTGAAACCAGAGGTCGGTGCTTCTTGAATCCGTCGGGATGCTGCGGCCTGGGCGGATGCCCGGTCCGAGGTTGACCACCTGCAACAGCTCCAGCTGCTCGGAGCCCAACGCCAATCGGATCAGCTTGAGCTGGCTGCCGTTGAGACGGAGCAGGGCGGCATAGGCACCGCCATCAATCTCGATGCACTCGCGCCGTTCAAAGCCCAGATGGCTCTCCAAGAAGTTGGCGATGGCTTCGGCATTGCAGCAGGTAAAGCCAAAGCTATGGATGTGAGGAAGGCTCATGGGTTAGGCCGCTCCGCGGGTATTGGTGAAGAGGGAGTAAAGGGAGGTGGAGGCGCAGATGAACAGGCGACTGTTGAAGCGGTCCCCGAAACAGAGGTTCGAGACCCGCTGGGGCACGCGGACTTTCCCCAGCAGGGTTCCATCGGCCGCGATGACGTGCACACCGTCATCGGCGCTGCACCAGAGGTTTCCTTGTTCATCCACCCGAAAGCCATCGGCCCAGCCCGCACTGATCTTGTGGAAGATCTCCCCACCGCTGAGGGCTCTCCCATCGGCGGTGACGCTGAAGCGGCGGATGTATTGGCGCGGTTCGCCGCTGCCGGCAGATCCCGTCTCCGACACATAGAGGAGTTGTTCATCAGGGGAGAAGGCGAGTCCGTTGGGGCCATCGAAATCCCTGACCACCGCCGTGATCGCTGCCGTGTCTGGATCCAATCGATACACGGCGGGCGACTGTTCGGAGACTTGGCGCCCCCCCTCGTAGTCGCTCAATAATCCATAGAGGGGATCGCTGAACCAGATCGATCCGTCTCGTTTCACCACCACATCGTTGGGGGCATTGAGACGCTTCCCGTCTGCTTGATCCACCAGGGTGGTGACGCTGCCGTCGTGATTCAGTCGCGTCAGGCAGCGGCTGCTGTGGTGGCACTGAATCAGCCGGCCTTGGCGATCGCGGGCCTGCCCATTGGCATAGGCCGATGGCTCCAGAAAGGTGCTGACCCCGTGTTGTTCGCTCCAGCGCAGGGTGCGGTTGTTGGGGATGTCGTTGAACAGCAGGCAACGCTGATCGCCAAACCACACCGGACCCTCGAGCCAGCGGAAGCCAGTGGCGAGCAATTCCAGTCCAGCGTTGAAGAGCACCAGCGCGTCAAAGCGCGGATCGTGGCTTTCGGTGCAGGCCGAGGGATGGTGCATCGATGACTCAACCGGCTTGACTGAACCAACCGGGTTTGAGATTCAGCCAGCGCCCATCCCGGGGTTGGATCGCCAGCTGGATGCAGGGTTCATCCCCCAATTGTTCCGAGAGATGGCCGCTTCGGCCCTCGGCATCGGTGCTGCAGTTCTGGTCGCCTCCAAAGGAGAACTCCCCAGGGCCCACCTCGATCCGCTGCCCGTCCATGCTCGTGATCGACCAGCGTCCCTTGAGCACGTAAATCAATTTCGGTGCTGGATTTTCGTGCCAGCTCGCCTTCCAACCCACCGGCAGCACCACGGCTGTGGCGGTGAGGTCGTCGTCGATGACGCGATTGAACAGCGGGGTGTTGCGCGGCCCGAGATTGACGAACTCAAAGCCGCTCAGCTCGCAGTAGGTCTGCCGGCTAATCCCCTCTTCATCACACCAGAGATGCCAGTAGCCAAGGGCTACGGATGGATCACTGTTCCCCACGATGGGCTTGGAACATCAGTCTCACTCAGCTTGGCCAGAGGGGCGCTTGTTGTCAGTGATGGCGGCTTGAGCGCACCATGCATACCCTGCGGTGATGTGATCAGATCCCATGACCAGCAACCCCTACGCCCTGGAGACCCTCTCCAATCTGCTCAAGGGCAAGGTGATCATCGTGACCGGCGGTAACAGCGGTATCGGCAAATCAATCGTGGAGGTGGTAGCCCGCCTTGGTGCCCGCGTGGTGATCGACTATCGCTCCCATCCGGAAGCCACCGAAGCGATCGAGCAGGAAATCGGTGACCTGGGCGGCACCTGTTTCGGTGTTCAAGCTGATGTGGGCAAGCTTGATGATCTGCAGCGCCTGGTGCAGGAAGCCGTCAATCGCTACGGACGGCTCGATGTGATGGTGAACAACGCCGGCATCGAAACCCGCACCTCGATTCTTGACACCACGCCGGATGACTTCGACAAGGTTCTGAACGTGAACCTGCGTGGTGTGTTCTTCGCCACCCAGTACGCCGCCAAGCAGATGATCGCCCAGGGCAGCGGGGGGCGCATCATCAACATCTCCTCGGTGCACGAGGACTGGCCCATGCCCAACAACACGCCCTACTGCGTGGCCAAAGGAGGGGTTCGGATGCTGACCCGCACCGCCGGTGTCGAACTGGCCTCGAAGGGCGTGTCGATTGTGAATGTGGGTCCCGGAGCGGTGGCCACACCGATCAACGACTCCACGATGAACAACCCGGAGCTGCTGGCCAAGCTCAATGCGGCGATCCCGATGGGGCGGATGGCTCAGCCCGACGAGATCGCCAAGGTGGTGGCCTTCCTCGCCAGCGACGCCGCCAGCTACATCACCGCCACCAGCATCTTTGCCGATGGCGGGATTATGCAAAGCAGCCCTGGCTTGTGAAAATCACCCGCGCGCAGCTGGCGCGGCTGCGGAAGCGCCACTTCGGCTACCGCCTCACCCTGGGAGTGGAGTTGGCAGTGCTCCTGCTGCTGCCTCTGGCTCAATCCGTGACCTGGTTGTTATCCGTGCTCTGGGTGGTGTTAGCGATCGAGATGCTCGTGTTTCTCAGTCGCTATTCCGCCCTGGGCCGTCGCTCCTTGATGTACGGACTCGGGGGGCTAGCGGTGGTCTTGGAGATCATCTGGCATCTCGCTCTGGTCTGGACACCGGCCTTGGGTAAAGCCCTCACCCTGCCCCATGTGATGGTTTGGGTTGCCTTTCTGTTGGTCACGGCGATTCGCAAGGTGAAATCCCTCGTGCGCGAGCCCTTTGTCACCTTCTCGGTGGTGTTGGGGGCAGCCTCGGGCTATCTCAGCATCGGCCTGGCCGGTGGTGTTCTCCTCACCGCTCTTTGGGTGCTACAGCCATCCGCCTATGTAGCTGCTGCGCTCCCGCCGGTTTCGCCGATGGGGGACATCACCGTTGCCGTTGCGCCTGCCCTGATGGCAGCCGCTTTTTCCTTGCTCACCACCGTTGGCACTGACGTGATGAACTCAGCCAATGTCACCGCTCAGGTGGTGTCCAACCTGATCACGATCTCCGGGCAGCTGTATGTGGCGATCCTGATCGGATTAATCCTGGGTCGCTTTCACCAACGGGTGAACTGATTGGCAGATCGGCAGGCATCATGAGCCGATCTGTTGATGTTGCCTTGTCTCTTCGCGCCCGCGATCTCCTGCGCAATCTTCTGCAGCTGTCCCTGCTCGGTCTGCTGGTGGGGGTGGCCTGCTGGCCGTTGAACCTGATCGATCGTTGGCAAGACCGGCTGCTCTCCCTGCTGCCCGCCTTCAGTGGCCAGGCCTGGAGCCCGGCTTCTTTGGCGCTGGCCTGTTCTCCGCTGGTGGTGGTGCCGTTGTTGCTTGTGCTTCAGCGGGGAATCCTGTCCCGCGGGGTTGGATCCGGGATCCCGCAGACCATGACCAGCATCGAGCACCCGGGGCAGGCTGCGGCACTGCTGGGTTGGGTGCCCACCGTGCAGCGGGCCGTGCTCTGGAGCATGGCGAGTCTGAGTCTTCTGCCACTGGGCCGGGAGGGTCCGGTGGTGCAGTTCGGGGCCTCGGTGGCCCATGCCCTGCGCCGCCGTTTCCCCAGTTGGTTTTCTGGGTTGGGGCAGGCGGATCTGCTGGCGGTGTCAGCCGGTGCGGGATTGGCCGGCGGTTTTGACACCCCCTTGCTGGGGGTGGTGTTTGTGGCTGAGGAATTTCTCAGCAACTTTTCCGCCAGCATGCTCTGGCCCGCGATGGTGATCTGCGGGATGGCAGCCAGCTTCAGCAACCTCACAGGGCAGCCGATGTTTGCTCTGGGCACGGTTGGTGTGGAGCCGATGCAACTCATGCAGGTGTTGTGGGCACTGCCTCTGGGGCTGCTTGGCGGAGTGCTCGGTGGTGCGTTCGCCAAGATGCTGCTGGCGGGAACGAAGCGGTGTCTATGTCTGGTGCGTCGTTACCCCCTACGCCTCGGGCTGGCGATCGGAGCTCTGCTGAGTCTCTTCGCGCTGGTGAGCGGTGGGGCCAGCGGAGGTGATGGGGAACTGTTGATGGGGCACATGCTGTTCGCCTCCCCCGATGGAGCGGAGTTGCCCAGGGGGCTTGGCGTGGATCTGCTCAGACTGCTGCTGCGTGTGATGGGCCCTGTGCTCGCTCTCGCCACGGGGATCCCAGGAGGTTTGATTGATCCCTCGTTTGCCTTTGGCGCGACGCTGGGACAGGTGGTTGCTGATCAGGTGGGGTCCACGCAGCTTTGCATCGCCCTGGGGATGGTGGCCGGCCTGGCGGGAGCCACTCAACTACCGGTGATGAGTGTGCTGTTTGGCGTGCGCGTGGCGGGCGATCAGCAATTGCTCTGCGGCCTGTTGGTGGCGAGTGTGATCGCGGCCTACGTGAGTCGCCAGATCGTGGCCAAGCCGATCTATCACGCGCTGCACGCGATCACCAGTGAGGCCGCGCCTACGACGGAGCCTCGGTGATCACCAGTGCCGAGCGCTCGCGGGTGACGATCATCCACAGCCACTTGGTGAGCAGGGTGATCCGGTTTTCGTTGTCGGGAATGAACGCCAGGTGAGCCAATCCCCAGAGAATCCAGCCCAGGGGCCCGCTCACCTTCAGACCCCGTAGATCGGCAACCGCGAACAGAGGACCCACCACCGCCATGCTGCCGAAGTCGGTGAACACAAAGGGCGGGTGGCTCTGGTTCTGCAGCTTGGCCAGGATGTCCTTGGCGACCCAGCCGCCCATCTGCACCGCCGGGCCAGCCATACCCGGTAGGGGCTTGCCGTTTTTGGTGTGGCTGTAGCTGCAGAGATCACCCACCACGCGGATCTCAGGGTGCCCAGCGATCGAGAAATCCGCTTCCACGGGCACGCGTCCGCCGCGATCGACTTCGCAACGCGTGCGCTCAGCCAGCAGCTTGCCCAGGGGTGAGGCCGCCACGCCGGCGGTCCAGCAGATTGTGCTGGCCTCCAGGGTGACCTCTCCGCTGCTGGTGGTGACCACCAGCTTGCTCTCTTCGATCGTTTTGACGCGCCCCCCGAGCAGCAGTTCCACGCCGGCCCGGATGAGGTGGTCGCCGGCGGCCTTGGAGAGCTGCGGATCCATCGCCCGCAGGACGCGGTCGCCTGGATCCACCAGGGTCACCTTGCAGAGGCTGGGATCGATCTGTTTGAAATCGCGCTCGAGGGTGTGGCGCATCAGGTCATTGAGGGAGGCCGCCAGTTCGCAACCCGTGGGGCCGCCTCCCACCACCACCACGGATTGCAGCAGGCGGCGTTTGTCGGGATCCGGTGTTTGCTCAGCCTCCTCCAGCGCATTCAGCACCCGCTTACGAATGCCGTAGGCATCTTCCAGCGACTTCATCGGCGTGGCGAACTGTGCCCATTCGTCGTGGCCGAAGTAGCTGCTGGTGGCGCCGGCTGCCACGATCAGGTGGTCGTAGCGCAGTCGACGATCGTTAAAGATCACCTCCTGGGCAGAGGGGTCAATGTCCTTCACCTCTCCCATCAGGATCTGCACATTGGGGGCCTGCCCGAGCATGATCCGCAGCGGTGAGGCCACATCGGTCTGCGAGACCAATCCCGATGCCACCTGATACAGGAGCGGTTGGAACAGGTTGAAGTTGCGCTTGTCGATCAGGGTGACCCGAACGGTCTTGCCAGCTAGGGCATGGGCTGCCTTGAGACCGGCGAAGCCGCCACCCACGATCACCACATGGGGGGCGTCGCGGAGCAGTTCTGAGGGTGGGGTGAGCTCAAGAAAGAAGTGCTCTGGAGCCATGGACCGACCGATGCTTGCCCACAAGCTATCGGTGGTTTCCAAAGCTGGCTTTCTGGATCAGAGGCCCAACCTGACCTTCATCGACCCCTTGGGCTCGACGTCGACCTCCATCGGTTTCTGTTCACTCACCTGCACTTGAATCGGCTTGGTGTTGCTCATCTGCACCTGCACCGGCTCGGCATTTTTGGCGATCACACGAATCGGTTCGGCGTGAACCATGTCAAGTCGCAGCTCCCGTGGGGCGTTCACTTGCACAGGCTCGCTCATGCTGACCTTGTGAGTCATCTGCCCGCTGAGGCGGAGCGGTTCTTGAAAGCTCACCTGCAAACGCAGCTGAATCGGATGGGTGCTGCTGCGCATCAGCAGCCATCCGGCCAGACCACCCAAGAGCAGCACGGTGAGCGGCCAGCGAAGTTTCAACCAATGGGGTTCCATGGGCTGAATTCAAGCGAATGCTCTGCTTTTTGGCAGAACTGCAGCGCCGAGCAGTCCTTAGCGTTCGCCCAAGAGCTCCTTCCACGTGGGGTGATTGCCGCTGGTCGCTTGGGATTTCCCTTGGGTTGTGGCTACGACGGCGCTGGCTGAGGTGCCCGGCCGGCGTGGGCTCTGATGGTGCTCCTTGCGGTTGGAGTGTGCTGCTGTGGGGTGATGGGTCTTTGGTTTGGTCATAACGAAGCGTCGTCCCGGTGGACGTTGTGAAGACAGTG
Source organism: Cyanobacteria bacterium M_surface_10_m1_298 (assembly GCA_016882485.1). Classification (GTDB taxonomy): domain Bacteria; phylum Cyanobacteriota; class Cyanobacteriia; order PCC-6307; family Cyanobiaceae; genus Vulcanococcus. Next base: position 39,628 of record VGPT01000002.1, read on the forward strand.
GAGGCATCGATCCGTGCTGGAGCGCGATGAACCCCTGATCGGTTGTCGGTTCAGTTCTCGTTGTCGTCTTCTGACCAGTGGGTCAGCGTCTGATGGAGATATGAATCACGTCGGCTGGCCAATGTGTGGCCTGCTCAGCATCTGCTGTGCATTCACCATACAGCCTGTCGCTGGATTCACTGGAAATCCTGAAAGGGTTGCGCTGGGCAGGAGGGTGACTGCTCCGTAGCCGCTGTTGATCTGCCCATTCGGCAGGAGTGCGCCAATCTTGGACAGCTCATCTGATGACGCACCGATGCTGCGCCGCCGGTTTCTCCTGTCCGTCGCGGCTGGGGCCCTTCTCTCCCTGGCTTTTGCCAATGACGGCAGTTGGGCACAGCCTCAACCCCCAGCGGCGTCAGCCTCCGGAACGACCCGCTTTCTGGCGGTGGCGGATGTCGGGAGCGGTGATGCCAATCAACGGGCCGTCGGAGCACAGATGGCAGCCGTGCATCGCCGTCAACCCGTGGATCTGGTGGTGCTCGGCGGAGACAACATCTACCCCTCAGGAGACATCCGCCTGATCGGCAAGACCTTTGAGCAGCCCTATGCCGAGTTGCTCTCGGCCAAGGTGCCCTTCCATGCCGTGCTGGGAAACCATGACATCCGCACCGATAACGGCAACCCCCAACTCGCTTACCGCCCCTATGGGATGAAGGGGCGCTTCTACAGCGTGCGCCAAGGCGATGTGGAGTTCTTCATGCTCGATACCAACGGGAACGCGCCGTGGAAAGAGCAGCTCAGCTGGTTCCGCTCAGCCCTGGCCAAAAGCAAGGCTCCCTGGAAGGTGGTGGTGGGCCATCACCCCGTCTATTCCTCAGGGTTTTATGGCAACAATTCAGCCCTACGCGAAAGGCTCAGTTCTCTGATGCAGCGCCATGGGGTGCAGCTCTACATCAATGGCCATGAGCACAACTACGAGCGCAGCAAGCCGATCGATGGGGTCACCTACCTGGTGGTTGGTGGTGGGGGTGCCTCCCTGCGCCCGGTGCTGCCCACGGTTCAATCGGCCAAGGCCCTGAGCGTGTTCAGCTTCGCCGAGATCGAAGCGGGACCGAAGACCCTCACGGTGACGGCCTGGGATCGCAACGGCAAACAGATCGACCGTGCCGTGATCGCTACCCAGCCCTAGCTCGAGCGACCCTCCAGTCGCTCCAGGCTGGGGATCAGGGCTGCTGCCGCCAGTAGCCCCAGCATCAGGATCAGCAGGGCAGGCACCAAGGCGGCACCGACCCGTTCATCGCTGGCGTATTGATAGACCCGCACCGCCAGGGTGTCGAAATCAAAGGGTCGCAGCGCGAAGGTGAGGGGGAGTTCTTTGACGGTGTCGACAAAGACCAGCAGGGCTCCCATCAGCAAGGGACCCCGCAGCAGCGGAAGGTGAACGCGCCGGAGCACCGCAATCCAGCTGTGCCCGAGGGAGGTGGCGGCTTCATCAACGCTGGGGGGAATGCGTTCGAGGGCTGCATCTAACCCACCTTTTGACACGGCGAGGAAGCGGTCGGCATAGCCCCACACCAGGAGCAGCAGTGGGGCCAGCGCGAGGGGGCCGCCAATCAGCATCAGGGCCAGGGCCAGCACCGTGCCCGGTATCGCATAGCCGAGGCCGGAGATGAAGGTGAGCCGGCGCAGCAGTGGGTTGGCTAACCAGCGCTTCGCGATCGCCAGTGCGATCGCCGCCACGGCGGTGAGCAGGGCTGCCCCCAGAGCCAGGCTGAAGCTGCGCGTGCCAAGGGTCAGCAGTTCCTGGCTGTCCTCACTGCTGAGTTGATCCCAGCTCAGGGCGGCCCAGATCGCGGGCAGACCAAGGCTGATCAGCGGAGGGAGCAGGCAGAACAGTTGGCTCGCTAGTTCGCGGCCCCCCTGCAGCCTCCAGCGTTGATCGAGATCCCCGGTGCCGGAGAGGTTCCAGCAGCGGCTGCGCCGGCGCAGGTTTCTCTCGGCCCCCACCAGCAGGGTCACGATCAGCAGGGCCATCAAGGCCAGGCTCACGGCTGACTGGGGGTCGCCGTCTTGCTGCCAACGCATCAAGATCCCCGACGACAGGGTGGGAACGCCGAGGAGCTGCACCGCTCCGAGCTCATTCACCACTTCCATGCCGGAGAGGGCCACCCCGGCTCCGATCGAGGGCAAGGCGATGGGTAGGGCGACGCGCCAGAAGCTGCCCCAGGGGCCCACCCCCAGGCTGCGGCAGGCCTCCAATTGACGCTTTCCGCTCACCGAAAAGCTCTCGGTGGCCAGCAGAAACACATAGCTGTAGGTGCTCAGCACCAGGACCAACAGGGTGGGGGTGAAGCCGTGAACTCGCATCCCATAACGGCTTCCCAGATCAATCCAGGTGGCGGCCAGCAGGTAGCTGGGGGTCGCCAGGGGGAGCAGCTGGGCAATGCGCAGCCAGCGCCTCCCTCGGAAGTTGCAGCGGGCCGTCAGCCAGCCCGTTCCGGTGCCCAGACCGCCCCCGAGGAGGCCCACCATCAGCACCAGAGAGAGGGTGTTGCGCAGCTGCTCGGGGGCATCAGGCCCCAGTTGCAGTGCGGTGATTCCGTCGGTGCCGCTGAATCCGAATAAGCCAAGGCCGACCACCGGTGCAAGAGCCAGTAGGCACACCAGCAGCACGGCCATCGCCAGAACTCCCCGCTGGGGCATGCCGCTTGCTACTCCCGTGCTGGCCAGTGAAAAAGCCTACGGGGCTGGGCTCTGGACGCCCCGATGTAATCAATGTCACAGCCCGGGGTTGCCAATGATCGAGTGCTGGTCGCTCCCCCTGTCTGGATGGTCATCATTTCTGCACTGCGTGAACGCCCTGTGAACCGGATCTCCCTGCGTGCTCTGCTGAGGCCTGAGGCCCTCGCGACCAGTGCTCTGTTGGCGGTCTCAGCTGGTGCCGCTCTCTTAACGGCATGCATGGCTGGCGGCGCCCAGGCCCAGAGCCAGGAGATCGGTGTGTATTCCGGCCGGCACTACAACACCGACAAGGAGCTTTACCGGCAATTCACCGCCCGCACCGGCATCAAGGTGAAGCTGCTGGAGGCCAAGGACGACGCCCTGATTGAGCGGGTGCGCACCGAGGGCAAGAACAGCCCGGCCGATGTGCTGGTGCTGGTGGATGCCGCGCGTTTGGATAAGGCCGCCGACATGGGTCTGTTCCGTGCCAGCCCCTCGGCGACTCTGCTGCGGGATGTGCCCCTGAATCTTCGCGACAGCAAAGGGCGCTGGTATGGCCTCACCCGCCGGGTGCGCGTGCCGATCGTGAACCCCAAGCTGGTGAACCCCGCCAGCATCCGCACCTACGCCGATCTCGCCAATCCGGCTCTGAAGGGGAAGCTCTGCCTGCGCGACAGCAAGAGCGTGTACAACCAGTCGCTGGTGGCGGATCAGATGATCCTGCGGGGCGATGCCGCTGCGGCGAAATGGGTGAAGGGGATGACGTCGAACGTGACCAAGCCCTACTTCAGCTCAGACACGCCGTTGATCCGTGCAGTTGCCAACGGAGAGTGCGGCGTTGGATTGGTGAACACCTACTACCTGGCGCGGATGCTGTCCGGAGACAACGGGGCAGCCGACAAGGCGATGGCGGGCAAGGTGAAGCTGGTGTTTCCCACTCCGGCTCACGTGAACATCTCCGGGGCCGGGGTGGTGAAAACCTCCAAGAACCCCCAGGCCGCCTTGAAGTTGATCGAATTCCTCGCCTCGCCCAGCGGCGGCCGCGGCTACGCCGAAGCCAACAACGAATACCCGCTCAAGGGCTATGGCAACAACCCGATCCTCAAGCGCTTCGGCAGCTTCAAGGCCGATGGGGTGTCCGCCGAGCAGATGGGGGCCAAGAACACGGCCGCTGTGCGTCTGATGCAGGCTTCAGGCTGGAAGTAACACCACCGCGATCGGAGCACCGAGGAGCCAGTTGCCAAGCGCGGCTGGCTTTTTTGCTGGCGGATCGGTTTGCAGTTGCTTGTTGTTCTTGAGAATCGCTTGCAAAAGTGCGGGGGTCTTGTTTAGTTTGAGACGCATTCGCAATTAGCCCGGCCGCCGGGAGCCATGTCGTTTCGCTTTCTGCCTGATGCCCCTGTGAATGCCGTGCGGATGCCGGTGGGGCAGACCGTGCTGCTCGATCCTGCCTTGCGTCCGGAGGGGGCCTGCATCGAGGTGCTCGAGGGGATGGCCCGGGTGTATTGCCCCTGCGAGGAAACCGAGGGAATGACCCTGGCCTTCCTGCAGCCCGGTGATCAGCTCCGCACCGATCGTCTCTGCAGCGAAGGGGTCTGCGTCGAAGCCCTGACTCCTCTGCTGTTCAGCACCGACGGAGAAGCCTCTGCTGTTTCCGGTTTTGATCCGGTGAATGAGTGGACGCTCCAGTTGCTGCGCATCCGCCATCTCGGCAATGCGGAGCAGCGCTTGCACGCCCTGCTGGCTTTGTTGGTGCGTCGCTTGGGGCGTCGCTGCGGCGACTGGTGTGATCTTCCCTTCCGCCTCACCCATGAGCGCATTGGAGAGTTGATCGGTGCCACCCGGGTGACCACCACACGGATGATCTCCAAGATTCGTCAGGCGGATTTGTTGGAGGTTCCCTCCGGGGAGGAGGGCCTGCGGGTGGCTCCGGCCCTGGTGGAGTCCGCACCCTTGGCGGCTGCGTGATGGTGGCGATCGAACAGGGTTCAGTGCTCGAGAGCCTTTGCCGCGAGGCAGAGCGCGTTCGGGTTCGGGCTGCTCAGCTGATTGAGCAGCAGGGGCGCTGCCAAGGGGCGGCCCTGAAACGCCGGCTGCAGGAGGAGCTCGATCAGCTCCTCCTGCGGCGGGAGGAGCTCTCGCGGATCGCGGCGCTGCTGCGTCCCTGCACCGATCCGCTGCTGTGGTCTCTCTTTCGGGAGATCCTCCGCAGGCCCTTGCGGCCTGCCGTTCTCTGATCAGGCCACCGAGCTGGGTTGGTTGTTGTCGGCGCTGAGTTCTCCGTCGATCACCAGCAGGGCGGCGCGATCGCCCTGGGCGAAGCGAATCCTGCCCAGCAGATGGGCGACCTGGTTCTCGGCATCGATCTGGCTTTGCACCAGAGGATCCAGGAACACTGTGGTGCGCACATCGCCGCTGCGCTCAGCCAGGGCATAGAGCTGATGCAGGGAGGTGGTCACCTCTGATTCCATCTGGAAAATCCCGCAGAAGATCTCCTCGATGTCGCTCCAGCTCTGGCGCGGCCCCTCGACGGTGTCGAGGGTCACGGTTTGTCCGCGGGCAATCAAATAGTCGGCAAACAGGCCGGCGTGCTGCTGCTCAGATCCGGCTTCCTGCTTACAGAAATGGGAGAAACCGCGCAGTTCCCGTTCGGCAAACCAGATCGCCAGGGCCCAGTAGGCGGCGCTGGCCTGCCGCTCCATCGTCAGGTGCTCCTGCAGGCAGCGCAGCAGATCGCTGGCCATCGGCTGGGCCATGGCGCGTCCGGCTGGTCCCTGGGGGATGGCGTTGCGTTGCTCCTGCTGAAGGCCTGCTGGATTCATCGAACTGCCGCAACACAGCGAAAAGGTAGGGCTGGTGACCGGTTGAGGCAATTCGGCCCTGACAGAAGGCTGGATTGCGCGGATTTTTCCTCGCAAAAGAGAATCGTTTGCAATAAGATCAAAAGAGCTTCGGGCCGCGTCGCGGCTCCCCTCGCCCATGGCTTCTGCCGCTGGATCCAGTGCTGATCTGCCGCTGCCCGTCCGTCAGGCGGCTCTTGCCACCGCTAAGAAAAAGGGCTGCAAACAGAAGAAATGCTCGAAGTGGAAGGGCGGCAAGTGCCGCTGCGGCCGCGACTAGTGAGGCGTGCTGGGGCGGCTGATGGGGGCGACGGCGAAGCACCTGTGCTCGCAGGCTTGGCTCCAGGTGCATCCAGATCGCTACCACCAGATCGAAGCTGTTGGCCTGGGGATCAAAGCTTTGGAGGTCGTAGCACTCGCAGCGGATGGCGACCCCTCTGGAGGCGGCGAGCTGCTGGGCTTTGCGCAGGCCAACCGGGCTGAGATCTTGCGCCACAACGCGATGGCCGAGGCGGGCCAGATGCACCGCATTGCGGCCTTCTCCTTCTGCCAGGCAAAGGGCATCCCCTGGGTGTAGGGCGCCGGCCTGGAGGCGAAGGAAGTCGTTTGGCTCTGATCCGTAGGCGTAGCTCTCTGATCCAAAGCGCTCATCCCAGAACTGGCGTGGATTCACCTGGATCGCCGGTGCATAATGCGCGTATTGTCATACAGGGATTTATGGGTGCTGCAGGCTCCATGCCCTCGCCGCAATTGCTGGGGGAATACAGCCAGTTTTTCCGGTTGTTGAGCGAGCCGGCCCGGCTTCAATTGCTGTGCCACCTCAAGCAGGGGCCTCTCGATGTGGCCGCCTTGATCGAAGCCACTGGCTTTTCCCAGTCCCACATCAGTCGACAGCTGGGTCAACTGCAGCGGGCTGGTCTGGTTCGCTGTGAGCGTGAGGGCACGCGCACGATCTGGCAGGCCGATGGCGCGTTGGTGGATGACCTCTGCGACCTGGTGCAGACGCGCCTCAAGCAGAGGCTGCAGGCCCAGTTGGAACAGCTCCAGGTCGGCTAGGGGTGTGACAGATCAAGATCTGCTCCGGAATGCTTAAGGGGCCCTTGATTTCCGCTTCGCGCGCGGTAGATCACTTAGCCTGATTGTCTTCGGTCATTCCGACGATGCAGATCACGCACCGGTCTGAGGACGACGTGCAGATCACGATGAGCCGTGAAGAGGCGGCTCTTCTGGTGGATCTCTGTCACGCGGCAGCGTTTTCCGATCTTCTGCCCCGACGCCGCGAGGCCCAGCTGCGCATCCAGCGCTTCGTCTGGGATGTACAGACCAACCTGTTCGATGCCGCCCAGTCGGTCTGGAAAGCCAAGCGTCACATCAACATGCCCGTGTCCAAGGCGCGTCGCCGCACCCTGGTCGCCTAGAGCAGTGCGCTGAGTTGGCTCGCCAAGGTTTCGGCACTGCGCAGGGCCCCCTCAACGCGTCCGAAGCCATCGCCAGCAATGGCATCGCCGCAGAACCCGATGGCGCTCTCGCTGCAGAGCATCAGGTTCTGGGGTAAGCCAGGGGCCTCTGGAAACGCGGCTCCCCAGCGCATCAACTGACGCTCGGCCCCCTCGGTTGGTAGCTGCAGTGCACCCTGAAGGGCCTGCTCTAAGGCGTCGAGCACGGCCGCTTCGGCCTGGGCAGGAGGCTTCGCTCCGAGCAACAGGGCTGCTGAGGAGCGCGATCCGTAGACGTCTTGATGCTGCCGCGCGAAAGCGGGAGAGGATTCCACTACGACCGCTGCACGGCCGGAGGGGAGGGCCTGCAGGCTGATCCGCCGCAGTCCCCAGCGCTGCTGCGCGGAGTCATCACACTGCAGGATCCGCCACGGTTGCTTGAGCCAGTGCTGCGCGGTGGCGGTCGGCAGGGTGAGCAGCAGGTTGGAGCTTGCCTGGGCCTTCATGCCAGCGAGATGACGCTGGGCCATCTGGAGCTTGGGATCACCCCGGAGCTGCGCGGCAACCTCCAGGGGAATAGCATCCCAGTCGAACACCATCTGGCAGCGGGGGTGAGCCAGCAGGGTGCCACTGAGCACCACCCAGCGGGCTTCGCCAATCACCGCACCGGTGCTGTCGCGAAGAGTCCAGCGCAGGGCGCTGCCCTGACCATTGGGCTCAAGGTGTCGCACTAAGGTGCTGTAGTGGAGCTCGGTGGGGGCCTGATCGGCCGTGGCTATCGCCAGCAAGCCTTGGCACAGCGCATCCATGGAGCCGTTGCCAGACCACAAGGCTCCCTCGCTGAAGCCATCCACGATGGGATCGTCGATCCGCCCATCGCCATTGAGGCTGCGGATCACCTCGGTGTAGCGCGCAATGGAGCCCGACTCCGCCAGGGGGTCGATCAGGCGCGGGGGCGTTGACGCGCGGAGGTTGAAGAAGGGGGCGCCATGGTTGACCTGGAGCTCCGGATCCAGGCGGGAGCGGCGCGTGGCGCAACGCCCTCCAGACCCACGACCGATCTCCAGCAGGCTGATGGATCCGCTCCAGCCATCCAGCCGCAGGGCCGCCGCGACGGTACAACCCGCTACGCCTGCTCCGATGACAGCGAGATCTACGGATCGGGGTGGCGGGAGCAAAGGGCACCTCGGGGCAGCCACCATGCTGGAGCTTTCGCGATCGCGACGTGGTGAACCCCAGTGGAGAGGCCCTCTTGCAGGAGGAGCAACGGGTGCGCCGGCAGGGCACGGGAATCGAGGCAACGGAGCTGATCGGCACCTGGCAGCTCGATCAGATCTGGCCGAAGGGCCAGCAACGCCCCGCCCAGTTCTCCGCTCAGGTGTTGCGCTGGCTCGGAGCCCAGCTGCAGATCAGCACAGCCGCGAACCAACTTCAGCTGCGCAACGCAGTGCGCCTGGGTTTGGTTGAGCTCCGCTTTGAAGGCCCAGGATCGCTTCAGGGACGGCGGCCTCTACTGCAGTTTCACTTTGATCAGATGCAGCTCTGGCTGGCCGGTCGCTGTGTGTTCTCCAAGCCTCTCCCGGAGCCCTCCCCCCAGAAACTCTCGTTCTTCGCCTTGATTCAGCGGGACCCTTCCGGTTGGTTGGCGGCCCGGGGCCGCGGCGGCGGACTGGCCTGTTGGCGTTTGGTGGCCTGAGCACCTTGACCGACCTGTGAAGTCGCCAACATGGGCTGATCTGCTCACGAAGCCAGCGATGGGGTGTCCGCGGTGTGGCAGCTGGTCGGTGAAAGCGGATCGAAGCCTCGGTGGACGCATGGTCTGCGGTCGCTGCGGGGTTCCGCTGGAGGGGGTGCGGGCCTCCGGTGGGCCACGGGCGCTTAGGCCCCTACGCGCGCGCTGGGGCTGGTGGCTGTTGGGACTTCTGCTGTTGTCGGGGGCTTTGGCGGCCTTGACTCCGAGGGATCCTCAAAACCAACGGGAGGCGCCCACGGTCATGCAGGGTCTCTGATCGGTCAAAGTGATGCGCCGCTGCCTCGAGATCCATGGCCGACGCTCCTTATCTGATTGCCTTGGCTCTGCTGGATCAGGGCGGGCAGCGGGCGATGCCCCTGCAGGGCAAGTCATTGCGTGAGCCCCTGCCGGCCGATGGCGATCCCGGCGAGGTAGGCCGCTTGCAGGCTTTGGATCTGCTGGTGCGGGTTTGGCAGCGCAGCGATCAGGGCCCGCTCTCTCGAGCCTCCGGGGATCAAAGCCTGCTGGTGGTGGCTGTTCCGATCGAAGCGCTCCAGGAGGAGCTGCCCGCCCTTAAGGCGGCCTGGCTCAACAGTGGAGATACGGCGGCGCTGGTGCAGGGGCTGGCGGAGCTGGGATCCGGTGTTTGGAGCCTCACTCTCGAGTCGCGCCAGCCGCTGAGCTACCGCCGCCTGGCCTAGAGCATTGAGCGCTCAGTTGTATTCGCCCGGGATGTCGTTCTTGCGAACGGTGACCCGGTCGAACTTTTTTCCCGACACCCGCAGGAGTTCATCACCGGAGAACTCAAAGCCCCGCTTCAAGGCGATCTGAGCCACATCGTCGGCGGTGGCCGCTGCCAGCACCTCGCTTTTAAGGGCAGCATCGTCTTGCATGCGGGCCAGGAAGGCTTTCAGCTGATCAAGCGACATGGCACCGATGCGGGTGGCCCAGTTTCTCAGTTTCTTGTTCCGCTGGCGGGCGTGAGGTAAGGATCGAGGAAACTCAGCGGCTGGTTCATCGTGGCCGAGAAACCGAGGATGCCCTGATCGCGATGGCTGTACAGCAGGCTGTCGTCGCGATCGATCAGATAGGTGCCGCCCCGCTGATTGATGAAGTCGTCGCGCGGTACGTAGGTGCGCCAGTTGCTGAGCACTTCGCTCATGTTGCGCAAACGCACCGTGGCGAGCTCAAACGGCCGTTGAAAGCCCTCGCCGCCCGCCAGGCGAAATAGAGGGCTATCGATCCGCTGGGGCGCAGTGCGATCACCCCGATAGCCGCGGAACACTTCCGCCAGGGTGCCGGGCGAGCCGATGCCGGCGCACATCAATAGCAGCCCTGGCCAGGGTCCGCCTGGCGTCTGAAGGCCCCCATAGAGGCCCAGCTCTCGGTGCAGCTGCGGCTCGGAGTCCACCTCCAGGGCCTCGCGCGGAAAACCGGTGTAACGGCAGAAGCGATCGGCACCCGCGGTGTCGCCGATGGCGATCGCCCGCACCCGGATGCCCGCTGCATCCAGTTGCGGGAGCACAGGCACCAGGGCCTGGGCGTATTCCATCGAATCAAAATCCCCAAGCTGGGTGAGCAGCAGCACCAAGCGGCGGCCCTGATCCATGCCCGGGGTGGCTTGGAGGCGCTGAAGGAGAGGCTCAGGGGCTTGCATCAGCGCACGTTCAGGTCCTGGCGCACATCCTCCAGGGGCCGGTCGATCCATGTCCAGAAATCCCAGTGCAGGTCGCGGATTGGACCGATCACCTCCGAGCCACGCTGCAGGGCTGACGCAAAGGCCGGGGCCTGCAATTGATCCTTCAGCTTGGGGGCCACGCTGCCAGCAAGCGGGTCGGCAATTCCCATCTGGAACTGCAACAGCGCTGGGATCGCGATCAACAGGGCGTGATCTGGGAACAGACCCATGCTGAAGGCCAGCACCTGAAGCTCCCCATCGGGATCGGTGGCGTAACCCCCGATCACGTGATGCACGTCATGGGTGGCCACGTAGTCGTAGGGGAGCCCTTGGCGACTGCCTGGGTAGGGGAAGCCGTTCTGTTCGTAGTAGTGATGGAGCGATTGCCCCAGGCTTCCTGGCGCTGAGAACTCCAGAGCCGCGTAGCGCTCCTGATGGCGCTGGTCGATACCCAGCCCCAGCATGGGCAGGATGAAGCGGGCGTAGCCCTGCAGCGTGCTGTCGTGGTTGAGCTCGCGAAAGGTGCGGCGATAGAGATCGCCGAAGGCCTTGAGCACATGGCCGCGGCACACCTCCTCCAGGTCGGCCATCACCGCCGGCTCGATCTCAAGCTCCTCGGCCAGCTGCTTGAGCAGGGCCACTTTCTGGGTTTCGAGTTCGGGTTCCAGAAAGGCCAGAAGAGTGAAAAGCTGCATCGTTTCCTGCCGCTGCCGCTGGTCTCTGATCAGATCTGACAAGCCCAGAGGAAGCTGGGGCGGCAGAGAACCAGGCCAGGGTGAGCCCACCAAAGCTGGGAACAGCTCGCGTAACTGGAGTGCCTCGCGGGCGCTGGGCGTTGCACTGACCAGGGCGCTGCAGGCCTGGGCCAGCCCTTGCACAGCGGCGGGGGAGAGGGAGTCGAGGGCGTGAAACGCCATGACGGTGCAGGTGGTCGCCTCAGCACAGGTTGGCCAGCGCAGCGCTGAAGCGCAGCCAGGCTGTGCAGAATCGACGGATGGATCGCCGCCACTGGATGCTGTTCGTCGTCGCCTTGGCCTGCATCGCTGGGCTGGTGCTTTGGATCGGAGAGATCGATCTCGGCATGGAGGAGTCGATCCCTCCAGCTCCCGCCTCCTCTCCTACTGCCCCCGCTCAGCCATGACCCACCTGTTGCTCACCCTCACCCTGGCGTTGTTCCACCTGGTGGGACCGGTGCCCTCCGACCTGGGTGTGCACAACGGGACCCTGGCTCCTTGCCCCAGCCCGGCCCACTGCGCCCGCGCCGATTGGACGGTGGCTGACCCTGGAGCGAGCTTGGCTGCCCTGGTGCCGGTGGTGTCCGCCACGCCCCGCACCGAGGTGGTGGAGCAGAGCTCTGACTATCTGCACGCCACAGCGAGCAGTGCCCTGTTTGGCTTTGTGGATGATCTTGAGCTCTACGCCGACACCTCACGAGGTGTGCTGCAGGCGCGCTCAGTGTCACGGCTGGGGGATTCCGATCTGGGGGTGAATGGTCAACGCTTGGCAGCCCTGCAGGCAGCGCTTAGGGGTTAAGCCGCTCCTCGCTCCAGTGCTGATCGGCGCGCCAGCGGCGGCGCTGATGGGGGTGTCCCGTGAGCTCCAGCAGCTCCACCTGGCTCACGGCGATGCGCAGCAGGGTGAAGCACGCCGGTAAGGGTGTGCCGTCCGGCAGCTCGGCCGGGAAGGCGGCGGTGGCATCGAACGGCGCACCGGGCTCCGGCCAGCCCCAGAGCGCGCGGGCCCCGGGGTTGAGCTGTTGCCAGTGCTGCTCGCGGGCGGCCTGCTCGTCCGGCGGTGGCAGCTCCAGCCGCTGGCCCCGCAGCCGAAATTGCGAGCGCGCTTTGGGCAGTAGCCAACACAGCTCCAGGCGGGGTTCGGCGATCAGCTCGCTGGCTTTGCTGCTGCGGCTGTCGGTGAGCAGATCCAGCACAGCTGGCCCGGCCCAGCCGCGAAACACCAGCGTGCGCACCCGCGGTGCTCCATCGGCGCCGATGCTGGCCAGCTGTAGCCAGCGCGCTTGGGGTGATCGCCCCTCCCGCTGGCGGGCGCCGCGTAGCAACGGCCTCCAGGGGGGAAGCTGCTCACTCATGCCGCTCTGTCACAGCTGTAGTGCTCCCAGTCGCCCCGCCGCTGGGCAAACTCCGGGTGGTCGGGATCGATCGCTTGCCACCACCAGCGCCCATCGCTGTAGCTGGGGGTGCCGGCGTTGTTGGTGCGCGGCAGCTGCAGGCTCACCCCGCGCCACTGCAGCACGATGAAGGCGCCGGGCACCGTGCCGCTGGCGCTGTTGGGGATCTCGGTGGCATCCACGGCGCCGATGTGCACGGCAGCCACCAGAGGATCGGCATCACAGAGAAAGTGTTCGGGGGCTGGATCCACCAGGGCCAAGCCAACCGGCGCCACGATCAGATTCCAGAGCGGCAGCAGCAGGGCCAGAAGTAGCGCCAGGAGCTGGGTCACGGCAGGGGGGCGGGCCTGATCAGGATGGCGCAATGCCCCTCACCCTCGTGTACGACGGCGGTTGTCCGTTCTGCCAGTTCTTCGCCCTGCGCAGTGAACTGGTGGGGGGACTGCCTGGGCTGGAGATCCGCGATGGCCGCGCCGATCACGACCTGCGGGCGGCGTTAAAAGAGCGAGGCCTGGATCTAGCCCGCGGTGCTGTGCTGCTGCAGGGCGAGCAGGCCTGGCATGGGGCCGAGGCGATCGCTGAACTGTGCGGGCGATTGCAGCCCAGTGATCCCCTGCTGGCCTTGTTGCACCAAGTGTTTGCCGCCCCGCCCCGGGCCCGGCGCCTCTATCCGTTGCTGCTCTGGGCCCGGCGGATGGCCTTGCAATGGAAAGGCCTGCCGGAAGACCCCGATTAAGTGGAACTCCGGCAGGCCTAAGGGATCAGCGTTCAGCTGCGATCAGGCAACAGCAGCAGCAGCGCGATCGAAGTAGGTGCCGATCTCGCTCATCAGAGCGGAGCAGTCGCCGGGGGTGATGCCGTTGCGATCGTTGGCGATGAGATGGCAGCGTCCTTCATCTTGCGGATGCCTTCAGCCACGGAAGCGCCAGGAACGCCCAGGGCCAGGTAGGTCTCACGCAGGCCATTCAGGCAGCGGTCTTCCAGCACGGAAGCGTCGCCGGTGAACACGGCATAGGTCACGTAGCGCAGCACGATCTCCATGTCGCGCAGGCAAGCAGCCATGCGGCGGTGGGTGTAGGCGTTGCCACCGGGGGCGATCAGAGCAGGCTGCTGGTCGAACAGTTCGCGAGCAGCGTTGGTGACGATGGCGGAAGCGTTGGAGGTGATGCGGTTCACCGAATCCATACGCTTGTTGCTCTCGCTCACCATGGCGGCGAAGGCATCAATTTGGCCAGCGTTCAGGAATTCGCCGCGGGCATCGGCCTGGGCAACAACCTTGGTGAAAGCGTCGAACACGAAGAACTGTGTTCTTGTGCTCATAACCTAGGGATCGGCACGGCCCCGCCGCGAGTGATCCCCTCGGTGTCTACGGTCAGAGCTCCGGTTGCGCGCAGACATGCAAGAGGTTGTGCAGGCCTATTACGGCCAGGAACTGCAGGGCACAGCTGACCTCAAGACTTCTGCCTGCTGCGATGCCGATGCGGTTCCGGGCTGGTTGAAGCCGCTGCTGGCTCGGGTGCATCCGGAGGTGAGCAGTCGCTACTACGGCTGCGGCTTGGTCTGCCCTCCGCTGCTGGAGGGGTGCCGGGTATTGGACCTTGGCAGTGGCAGCGGCCGCGACGTGTATCTGCTGTCCCAGCTGGTGGGTGAGCGGGGCGAGGTGGTGGGGGTCGACATGACCCCCGAGCAGTTGGCGGTGGCCAAGGCGCACCTGTCCTTCCACTCCGATCAGTTCGGTTTCGCCAATGTCCGCTTTCTTGAAGGGCAGATCGAACAGCTGGAGCAGCTGGATCTGAAGCCGGGGAGCTTCGATGTGATCGTGAGCAACTGTGTGCTCAACCTCTCCACTGACAAGCCAGCGGTGCTTCGGGGTGTGCAGCGGCTGCTCAAGCCTGGCGGGGAGTTCTATTTCTCCGATGTCTATGCCGACCGCAGGCTGCCGGAGTCGGTGCAGACCCATCCAGTGCTCTACGGGGAATGCCTGGGCGGAGCTCTCTATTGGAACGATTTTCTGCGCATCGCTCGGGCTGCCGGCTTCTGTGATCCCCGCTTGGTGAGCGATCGGCCCCTGGAGATCACCCAGCCGGAGCTCGCTTCCCTGGTGGGTGAGGCCCGCTTCTTCTCAGCCACCTATCGACTGTTCAACATTTCTGAGCTGGAGGATGCCTGCGAAGACCATGGCCAGGCTGTGATCTACCGGGGCTCCATCCCGCAGGCTCCCACGCGCCTGGTCTTCGACAAGCACCACAGCATCGAAGCCGGCCGGGTCTTCCCGGTTTGCGGCAACACCTATCGGATGCTGCAGCAAACCCGCTTTGCCCCTCACTTCGAGTTCATCGGCGGCTTTGATCGCCACTACGGTCTGTTTGAAGGTTGCGGCAGTGCGCTTCCCTTCGATCAGACGGTCTCTAGCGAGGGAACGGCAGGAGCGCCCTGCTGCTGAGCTCAGTTGAAGAAGCCCTTGCTGTTGAGCCAAAGCCCCAGGGCCAGCATCGGCACGAACACAGCCCCTGCGATCTGCAGCTTGATCGTGCGGGATGAGGGGGTCGTCGCTTTGGGTTTCGCCATGGGTTGGTGATCAGCGGTGTTCGATCAGGTCGGCGGCGCTGTAGCGCACCTTGCTGAGGCTGGCGTATTTGTCGTCGCTGCTGCGATAGCCGCAGGCGCAGACCACGCAGCTTTGGTAGTCGCTGCTCTCTAGCCCAAGGATCCGGTCGTAGTCGGGAGGGCTGAAACCTTCGATCGCGCAGGTGTCGACCCCCAGCAGGGCGGCGCTGGTCAGCAGGTTGCCAAGGGCGATGTACACCTGATTGGCGGACCATTGACCGATGGTTTGGCTGCGGGGGCCATCGATCAGATCCACCTGGATCATTTGGCGGTAGCCATCGAGCACGCTCGCCTCGATGCCGCGGGTTAAGGCAGTGGCTTCGATCAGTCGATCCGCGTCAGCGGCGGTGATCACCCGCTTCTTCAGCATCACCACCAGGTGAGAGCAGTCGGTGATCTGGTTTTGGTTCCAGGAGTGGGGCCTCAGCTCGCTGCGGATCGCGGCATCGGTGATCACCAGGAATCTCCAGGGCTGTAGGCCATAGGAGGAGGCGGTGAGCACCAACGCTTGCTCGAGGGTGCTCCAGGTGGCCGCATCGATCTGCCGCCCTGGATCAAACACCCTGGTGGCGTAGCGCCACTGCAGGGCCTCGATCACGGGTTGAGACGCCTGGGGCATCACGATTCCATCGCCAAGCTCGTCAGCTTCTCATTGCGCCGCAACCCCAGCCCGATCCCAGCCCAGGGGTAGTGGCAGCTACGGCAGAACCCCTTGACCTGCGGCCTGAGGATTGCCTCTTGCGTTCAGGGCATCGCCAGGAGCTGTAACCAGCACCCTCCTGGAGCGAGCTTTTCAACGATCACACTCTGGTGATTGCTCTGAACCAGGGCCATGGCATGAAGCTGCGCCGCCTCCAGCGTGCAGAAGCAGGGGCCTGAAGGGTCTTCTTTGATCCTCTGCTCGCGTTCCATCAGCATTCGAACGCGGTAGTTCTGTGTTGGCTGTTCCGATCGGGTCATGCTTCCAGGCTGACCAGCTCCGCTGGGGACAGTGGGAAACAGCAGAGTGTCTGCTGCAAGCTGAAGCAAAGAGCGCGAGCAGCAGGCGCCTCACAACCCACAAAAAACCCCGCGATGAAGCGGGGTCGGGGGGTGTGAGGAGTGGTGCAACCCATGCAGGTGACCACTGCCGCCGGCTGAATCCAGTGGAGCGCTGGTGGCCGCTGTTCCACCTCGGCGGTACTTCAGCTCTAGCAACGTTGGCTCGTCTTGGCCACGCTGATCCGGTCTCAGTTGTTGACCACCAGGGTCTGGGCGTGGCTGCGCTGCACCAGCTCCGCCAGGCTCAACATGTCGGCCCGGCGGATCAGGCCGATGCACCCCCCTGTTCCGCTGTTCCAATTGATCCCGGCGCTGGGGTCGAGGTGAATGCCCAGCACACGGCGCCCGGTGGGGAAGAGCGGTTCGATGCCGATCCAGATCGGCCCCAGCTCTTTGGGGTCTTGCCGGCCCAGGGGCTCAATCTTGCCGATGGTGTAAGTGCCCTGGGGCAGAGGCGCTTCGCTGCCCAGCTGATGACGATTGGCGCTCTGTCGGTCGGCCCGCCCGCTCACGGCCTCGAAATGACGCACGGGTTCTCCAGGGATTTCCACCCGCAGGTCCCAGATCGGGTCACCGGTGCGCTGCAACTGCCGGTTGGTGCGCTCAAACGTGAGGCGCACCTCACTGGAGAGGGCCAGCTCCTGGGCTTTGGCCCCGGACCCGACGCAGGCTGCAGCCGCGGTGAGACCCGAGAGCAACAGCGACAGGCATCGGGCCATGGGTTGTGACGGCAAAGCTGTCGACAACTAGGCGTGATTTTTTTCCTCCTGAGAACCGAAATCCAGTTCGGCAGTTGACCGCGTTTGCCGTTGGGGGTGCCTGTTCAGAGCCGGAAGGGGCTGCAGGCCTGTTGCACGTCCCAGCCGGAGGCGATCAGCTCAGTCGGCACGGCATCCTGCTCTTTAAACAGGGTGAGCAGAGCTTGCAGTTCCGCGATCTCCTCCTTGCAGAGGTGAGAGGCGCTGGGGTAGCCGGGCTGTTGCTTGATCTGTGCGGCAATCGTGCGCACCTGTTGGCAGGCGCTTGTGCTGCTGAGGTTGCCGCAGGCTTCCACAGCGATCTGGAGTTTTCCCAGCAGGGGCTCACTCGCCTGGACCGACGATCCGCCTGAGCATGGGATCGCTGCACTCCTCACGATTGTGCTGCGCAGCGGCTGATTTGGCAGTGCTGACAGCGCGGATCTCCACCGACAGGTTGTGGGCAGTGCAATCAGCGCATGCCCGCCATGGCCGAAGAGCGGATGACCTCCGAGATCCTTGAGCACTGTGAGGCGATCAGTGCTCCGTTTCGGATCACTCACGGAGCCTCGTTTCAGCTCAAGGATGTGGATCCGGCCTGCACCCTTGATCTCGCCGGTGGCAAGGGAGAAGCCAAAACGGCTCTCGAGCAGGGGGTGCGGATGCTCTCAGAGCTGCAGCAGAAGCTCTACGCCCAAAACCGCTGGGGTGTGCTGTTGCTGTTCCAGGCCATGGATGCGGCCGGCAAGGACGGCACGATCAAGCACGTGATGAGTGGGGTGAACCCCCAGGGCTGTCAGGTGAGTTCCTTCAAGGCGCCCTCAACCCAGGAGCTCGCTCATGACTATCTCTGGCGGGCCAATCAGTGTTTGCCGGAACGGGGCCGGATCGGCATCTTCAACCGCAGCTATTACGAGGAAACCCTGGTTGTTCGGGTGCATCCCGAGTTGCTCGAGCGCCAATCGCTACCTCCATCGCTGCACTCCCCAGACCTCTGGCAGGAGCGCTTTAGGGAGATTCGTCACTACGAGGCCTACCTCTCACGGAATGGGTTTTTGGTTCGGAAGTTCTTCCTGCACCTTTCCAAGAAGGAGCAGAAACGTCGCTTTCTGGAACGTCTCAACAATCCGGAGAAGCACTGGAAGTTTTCAGCTGCCGATATCCGCGAACGGGCCCACTGGGATCACTACATGCAGGCCTACGAGGAGATGATTCGTGCCACGGCCTCCGACCAGGCGCCCTGGTATGTGGTGCCGGCCGATCACAAGTGGTTCACCCGCCTGGTGGTGGCGGCCGCGGTGATCGACAGCCTGCAGGGTCTCGATCTGCACTATCCCCAGATCAGCGAGGAGGAGCGGCGGGCCCTGGAGCTGGCCCGTCAGCAGCTCCAGGCCGAGTGAGCCTTGATCCCCAGCGGTAGGGATCCCCTGACAGAGCCGCTTTGCAGCAGGGCAGTTCAGTGACGATGGTCCGACATCGATCGTGGGCTTGGCAGAGCTATGGGCGACACCAACTCAAACAGCAAGCCTGAGTCCAAGGGCGCCCTGGGCTGGATTCGTGACCTGATCCCCGGAAGGCTCAAAGACAGCATCAAGGAGCGCATTCCGGCCCTGGAACCATCAGCACCCAAGCTGGAGTGGGTTGAGCCCTCCGCCGAATCCGCCAACACCCATGTGGTGTTCCTGCCTCGCGATCCCCAGTGGGCCTATTGCTTCTGGACCATCAGTGCCGCTGATCTGAAGCTGGCGCAGCAAGCCGGTGGCACCCAGCTCTGCATCCGCCTTGCCGATGTGACCGGCCTGTCCGGCAACCAGGTGCATCCCCACACCCTCCAGGAAATCGTGGTGGATGCCAAAACCAGCGAGTGGTTCATGCCCGTGCCGCTGGACAACCGGGATTACCGGGTGGAGTTGGGCTACCGGCTTCGCAGCGGCGGTTGGTATTCCCTGGCCTTCTCAGCAGTTGCCCACGTGCCAGGCCTGGAGCCCTCCGCCCGCATCGCCGATTGCTTCGTTCCCTTCTCCCTCGATCAGCCCCCCAGCACCAGTTGGCCCGAGCCGGAGGTGAGTTCCGGGGTGCCCCACGAGCAGCACTACCAGCGCGCTGCAGTCCGCAGCCGCAGCCGCCGGGTGGGCTCCGAGATGCTCCATGAATACGACTACGACCAGGCTGGATTGAATGCCTCAGGCGCCGGTGCCTGGGCGAGTGGGCGCAACGAGTCTGGAGCTGGCCTCAGCCGTGAGCGCTCCTTCTGGCTGGTGGCTGATGCTGAGCTGATTGTTTACGGCGCCACTGATCCTTCTGCCTCCCTCTACGTGGGTGATCAACAGATCCCCCTCGAGAGTGATGGCACCTTCCGGATGCACGTTCCCTTCCGGGATGGTGAGCAGATCTATCCGATCCGGGCCGTGGCCGCCGATGGAGAGCAGGAGCGCTCCATTCGTCTGGACTTTGAACGCCGCACTCCCTCAGCCCACGTGAACACACGGGAGGAAGCCCGCTCGGAATGGTTCTGAAGCCGCTCCTGAAGCCTTCTCTATCGACAGATTGCGGCCGCGGCGACAGCCCACAAGAGTGGTGCTAAACATTCACCGATCCTGCTGAATTCCGAATGGATTACCTGGTGCTGGCCTCTGCCGTTGCTCCCCGTGGTGTGTCTGTCGTATTGCCTGCTCTGGCCGGTGCCGGGATTCTGATCTTCCTCTCCCAGCTGTTCGTTCCCAAGTCCTGAGGTCGACCTCAGACCTGGTTGATCCAGCGCCTCCCCATGGGGATCAAGGAGCGTTCCACCTCAGTCCAGGGGAACCCTCCTTGCTGGCAGTCAATGTCTTCCGCCATGCCGTAGCCGAGGCCGTCGTGCACGTCTTCCAGGGCCTGGGGATAGCTCAGTTGCTTGAGCTCTGAGTAGACCCGGGCAATCGCATTCACTTCCCCTGGACTGCTCTTGCCGGTG
The DNA here is from genome assembly GCA_016882485.1 of Cyanobacteria bacterium M_surface_10_m1_298. GTDB lineage: Bacteria > Cyanobacteriota > Cyanobacteriia > PCC-6307 > Cyanobiaceae > Vulcanococcus. The sequence goes on from VGPT01000002.1 coordinate 59,483, forward strand.
GCATAGCGCTCTCGAAGGGCCTGGGCGGAGTGCATCAGAGACCTACGCGCAGATGCCCTCAGGCTGGCAGCGGAATCGGGAGTTGGCCAGGTCCTGGGGGATCAGATCTGCAGCGCTTGGCACTCCTGGGCCGATTGCAGTAGCAGCCGATCCTTGCGTTCTTGATCAGGGTCGCCGAGCAGGCTCAGATTGAGCATGGCTTCCACTGCGAGTAGGGCCGTGTAGCAGCGCAGGGCATTCTTGGCATCCGCCCGCTCGCGCAGCTGATGGGAGATCCCCATGGCGGTGCGACAGCTGGGGCGATTGCCCTCGAAACAGCGCCGCGCTGACTGCTGTAGAGATGCGAAGGCTTGGGCGTGAGCAGCAGAGCCGCTGGCGAGCATCCCACTCACCAGGAGCACCCGCAGCAGAGGCTTCAGCCAGCGGGTCTTGCCAATGAGGGGCGGCCGGAGCACAGGCATCCGGCCACCCTAGGGAAGCCGGTAGGCACTAGTGATCGCTGGGGTGGTCGTGTTGCCAGCGGGTGAGGGTGGCTGGGGAGAATTTGTGACCGTGCTTGCGAGCCACAGCGGCGACGCAGCTGTTGTTGGTGCCACAGCGATCCAGTTCACGCTGCATCGTGGAGTTGCCCTTGGCTTTGGCCATGAACAGTTCCAGCTGATGTTTTGACATGGCTGACTCTTACATTCAGAGCTACCAACAATTAGCTCTTTCCTTGAATTGGTTTAGCCAATATTCAGGTTCTTTCCTGAAAACTTTCCCGCTTATCTTTTGATTTGCTTATCAGATAAAGCTGTTGTTTAATCGTCGCCCAGGAAGCGCGGTGCATAGCGCCACGCCAGCACCACCGTGGCCAAGCCGTAACCCACAAAGGTGAGCGCCTGCCCGGCGCTCGCCGTTGCGTAGATCTCCCGTTCCAGCAGAACGAAGTCAATCAGGGAGGCCACGGTTCCCCAGATCAGCACCCACACCGACACATAGGCCACACCCTTCAGGGTTCGTTCCACCGGTTTGCTGTGCTGCGTTGTTGGCAGTCTGCAGCACTCAGGCCCTGAGGGGCTGAGCTACCACATCCATTCATCGGGGGAGGGGATGCCGCTATCGCGGCGAACCCTGGCAATCCGTTCAAGACGTTTCTGCTCCTCCTCGCTGCGGCTCAGCCAAGGCCGGATGCGGTTCGCCGCCTTCGAGGCATCCAAGGCCGATGGCAGCTTGGTCAGCTTGTAGCTGACCCCGTTGTGGGTGGTGGTTTGCGACATGCCCTCAGGGGTTCAGCCAGAGCTTGAGCACCACGGCCAAGAGGGCGACTCCCAGGATCCAGAACAACCAGGTGAGCTGCAGCACAACGGCCAGCACCAGGCCAATCACAAAGAAAACAAGGAAACGCCCGAGAGTCATGGGATTCGATGAACCCTCCCGGGCCGATCGCAGTGCTTGTTCAGTCTCCTGTCGGGCTGTACGCCGCCGCGCAGGAGCATCTCGAGCCTACCCCACAGCTGTGTTTCCACCACCTGTGGAGCACCTGTGATCACTAGCACTGCCTGTGGAGTCTGTCGTTGTCTTGCGCCTCCAGCGCTGCCTTTCGCTCAATCAATACGAGATCAATCGAAGGAGTGGAAGAATTTATTAACAACGACGGAGGGATAAACGCCGCTGGCCAGTTTTGGGTTGATCAGCAAAAAAACCATGTTCTGGCCTTTCCGGAATCATTCCTCCATCGGTGTCGATCTGGGTACGGCTAACACCCTGATGTATGTCTCAGGGAAAGGCATTGTGCTCGACGAGCCCTCGGTTGTTGCTCTGGATATCGAGCGCGGTGTTCCCATCGAAGTGGGAGCAGGTGCCAAGCGAATGATCGGTAAAACACCGAAATCCATCCAGGCCATCCGCCCCCTGCGTGACGGTGTGATTGCGGATTACGCAGCGGCCGAATTGATGATGCAGACCTTCATGCGCCGCGGCAATGGTGGCAAGACCACAGCGCCTCGGATGGTGGTGGGGATCCCCAGCAGCATCACGGATGTGGAGCGCCGCGCCGTGCGCGAAGCCGGCATCATCGGCTCTAAAGAGGTGTATCTGATCGATGAGACCGTGGCCGCTGCCATCGGTGCAGGTCTGCCGATCACCGAACCCGTTGGCAGCATGATTGTTGATATCGGTGGAGGAACCACGGATGTTGCCGTGCTGAGCCTGGGCTCTCCTGTGGCCAGCGAATCGGTTCGGATCGCAGGTGATGAAATCACCGAAAGCATCGCCTCCTATCTCAAGAAGACCTATGGCCTGGTGATCGGTGAATCCACCGCTGAAAAGGTCAAGATGCAGATTGGCTCGGCCCATGCCAATGCCAAAAACGATGACCGCCATATGGAGGTGAGTGGCTTCAACAACCGCACCGGATTGCCTGAGAGCATCACGGTGACCGCCCTCGAAATCCGTGGCGCGATTGAAGAGCCCCTCAGCGCGATCGTTGAATCGATCAAGCGTGTTCTGGAGCAAACTCCGCCCGAACTGGCCGCTGACGTTCACGCCCGTGGCATTGTTCTGGCCGGTGGTGGTGCCTTGATTCCGGGAATCAGTGATCTGATCACCGAATCCACCGGCATCTTCACGGTGGTGGCCGAAGATCCTCTGCACTGCGTGGTGAATGGCTGCGGCCAAGTGCTGGAGGATTGGGACAACCTCAAGCGCTGCACCTGCGGCGAGATGTCCTGAGAGCCACGGCGAATTTCCGCGGCTTGATCCCCGCCCCGGAGGCTTTGCCCCGGGGTTTTTTCATGGCTGCCTTAGCCCTCCACCAGCGTTTTGTGGGCCCTGGTCTGTTCGCTCCAATAGAGAAGGTCATTGGCCCGATGCAACCCCATGACCGTTTGGCAGGGACCTTGGGGCAGGCACACCCGGTAGTGACCATCCTCCAGCGCTTCGATGGTCGATCCCGTTGGGGTCATGGCCACCAGGCGCTTGCGTCCCGGCGGGTTGTGCGGCATGGATTCAGTCGCGCTCATCAGAGTCCACAGGAGCTGGAATGCAAAAGCCCCCGGGGGGTCCGAGGGCCATTGCTGGCGGGGTTTCGGGTTCTGCCCCTGCCATCCCATCGGTCATGGCTCAGGTGCCTGCTGCTTGGCAAGGCCTTGGTGGTGTGGCTGGCGCTGGCCTGAATTTTCTCTGCAGAGGAGATTTAAACAGTGTTAGGGATGGGCCATGGATGAACTCCATCGCTCAGACTTTCAACCCGTGCTCCGCACCCTGCAGCAGAGCTTTGCCGGGGATCGAGGCGTGGGCCGTGCCTTTTGGCAGCTGGGGCTCTTAGAGAAGGTCATGGCGCACAACTTGACGCCCGATCGCCTGAAGGAAGCCTGCGATCTTGTGCGCTCCTACGAGCTGGCTGTGGATTACGTGATGGAGGCTTCTGATCTCCACGAGGCCTGGAGTCGATCGTTGGAGGTGTTGACGGCCACCAACGATCTGCTCGCCTGGGCGGCTGAGCTGAACCTGATCGTGTCTCGCTCAGCGAAGTCTGAGTTTTAGAGGGTGCTCTGCCACTCCATCAGCAGGTCGTAGCGCCACTCGGGCCGAATCAGCTCGCTGGGAAACACGGCGAAGCGATGCTCCGGGTAGCTGGTAGCCGCCAGTTGCTTCGCTTCCTGACGGTTGTGGGCCACCACATGGAAACGGCCGTAATCGAGATGCCCCGAATGAAAGACCTCGTAGATCCGTTTCATCAGCCAATGCCTCTGCTGCTTTCCCCTGGCCTAGCAAGCGATGGAGGGTTGTGTCAGCTTCAGCTGAGATACCAGCGCACCAGGGCGATCACCTGGCCAGCCGGACCGTGACCGCTGATCCATTCGCCAACCAGGGCCGCCGCGAATCCAACCATGGCCACGCGGCCGTTCAGGCGCTCCACGGCCTCGAGGGCTGCAGTGTTCCAGGGCCGCGCGCTGGTCATGCTGCGGCCGAAGGCTTCAACCGGCTCGTAATGGAAGTCCTGAGGGGCCATGGAGGGAGCGAAGGATCAGAAACAGAACGGCAGGTATTGGGTGTGGCACGCCGCATAGCCATCCACCAGGGCGCCGAGGCCGATCTGGTGAACGATGCCCTGGCCGGTCAGCCCCTCGGTGATCACGCCGATCACAATGCCCAGCATCGCCATGCGTCCGTTGAAGCGCTCCACCTGCTGCAGCTGCTGCTGGTGAATCGACTGCTCAGCGCGGTTGCGGCACCAGGTGTCGCTGACTTGGTTGGTCTGCATCGTGCTCTCCAGTTCAGGGGCGAGTGGAGCCGAGGTCGCTGGGCCGGGACAGCACGTAAACCACACCTGCGGTGAGCAGAGCGCCGATCACAACCATCGCCGTGATGGCGATCCCGTAGTCCGCTTCCATGGCCTCGTTGCGTTTGATGAAGCCACTGTAACAGGATGTAACGGCTTAAGGGTGACGGGTTTTCTCTGTTTGGTTTCGATCGGCCTGTTCAGGCCGGGGAGTGGCCGGGTCGAGCAGCACGGCTTTCATCAGGCCTGCCATGCCCCAGATCAGTTCCAGTGGTCCGCTGAGGAGGGACATGCACAAGGGGCTTGGTCCCTATCCCTAGCTACGGAATCGAGGCTCGAGTGCCTGCCTGCTGGATTTCGTGGCTAGGGATGGGGTCGGTGCACTGGGCGAACTGATGCTGCGGCGCTTTCAGGTGTTTTGCTGCGGTCCTGATCGCTCGGAGATCCGCTCAGTCGAGGCGGAGTCTCGTCAGCAGGCGATCGCCATGGCTCGGCAGAACTATCCCGGCTGCCAGTGCGCTGCTGTGGATGCTGAGCTCATGGATCTGGCGAAGGCGGGGCGTCCTGGCCTGAGGGTTCCCTAGTCGCTGTCTTGAGTGCTGAAGCTTGAGAGCATCCAAGCGCCGAGGGTGAGCACGGCTGCTCCGATGGCCAGGAAGGCAAGCAGTGCGTGTTCCATGCAGCCGTGATCTGCTGCCACTCTTCTAGCGGTCTCGTTCTGCCCGTGGCGGCTTCGGGAGGCTTGGGTTGGGGGCTATGGCCAGCCCCCGTTTGGATCGCGGTGTCTTCTCGACCGTGTCCGCTTCGGTTATGGCCCGGTTGCCCTGGTGCTGTCAATGACGCCAGCTGGTGCACCGTGATACTCATTCTTCTTGTAGTCGTTGCTACCGTTTCACTACGTTCGTCCCCCTGGGGATGCATGCTTTGGCAGCAGGGAACGGGGCTGCCAGCTCGAGGCGCATGCCATGAACACCCTCGCCCTCATCCGCGCGCAGATCCTGAAGGCCAAGCGCCTGCAGCAGGCTCAGCTCGTCAGCGTGAGAAAGGCCTGGGCGCCGATCTTCTGATCGCACCCAGGCTTGATCGGCGCCCCCTAGGGGGCGCCTTTTTTGTCGATGGTCTCAGCGCCGCTGGCCCGCGCCTGAATCCGTGCGACTTCCTGCTCCGGGGTGGTGGCAGGCAGGGGGTTGTCGCTGGATGTGGGGGATGCCTTTTTGCCTTTCCTTTTGCTCTTTTTGTTCGGTTTGCGTCGTTTGCTGCCCTTGACGCCCTGCTTGGCCAGCTTGCGCTCGAGCTTCTCGATCAAGGCGACATCCACCCCAAAGAGCAGGGCGAGCAGCTGTTTGCGGATCCCCATGATCTGGCCTGTTCACCCCAACACTAGGGAGGGTGTTGCCGTTCGAGTTCAGGCCCCAATCAGCCGATAGCCCTGCTCCGAATTGATGATTTGCGGAGACCAGCCATGCAGGATCAGGTGTTGGCTGAAGCGTCGTGCATCCATCAGGTTCTGCAGGTCCCGCTGCTCAATCACCCGCATCGGTTGGCCCTGGTCCAACAGCTCATGGCAGGCGGCGTAAGCACCGAGATGACTGGCGCTGTAGAAGACCCATGCTCCGCGGTAGGGCGCCTGCAGATCGCTGAAGCGCACGAGGCATGGATTACTGAAAGAGGTGGGCATCCCTGCGTTCAACGTGGTGCTCTGTTCAAGCTGTTGAGCCGCTGCGACCTCTGACTGTGTCTTACGGCACAAAGACACGTTTCTTGTTGTCGCAACGGTCGTGAGAGCTACCTCAATGGCCTGGGGCCTGCGTGATAACCGGGCGAGAGTTTCTACGCCGCGTGAAGCCCCTCGCCTTGTTGGCTGTGATCGGATTGCGCGTTGTGCTGAACGATGGTCTTTTTCTCGACCAAAGGCGGATGCCGGCCAAGCAGCAATCCAAGGAGTTGAAGGCGGCCATCATCCGCCCCTGGAAACGGGGCGGCCGCTCGCTGGCCGGCTGATTCAGGCCGCGCTCTGGGAGCGGAGCTGGGCAATCAGCTTGGGGCCAATGCCTCGGATCGAGAGCAGATCCTGATCCGAGGCCGTGTGCACCATCGCCGGTGTTCTCAGGCCTGCTTTCCACAACATCAGGGCCTTTTGGCTGCCAATCCCTCGCAGCTTGGTCAGCTCTGCCAGGAAGACGTTGTCAGGGAAGTTGTCGACCTGAACGCTTTGCCATGCCCCGGCGAACTCGGGCTTGTCAGCCAGGGCATAGATCTGCATCAACTTCTGATCGATATGCAGCACCTTGCTCTCGAAGATTTCGCGGAAACGCATCAGGAAGCGCAACGTCTGTTCCCGCTCGGCCCCTGCATCGGAGATCAGGTTGTCGACCTGGCTCTGATTCATCGCACTGAAGGCCACGAAGCCATCAGGGCGGTAGGGAATCCAACTCCCATGGCTCGCGTCAGAGTCGCTGACCAGCTGCAGATGGGCTGGGTGATGACCGCGCTTCTGTCCGTCCTTGCGTAGATGGATCAGGGGTGTGTAAACAGTGAGTGCGGCGTGATAGCGCCAGCTGCTGATGCTTTCAGCGACCGCCTGTTCAGCGGATGGGGCTTCCGGTTGCGCAGGGAGTTGTTCCGCAACAGCTTCGCTGCTGCTGCGGTTTTGCCTGAACCAGTAACGGATGTGTTGCCACAACATCCGGGAAAGTTAGTTCGCTTCTACGGTTCTGGCTGTATCGAGGCATGCGCGGTCCCCATGAGCCTGTGGCATTGCCCACTGTGTATCGCTCTGGCGGTGCTGTCGTTGCTGAGGACCGGTGCCCATCTGAGGCTGCTGGCTGGGTTGTATGGCGGCAGAATCAGGCTGACGGCGGGGTTGCTCTCCCTTGATCAGCTTCAAGCTCCTCACCCATGACGCCTGGGGCGTTGTCACTGCGGGCGAGTTCAGCTCTCTGGAGCAGGCGCAGGAGGTGTTCCGGAACATCTGTGCTGACCCCTGGTATCGCAGCGACGGAACGGTGAAGGGGGTCGAGCTGGTGCGGTGCAATGCCTCCAATCCGCCGGAGCGGCTCGAGTGGTTCGCGTTCAGCTGAGATCCGCATCGGTTGGTTGGCAACCAGGGGCTTCTCAATACAGTTGATCTGTCACGGCAGAACGCATGGATCGCCCCGCTGCTCCCTCCCTGTTGCTGGCTCTGCTGGTGGCGGCCAGCGCTGCCCCGAGCCAGGCGCAGACTCGGATCCCCAAGGCGCCGGGCTATGACCAGTGCCCCATCGGCTACGTGAATGATCTCGGCACCCACTGCGTTTCGCCGATCAACTACCAGGTGGCTCCCACCAATGGGCAGCCCTGCCCGTCGGGCTGGATGAACATTGGGGCCGGTTATTGCAAGAAGAAAACGCTCGGTATCTTCTAGGGCGTCAGCCTTGATGCCGCTGATGCCGGTCCCAAAGCACGTCGAACAGGTAGTAGATCAGGGTCAGACCCAGGTGGATCTGAATCGATTTGCTGATGCCTGTGAACAGTGCCGTGAAGGCGATCGCAATCACCCGGTAGGCCAAGGCTTTCCAGAGCAAGCGCAGATGCCGGGTGCGGCGACGCTCGGGATTACTTGCTGTAGTTCTCAAGCTGCTCCAGCCCTTTGCGCAGCAGTTGCTGACCGCCCTCGATCATCCGTTGTTGATCGGCTTTGAACACGCAGCTCCCGCTGCGGTATTGCACCGTTTTGCTGCGGGGCACATACCAGAGGGCTTCGAGCTTGCAGAAGTTACGGCCCTTTTGCGCGGGAAGATCCTGCAGCAGTTCTCCACCAAGACAGCGATAGCCCGTGCGCTCTTTGCCCTCGCGCAGGCAGGTGGAGAGGTTGCGCACAAAGATGGGCTCCCCCTTGTTTTTGAACACCTGGTTGGCGTATCCAGCGAACGACACCGGGTCGTAGCTGAAGGGTGCTGCCACGGCTGGGCTTGAGGCCAGGCTGAGGAGCAACAGGCAACCGAGTCGACGTCCGGCCACGGGGAGGCGCAATCTTCTCGCCATCATCGCTTGTTCAGGCGCCAGGGGCGATCGTCATCGCGGATCGTCAGTTGAAACATCGAGGCGGCAAGTCTCAGGCCCCCTCGGGATACGACCGAGCCGATGTGCCAGGTCACCATTGCAGCGATCATCAGCCAGGCCAGGAGATGCAGGTGGTAGATCGGCTGATCGAGCTGCCCGTTGCGCAGCCACTCTTCCTGCATCAGCTTTCCGCTTCCCACCGCCAGCAGCAGAGCCGATAGGGCAGCACTGTTGGCGGCGCGCCTCAGGCGTGCCCTGCCCATGCTGAAGGCATAGACGGCGAACAGGAGTGCCAAGGGCCAAAGGATCACGCCCACGGTTCCGTGAATGTCAATCCAGTCGCCGGGCAGCGGCAGGGGGAGTTGCCACCAGCGCCCGTCGTGGTTGGAGAACACCACCGCTCCACTGATGAAGGCCAGTGGCACCAGGACCACCATGGCGCCATGGAGCAGGCGCAGCAGGGCGGGTTGGTAGGGAGCCCGTGGTGGCATGGCTCAGCGGGGAATGATGGAAGCAGGGGTTTGCGCCATTCGCGTCCACATGGCGAGGGTGGCGAACTCACGATTGGCTCGATCGCGATCACCGCTGGATTGCTGTTGTCGTTGCCAGGCACATCTGGCGAGCTGAGCCAGATCGGATGGAAGAAGAATGGCCCGTCGCGCGAGTCACGAAAGCCTGCCAGATCCTCTCGTTTTTGTCCCCATTTGGGGCTATGCGCAGGGTCCGATGCAGGAGGAGTGTGAACGTGCCGCCAAAGGGCGGACGAAGACCCCGTCCCTGGGCTTGGGCCATCAAGTCGGGGGACTTTTTTTATGGACTCTGTTCAGACCGCGTCTGAATTGACCCTATTTGGGGGCTATCGCCAACGCTTGGCTTGGGATGAGGCTGGGCTGGCTCCTCTGGAGGGGTATCCAGGCCAACCGTTCCCCGGCGACTGTCTCGACCGGGGAATTTTTATGCCCTGATTTGCCCCTTGAGGGAAGAGGTTGGGGTGGGGGTGCCAAGAACGAAGCACCCCCAGTGGATCGCGGCGCAACAGCAATCAGCAATGACCGCTTCCGGCACTGTTATGACGCCGGGGCGCAGGCCGGTCATGAGTACAAACACGGATTCCTGTTGGGCTCTGGTTGCGATCAAGGCAGAGCGAAATCGGGTCCGAAGAAGGTCAGCTCAGGGTTGGTCTTTGTGCTGGCGATGATCTTGTACAGATACCCATCGGTGCCCAGCTTTGTCTTGGCGATCCGGCCTGCGATCCAACCTGCCGGGGGTGTTGAGGTGAGGGCAGTGGTGGTGCGAACGCGGCAGTTGTCGAGGCTCTGTTCGCTGCAGAACGCCTCGTAGAGATGGCCTTGATTCGATTGTCCTTTCAGCAGCACGCCAGCAATTCCGTTGAGCTGGGCTCTGCCGATGGAGATGAGGCAGGGTTGAGCGGTGCTCGAGAGGCTTAGGAGAAAGCTGATCTGAGCGGTATCGAGTTGTGCAGGATCAGCGTTGTAGTAGGTGAGGCTGGCTTCCTTGATGCCTTTGAGGGTCGCCTCTTCCGAGATGCCGGCCATGCATCTGAGCTCGGCCGCGTTGGCGGGAGCTGACGGACCGAGGGTGGTGAACGCAGCGATGGAAGCTCCACTGAGAACAGCCCAAAGCCGATGCACGTCAGTCCAGCTTGTTTGGGGGCAATCTTATGGCTGATCCGACCCGCCCATGCTGCGCGTTTTTGCTGCCTTCACGGCGTTGCTGCTCGGCTCGATGCCGGCGGCGTCAGCGGCGAGTGAGGCGACCCTGGTGCTGAAGCGCACCTCCGCCTCGTTCCCCAACGGCGACCCTCGCTGGCAGCTTCAGCTGATGCGCGAGGGCAAGGTGCTGCAGAGCTGGACTGCGGCAGCCAGCGCGAGGCGGCACCAGGCCCTGGATCGATTGTGGACGCCTGGCAATGGATCGCCACTTCCTCGAGGCAGCTACCGGTTGGGTCTGCCGGAACCATGGGGCCGAGACATCTGGATGCAGCTGGATCCGTTGTTTGCCACGCGTCGCTCTGGCCTGGGGATCCACAACTGCTACCCAGGTGTCGGCTGCATCTGCATCCCTGATCGACAGCAGCTCAGCCGACTCGCTGATGCAGTGCGCCGCTATCAGGTGACGCGATTGCGCGTGGTGGATTGAGGTCTGTCGGGTGGGGGCAAGGCAGAGTCGGCTCCTTGCCCTGACTTGATGCGTCTACCCCTTGCCATAGCTGCTGCAGCCCTGGTTGGTGCTGCGCTTTCCGCTTCCGCTGAGGCGGTCAGCCTCGATCAGGCTTGCCAGCGTTTCGCCGACAAGCTCAGCGAGGCCAAGGCCTCCGGCGATCAACAGAAGGCTCAGGCGGTTTACAACAAGGGAAGTCAGCGGATCGCCAGCAAGTTCAACGGAGCAATCTGCCCCAACGTGCAGCCCCCAACGCCCTGAGATGAACCTCAAGGCTGTGTCATGGAGTCGGGCATCTCATCTGAGCTCGTGTGTGTTCAGAGAGCCGCTTTGGTGAGCTGGAGGATGCGAGCGAAGGCAACGGTGTAGAGGCCAAGCAGCATGCTGTCGAAGATCAGCACGACGACGCGCCCCAATCGACTCACGCCAGTGATGTTCGTCTTGCCTTTGTTGAGCAGGGCATTCACTGTTGAGTGGAAGTAGTCAAATCGTCGTAGATCTCTGTTCGGGTCGCCGACGTTGAGCTGAAGCCTCAGCCCAGGTTGTGCTCTCCCAACCCAATCGAGGCGATGGAAGAGCCAGCCCCAGCTCAGTGCGAAGAAAGGGAGGTACAGCACGATCTGCCCTAGCAATACACCCGGGGCAACCAGCGCCGGTTCAAAGATCAGCAAGTTGATGATCAGGCATTCCACCAGCATTCGCAGGCAAAACCAGCTGCCCAACCCGTCGAAGCACCAGCGGGGCAACGGTCGCTGGCGTAACAGCGACAGGCCCATCAGTGCTACCCATAGCCCAAAGACCCTCATGGCCCAGGGATGAATACCGAGGGTCACGATTTCAACGAACCTGGAGATCAAGGAGGGGTCTTGCTGCCATGCGCTGTTGTCGCCAATGGCCCGCCGCAGCATCTCTGCATTCAGCATCTGCAGGAGGTAGAGCAGCAGCAACAGAAACCACTCCAGCCGCTGATCGCGCTGCCTGCTCCATCGATCAATCGACTCCATGCCGTCCTTGCTATGGACGCTCACATGATGCTCTTGACTTGACCAAGGCGCCGCCATCAGCAGCGCAGCAAAAGCCCCCCTCCACGTCATCACCCGCGTGAGGGGGGATTGGTTTGGGGGCCCATGGGCGGCCCCCGTTGGGAGAGGAGAGTTGGTCTGTAAGGCTCCTTCCGTTTCTGTCATGGCCCAAGTGGATCCCCTTTGGCAAGGGGCGAGGCTTGATTGCTGCGTTGGGTCCAGGCAAAGTCAGATTTCTCCCCGTTGATCCATGCACTTCGCCCGTGCCATCGCGGCCGTTGCCCTGATGGGTGCCCTGCTGCCGTCTGCCGCCGGGGCTGTGAGCCTGGATCAGGCCTGCCAGCGTTTTGCGGACAAGCTCAGTGCGGCCCAGGCGTCCGGCGATCAGCAGAAGGTGCAGGCGGTGTACACCAAGGGAAGCCAGCGGATTGCCAGCAAGTTCAACGGAGCAACCTGCCCCAACGTGCAGCCCCCAACGCCCTGATCCGGAGCTAAGGGCGGTTTTTGTTCCACCGCTCAAATAGAGCAACAGCGGTGAGTGCCAGGCCAAGGGCAAGACCAGCTCCCACCATCAAGACACCGAGATCGGCCTGCATCCATGGGGGCGGAACTGATCTCAGCCTCTCATTGGGGCGGCTGATTGGGCTGGGTCGATGTGATCCCCAAGACAAGGGCGGTTTTCACCACTGCTTCCCCAATTGGATCAAGAGACGTTGTGAGCCATCTGCGTGATTGCGCTGTGACCACATTCCACAACGAAAGACGAGAGTTAACGGGGTTCATGTTGGACCGCTGGGATCTGCATGGCGTCCCATGCCTCTGCGACCTCTGTGTTCATGACTACCGAGAGCTCGAGATCATGCAGAAGGAGCACGATCGGCGGTTGCTGCGCGAAGCGGCCTAGCCCTTTGTTCGCATGTGACCACAGAGTCGCTGTGATCCCAAAGCCTTTCTGCCATTTACAACAAGCCTGAGCCAGCAGAGCCAACTTGAACCCCCATCTCAAGCACGACAACCGTGTTCACGATCGAAAGGCTCACCGAGCAAGGCTGGCGACAAACCGAGGAACATGACGATGAACATTTGGCCCAGCTGCAGGCCGCACTGAAAAGCCAGGCTGATGGCAAGACCTATCGCGTCACAAGCCCTGATCTGGTCACGCTCTGCGTTGTGACTCCACAGGGTTCACGTTGCTGGAACCTTGATCAGCCCGAAGCTGCATGAGGGCGGCCTTGGTGTTGTTCTGCGCATGCTCGAGCTGTTTGGTGTCTCACGACACGGTTTGATCGACGTGGTGGCGGCATCTTGTCGTCATTGTTCAAGGAGCATCTGGTCATGGCCGCCACGCAAGCAAGTTCCAAAAAACTCCTACCCAAACCGGTCTGGACACCACCGGTTTGAAGCCAGCGTCAATTCAGCGTCTTGCGTCTGACCTGCAGTGCCCCTGATTGCCGGCTTTTGATCACATTGTGCTTTGGTTATGGCACTCTGCCGATCACTCTGCGATGACAGATGAGCTTGGAATAGAGAAGACGCTCAAGCTTTCCGGGGTGGCGAATGCCACCCTTTTTGCTTGGGCTGAGATGGGTGGTCTGCCCCCTGTTCAGTGAACGAGGGCCACGGTTAAGAGTTGATGGCAGCAGCATGGATGGAACGAAGCGTTGGTCATGCTGCTGAACCCGTTCTGCCCGATTGCGGCCGCGAAAATCATTGGCTTGAAGGCCACGGTGATCCTGCTGCTCACCCTGCTGATCAAGGCCAAGATCCGGATCACGGCCTTCTCTGCCTTGGGTGGGTTGTTGCTGTTGCTCCAAACCCTGGCCTTTCTCGCTGTGGCTGCCGGTGCTGCGATCTACGCGGGCCAGCAGCGCAAGCCTGCGGCGGCTTGAAGGATCGATTAGTTGAGGATGCGGGTGATGGGCAGGGTGAACTCCGCTGCGAGCGGATCGGGCAACCCCTGGCTGATGGCCAAGGCCCGTTTGTAGATCGCACTTGAGGTGTCGCCGGCATCCTCCATGGCGCTGCGCATGCTCTGCCAGTACTGCAGGGATTCGTCCTGGGTCATCGGTATGGCGGCGAGGTCAGGCGAGCCGGCAGCCGAGGTTGATCTGCCCTTCGTCGAGCAATCGCCCAAGCCTGATGGCAATGGCTTCTTCGTGGCGGGCAAAGCGGCTCTGCTGCGCTGCCACCCATCCGATTTCCTGCTCCGTGATGACCCCGCTGGCCATCGACTTCAGGAAGAGCTCGCCGAGCGTCATGAGAGTCACGTAACAAAGTCTTTACATGATGTCGTGTCGCTTGCGCGGGCTGTGGCTCTCAGCCGTCGGGCTGCCCCGCGGCTGAGAGGTGGCGCCGGTGTCCGGGCGTTGTTGGCGCCGGTGGCGATTGGTCTTGATCGAACAGCCCTGTCAGTGCTGCCAAGGCGCCGGATTGCGGCACTCCTGATCCTGAACCGCTTGGTATGCCTGCCAAAGCCCTTCCACCTCAGCGCATTTGAGGCTCCGGTCACAGACCCTGTAGCGACCACCGCCAACGGAATCGATCGTGGAACCCCTTGGAGTTCTGCAGATGCGCTTTGGCTCAGCCATGGGTTTGGCAAGAAGAATCTGTCCTACAGACCGGTGTTTTCGTGTAGTTAGCGATATTTCGGATGCGTATTGCTGGGCTGTTCTCGGTTTGGCCTTGCCGGCGCATGGCGCTGAATCGCCTTGCGGGACGTCTGAACGCCTCGGGCTAATGGCTGCTTGAACAACCGCCGGGGTCAGCGGATCAGTGGCCGATGTTCAGTCGGCAGTGGGCCTGGCTCTGGTCCGGCACGTTGATTGCCTAAAGCAATGGTGTTGGCTAAGTAGAGGGGGAGCCATCGCAGGCATGGTTGTCTCTGGGTTGATGCATTCAGTCTTCTCGCTCCTGAGTGGTCGGCATACCGTGAGATCTTCATTAGGTTCTTTGACTTCTCACTCGAAAATGTTGATGTTCAAACGTGCCTCACTGATTGTTGTGATGCTCATTGCCGCCGTGCAGCCATCACTCGCAAATCCCCCGGCTCGTAGTGACTACGGCCAGAAGCCCTGGGCTGTCAACCTTGACACGCTGACTTTGGATAACAGTTCTTTCCGGTCAACACAGTGGACAGGCAAAAGCCTTCAGATGACCGTCATGTCTCTAAAGCCAGGCGAAGACATCGGGCTTGAGAAGCATGAACAGGGAGATCAGTTTATTCGCGTCGAGCAGGGAGTTGGCCGCGTCGTCATGGGTGCATCAAAGGATCAGTTGACCTTTGATCGGCAGCTCACCGATGGCTGGGCCGTTCTGATCCCTGGCGGGTATTGGCATAACATTATTAATTCAGGTTCAACCCCTCTGAAGGTCTATGTGATTTATGCCCCGCCTGAGCATCCGCCAGGAACGGTGCACAAAACTGCCAAGGAGGCAGAGGCGGCGCACGGACATTGATGATCTTCGATCAGTTCTTTGTGATGAACGTCTCTCTTGTAAATAACCAAAAGTTGTCGAGCGTCTAACGCTCTGCGCGCATTTATTTCAGCCTAGGTCTACGGGGTCTCATGCTGTTGTGCTGAATGAGGCGTTAGATGGGTGCAGGCTTCGGAATGATGTAGTTCTTGATCTAGGCTGATCTAGCATCTGACCCCCTGCCTTTCGCAGACCCCTGCATTGGAGGTTCCTGGAATATCAACGCCTCGAAGATCTTTCTTAGGACTATTTCTGGCTCCCAAAAATCTACGCACATCTACGCCCATTGACTGTCCGCTTGTCGTGTATCCATGCACGCTATAAATTCTTGAGTAAGATACCCAGCCGCCGTAGTAAATTGGGTTCCATGTAGAGTCTTTGAACGCTCCAAACTGCTCCGATATTCCGTCATTGCAGTTCCAAGACCAGAAGGGGCCCCTCCAGCGACCAGAGCTAGAGTCGTAGTTTTCGGCCCTGCATCCGCCGAAGTCATGCACCAATACGTCTCTGTTGCCAGGCGATGTGGATAACGCCTGAAGAACTGGCGTCAGCTGTGATTTTTGCTTTTTAAGGCTGGGTGATCCGTATCCATTGGTGCCGAAGCGATATTTGATATTCGCTGAAAGACTTAGGTCTTCGGATGGCCAAGCGATATGCGAGCCTGGATCATAGGTGAGATTGAGGCCAGTGGTCAATCCGTTGGCAATGCTGTATTCAAGCTTTCCTCGAAAACTATTGCCATCAGATGCCTTTAGGACTGCTCCCTCTGAATAGTAATAGCCAAGGGAAAACTTCAACCTAGGAGTGATGTTGTAGCCAATGTCTCCACCAATGGTCATCAGTGAGTCAATTGTGGAAAACGGATCGTCTCGGGAAAGATCCTCAATATTTGTTCCGTAACCATATTCACCGATTGGCAGGAGCCAGTAGCCTGAGACAAACCACTTGTTGCTCGCCGCTTCGATATTTAATGCGACTTGCTGATAGAAGATTGAGTCTTGGTAATCTCCCATCGTACCGTCCGCAAGTTGTACGTCTTTGGAGCCTATATTTGTAGGCCGGCTGTCGTATCCTGCATTTATTCCAAACATCCACGATCGATCTCCATTTAGCCAGCGATAGCCGAGGCGACTCGAGGTTGAGACTGTGCCACCCTGAACTCTTGGACCCTCTCCCAGGCTTGTATAGCTTGTGTAATCGTCGATGTTGTAGTTGGCCAAGCTATCTAGATACAAGACGCCATTGCCACCAATTGACAGAGGTATGAATCCACCAATGCCAGCTTGGTTCGGTGTCATAGCCCCCTGAAGTGCTCCTTGAAAGCCCCAGTTGAACTTGACAGCATCCTTGAGGTTGACGCCCATCACGCCCAGCTCTGCTTCCTTGTCTTGAGCGACCTTGGTTGGTTCTGCAACGGCTGGAACAGATGCCAGCGCCAGAGCAGCGATGCTGGCAATGGCGAGGCGGCACTTGATCGCTGCCATTGCACCGACTCTGAAGTGCGCCGATGTTGCCGATGGTGTTACACCCGCGCATGCTTCTAGTGCCAGTGCTTTGTGTGGCGGGGGAGGGGCAGCCGTAGCCGCCCCGAGTCATCGCTAAGCCGCTGTGGATCGCTCCAGGATGTAGACGATTAGGCCGGAGAGGCTGCGGCCTTCTTCGTCAGCGCGCTGCTGGAGACGCTGGTGCAGATGCCAGTTCACGGTGGAGAAGATGCGCTGCGGTCGGCGACGGAGCAAATCCATTCGCGCAGCAGGGGATGGTGCGCCCGTAGGCGCTGGCTTCAATGAGTACATCAGTTCAATGACAGTTGGACTGGTCAGGGATCGGCTGTTAGCGCAGCGCGGTCCCACCACAAAATTTAGGCGGCAGCCTGGGGCGCGATGTGTCGCCATGGCTGCTGTTGGCGTTGACCTCCTGCAATCTGCAGCTGATCTGCTGTTTAAGGGACTGTGATGGCGTGCCCGAAGGAGGTGCGCGATGACTGAGTTGCTTGGGGAAGAGAAGACGCTCAGCTCAAGCACTGCGGGGGTGGCTTCGGCTGCCCCTTTCAGCTGAGCCTCGTTGCTGCCGGCAGTGCATGGCAACCTTCCTCTCCATTGCGCCCACGATGGCGCTGCTGGCCGATCTGACCGTCCGCTCAACGAATGATCCGGCGGTCTAAGGCAGCAGGGGGTGACCTGGCCAGCCTTCTCGGAGTGGCTGTTTAGTAGCGGAAATGACGCTTAACGCTTGTGCCCTTAAAGCCACCGCTGACTTTGTGCTTCGACCCAGGTGAGACATTTGCTTCTACACCCAGCCATTGTCGAGTTGAAGGTTCTGGCTGGCAGTCGCGCATCTCATCTTTTACCCAGGTTGCGGGAGTTTCTTTAAGAGTGAAGATGTCGAATTCCGCTTCTTTGTAGAGAAGATAAGTCCGTCCCTCGCTTAGACCTTGCTGTTTCCAGGTAATGCACGCTTGAACTGCTTCCTTGGAAGACCCATACCTGCCACAGCCAGCAAGGAGCAGCGCGAGAAGGAATGGCACGCGTTTCATGACCCAATGCTGCCCCAAGCGTCAGACACGGCAATCGGCGGACGGGTCATTGCGGCGTCGCCATCTCAAGCCGGTCCCGACCTATTTCCTGGCTGCCGCCTAGCCCTCGTGCTGGCGGATGGCGAACCCGGCGCAGAAATGGACTGAGGGTGGAACGACGGTTACTCAGGGAGGGGTGAGCTGGGCCGCCGTGGGATGGCGATCAGGGGGCAACGCTGGCGCTGTGCCTGGAGATGGCGCGGGAGGGGTGATCAGGCTTCACTTGTCGCCCAGGATCCGCTTGGCTTCCGCCCGATGCAGCCTAGATTCTCGGCCCCTTGGTGTTCCCTTGCTCCCGCCGATGGCCTTGTTCACCAAGGAATGGACTGGCCGTCCCAGGCCCAAAACTGACCGCTGTTTTCAGGGCCCAAGGCATCCAACACGGCCAAGAGTTGGTGGGCCGCGCGTTCAGGGGGAAACAGCTTGTCTGGGCTCACGTTGGCTTGGAAAGGCTTCGAGAGGGCACTGTCGGTGGTTCCGGGGTGA
>VGPT01000003.1 GCA_016882485.1 Cyanobacteria bacterium M_surface_10_m1_298
GTTGTTTCGAGAACGACGACGTGATCCATGTGAGCGGCTCGGTGGGGCCGGCTCGCGATGCCGAAGTGATCAATCTGGAGCTCGGCCTGGCGGATCTGAGCCAGGTCGAAAAACGGCGCGAACGGCTGAAGAAACAGGTGCGCACTAGCAAGGAAGCGCAACTGGAAGATGCTGCACTCGAGCGCATTCAGGCCGAGCTGGAGCAGGGTGGGGCCGCCCGCAGCGTGGAGCTGAGTGAGGAGGAGGCGGTTCTGGTGAAGCCTCTGGGGCTGCTGACGGCCAAGCCGATCATCTATGCGACCAATGTGAGCGAAGACGATCTCGCCAGCGGCAATGCCTACTGCGAGGAAGTGGCGGCTCTGGCCGAGAAGGAGGGTGCCGGCACGGTGCGGATTTCAGCGCAGGTGGAAGCAGAACTGATCGAGCTCCCCGAAGACGATCGCGCTGAATTCCTCGCCGGTCTGGGTGTCGAGGAAGGCGGTCTGCAGAGCCTGATCCGAGCCACCTACAGCTTGCTGGGCTTGCGCACCTATTTCACCACTGGCGAGAAGGAGACCCGTGCCTGGACGATCAAAGCCGGCATGACGGCTCCCCAGGCTGCAGGGGTCATTCACACCGACTTTGAGCGCGGTTTCATTCGCGCCCAAACCATTGGCTACAAGCAACTGCTTGAGGCGGGTTCACTTGCTGAAGCCCGCAACAAGGGCTGGCTGCGAGCAGAAGGCAAGGAGTACATCGTCGAAGAAGGCGATGTGATGGAATTTCTGTTTAACGTCTGATCGCTTAGGCCATCAGTTCTGGGAAGAGCAGGGCTGCAAAGCATTTCTCGATGACAGTATCAATTTCACTGTGGGCGGGGAGTTCAACGCTCTCTGATCGGATCGAGTTGATTACCGTCAGCACCTTTCGGATTGTCGAGAAAATGTGCTTGTTCAGGCTTTCATTGAGAAAGAATTGCTGAGGTTGCTGTAGGCGGGCCAGGGCGGTGACGAGCGATGCATTGTTGGGGCCCATGGCAAGAACGCGTTTGGCGATGGCCGTGGCATTGGCCTGAATGATGACCGCCGACATGTCAGTGGTCTCATAGGTTCGATCAACGGGTGGGTAGAACAGCATCGACTCCGAGCCGTTCATGACCAGCTGTTTCCCCTGGGAGTGGAACGTGTGTGTGCCTTTGATGGGTACAAACAGAGAGACACGCTCCAGGCTGCTCATCGCATCTTGACGTTGCCGGTGTGATGAGGCGGACCCGGCGATGATAGTGACGTGGTTGGCAGATGCTGCTACCCATTCCGAGCGGTAGTGGTGACCTGGGAGGCAGGAAAATTCAGAAATGGGGGCCAGTTTGGAGAAGTCTCGGGCTTGTTCATCAATGTCGGTGTTGATGATGGCTTGATGGGCGTGAAAGGGAAGGTATCGGTAGTTCACGGGGTCAAACGATGGTTAAGGTTGGAAACTGTTGCTTGGCACGCCGTAGGGCTGAGGAGATCTCGTCGCAGAGCTGTGCGGCGACCTCAGTATCGCAAGCTTCTTTGCGAATTGCGAGAGCCCACTCCCCTGTAAAACCAAGTTCAAGGTCCACTTTTTGCAGCTGTTGATGCAGGCTCAGGGGGATGACCTTGTCAAAACTGATGGCCTCTGTTTGTCTGGCTGATTGCTCCCAGTCACGCAAGAGATCTCGAGTGCTCATGGCGCGTGAGCCATTCCATAAGCCGTGCACTTGGAGATGCCTTTCAAAGCTTGGTAAGGCGCCCTCGGGCCAGCACTGAAGTAGATAGTGATGCAGCTGGTTGGGCTGCGTCAGCTTCATGCGCAAGGCTTCATGCTCTTGGTGCGCCATGGCACTGACCTGGAATTGGGCCAGGGCGATCACAGCGATGTCAGGGTCTTCGGCGCACAGCTCCCTTGAAGAGCTGCCAAAACGCGTGATGTAGGCATCGACCACCTTGTCTTTCAGAAGCTCGAGTGCTCGAGAAGGTCTTGCCTCTCCGCAGTAGCCGCTCTGCAGGTAAGGCAGCTGTTTGAGCTGCAATAGCTGACTGTCCCAAGGGTTGATTTCAGCGCGAATCTTCCTTTGCCCTCGTAATCGGGCCAGTTGATGAACCGATCGCTCCAGCTCCAGCAGATAGGTGTTGCCTTCGGTGATCCAGTTGCGACCTTGCTTTTTAAGCTTGGTCCTGAAGGTGTGCGCGCAGTCTTTGGCTTGGCGTGAAATAGTTGGCTGTGACCGGTGGAGGATCTGAGCGGCACGCTCTCCACTACCCATCCAAACGAGAAGGTCGAGTGCCTCGAGTTGTTCAATCGAGACCAACTTGTCCTGCTACATCTGGAGCAAAGACTAGAGACTTCGCCGGTCTTCGGCTGGAGTGTTGCGCTTCGTTGGTTCGTTCGGCGGCTGCGGCGCGACCCTGGCGCTTAGTCTGGAGGGCTTGTGGCCCTCTGGGCGGTGAGCGAACAGCTGCAGCAGTTCCTGGCAAGGGTCCAGCGGGATTCGCGGCTGCGCCGGGCTGTTCAGAACGCCACAACCGCTGATGAAGTATCCCTGCTGGCACAACGCTTGGGCTATCGGGTGTCAGGCAGCGACCTGCTCCGTTTTTCGGGGCAGAGCAGTGCGGGAATCCGGGTCACCCGCGTCGACCATCCCGGTGAGTATCCAGGTCGTTATTACTGATTTCTCGGCCTGCTTGATGTTATGAATCCTCCAGGCGAGGCTTCTGTTGGCGGGCTTTTTTCACTTCACCGCGCTGTTTTTTGCTCTCCACCCTGCGTTGGCTTGAGGCCCGTGTGGGCTTGGTGGGTTGCCTCGGTTTCGGATCGGCTTGCAGCGCTGACCGCAGGAGCGCTGCCATCTTTTCAAGGGCAACCAGGCGGTTCCGGTATTGAGAGCGGTGTTCGCTGGCCGTGACTCGCACCAGGCTGGACCCATCACGCAGCCCCAACTTGAGGAGCAAACGTTCGCGTTGAGACGCGCTCAGGCTCTGTGAAGCCTCCAGATCCAGGCTGAGCTCCACCGCCGTTTCCAGCTTGTTCACGTTCTGCCCCCCCGGGCCGCTACTGCGGAGAAAGCTCCAACGCAGCTCCCCGGCAGGGATCAGCAACCGTCGGTTGACGACTAAATCGAACATTTGGCCATGCTGATGCAGCCTCGGGGCGATCAGCGCTGGGTGCCCATCACCATCGCCCTGATCCGCTGTGCCGGTCCGCTGAGTCGTAGGCGTTGCACGCTGTAGAACGCCACGCCGAAGGCCAAGGCTGCACGCACGCCGTACCAGCTCATGCTCCAGAGCAGGAAGCGTGCGACCACCAGAAAGCCCAGTACCCAGGCCAGGCGCCAGAGTGCGCTGCGGGCGAACTGAGCTTGTGTGGGCGTCATTCCCCTCAGGCCGCGCGCTGGGTGTCCTGCTCAGGCTTGTTGATGGATCTGCGCTTCAGGGGGACGACCCGCCGGCTGTGCCGTTGTTGATGCCGCCGGGTCTCTTCCACATACAGGGCCCAGCCCAGCGCGGCCGAGGCACCCAATACCGCGAGGGCGAGCAGGGTCCCAAAGCTCTCCATGGGCCGGTCTCCAGCAGCGGTGGCGATCTCGTTGCTATTTAACGGCTCCTGAGTTGGTGTCAACGCTGACCGTTTGTCGCCAGCCATATCCAGCTGAACTGTTCAGCTGAACACCTCAGCTGGATTGTTGCCACTGCCGCTCCAGGGCCGCTCTGATCGACTCTGCGGAGCGGCGCTCCTGCCGAAAGGGTTGGGTGAGTCTCCAAAATTTGATCCCCGCTGCCAGGGCAAACACACACCAGGGCACCAACAGCCAGAGTTGCGAGGTCATCGGAGGATCACGTCAGGCGCTGCGCCGGGTGGCATCGCCCACGATCATGCACGGTCTCAACGCTCACGGCTGCCTTCGGTGATGGATGAAGAGTTGCGCTTTGTGCTGACGCTGCTGGTCTTGGCGATCGCCCCTGTGGCCTTGCTGTTTTGGGCCTGGATCCGTTTGTTGCCTCAACGGCGCCCCCACTGAGCCTCCAAAGCGCATGGGCTGCTTCAGAATGGCCTCAGCCTCCGCCCATCCATGACGGCTCAGCCTGCCCCTGCCACCAACGGAGACGAGCGGCAACCCCACGATTTCGACACTCAGAAGGAGCTGCATCAGCAGATTCGCAACGACCCGGACTACGACGACTGGGAGTACGGAACCGAACCCTTGCCCCATGAGGCCTGGGTGGAGCGTGCCAGCGAACGCCGTTGAATCGGTCTGATTAGCAGCAGGCAGAGGCTGCAGAAGAGGGCGGTGAGCAGCCACACGCTCACCCCATGGCCATCCCCATCCAGCAGAACCCCAGCGAGGAGAGGGGCGGCAAAGGAGCTCAGGGCGAAGCACTGCGAGAACAGCGCCATGGCCAACCCTCCGTGGCCTTGGGGGCTCAGTTCCACCACCGCTTCCGTGGCGGTGGGCAGAAAGGCTGCTTCGCCAAGAGCCACCAGCGTCAGCGCGATGGCAACGAGGGCAACGCCCTGGGAGCTCAGGGCCGAGAGGGCCAGCAAGAGCGTGCCTCCGCTGAAGCTGAGCAGGCTGAGGGCGAGGCCGTGGGCCACAGGTCGCTTGGCCAGATGCTGGCCGACGGGCCACTGGATCAGCATCAGGAGACCCAGCTGCAGTCCGATCAGTAAGGCGCTGAGGCTTTCTGGCTGCGCTTCTCTCTGCAGGCCGCCGCGCACCAGATCCAAGGGCAAAGCGCTCTGCATCAGGGCTGGGATCGACGTAGCCACCACCGCCAACCCCAGCATCGGCAACAGATCCGGCAGCCAGCGCCGCAGGGGTATCGCTCCGAGACCGCTCTCTCGGCTGTTCACCGCTCTCGGCAAGGGCCGATGCAGCAGCAGGGCAGCCAACACTCCAATGGAGGCGATGTCGATCCAGTAGACCCCCCGCAAGATCCCCGCGGCCGCCAGCAGGGATCCGCAGAGTGTTCCGGCTGCCACGCCACAGGCATCGGCGCTGCGCACCAGGGCGTAGCCCCGGGCCGAAGGCAGTGGATCCGAGCAGAGTGGAACAGCTAGCTCCACCGCCGGCCAGTAGAGCCCACCCGCCAGGCCGAGGAACAGCTGGCCAATGATGTAGCCCTGCAGCTCGTGGGCAGCCAGCAGGCAGCTGTCACCGATGCAGCCACTGAGGGCGGCCAGCAGCACAGGCACGCCACAGCTCCGGCCTTGATCCAGCAAGGCCCCGCTGACAAAGCGACCGATGGTCCCCGCCAGGGCGGCCAGAGCGAGGCCGAGACCCACGGCCGAGGCGCTGAAGTCCACCTGGTGAAAGACCATGGGGGTCAGGTAAAGAACACCCCCTGCCCCAAAGCTCGCCACCAAACGCACACTGGCCAGCTCCCGCAATGGCACGGGAAACTGGTGCCACCAGGCCTCGATCCGTGGTTGTGCCAAACCGCTTGCGTCGCCGGGGAGCCGTTTTGGCCCGTCTGCTGCCCAGTCTGCTGGCCGGGCTGATCGGTGTGGGATCGCTGCCCCTGGCCCCGCTGCAGGCGGCGGAGCAGTTGCAGATCCGCTTTGACGGTTTAGATCTCCCCCTGAACCTTCAGGAACTGGAGCGCTGGAGCGAGAACCCGGAGCGGGCCAGCGGTGAGCTCGCGAGCTGGTTGTCCCTGCTCGATCCAGCCAGTCAGCGGGAGTTGCGTCAGCTGTTGCAGGCCCCGTTGGTGCGGGAGCGCTCCTTCACGCAGCAACTGCTCCGCAGTTGGGCTGGCCGGCGGGTGGTCGAAGAGTTGGGGGTGTTGCTCAGCGCCGACAACGGCAATGCGGGGCCGGTGCTGTTGAGCACGCTCAATGGCCTGCTGAAACAGCAGCAGCAGGTCACCACCCTGGATCTGCTGCGGGCGGTGCCGGCTGAACGCCTGACCCTCAATCTCGATGGATTGCAGCGGTTGGCGAGCCGCTGGCGTCAGCAGTTGGATGAGCAGAAGCAGGCGCTGCTGGCGCTTCAGGGCTTACCGCTCACGGCCCGCACTCCACTGCTTCCTCTCTCCGATGGCCTGTTGCTTGAGCAATCGGGCTCGCCAGCTGTGGATCGCGCCCCCGTTCCCCCGAGCGTGCGGCGGTTGCGGGTCGGTCACCGCCTTGAGCCACTGGATCTCGAGATCTGGCCCGTGCAGGGCTCCCACCCCTGGGTCTTGCTGATGCCGGGTCTGGGCGGCAGCACGTCGCAGTTGCGCTGGTTGGCCGAGGCCCTCCACCGACGCGGTTGGCCAGTGTTGCTGCTCGATCATCCCGGCAGCAATGAGCAGGCGGTGCGCGAGCTGCTGCAGGGCCGCCGTCTTCCCCCAGGAGCGGAGACCCTGCGCGGGCGGGTGCTTGATGTTCAGGCGGTGGTGGCCGCTGTGGACAACGGCTCCCTCCCTCGTTTGGGTGATCAGGTGGTGTTAATGGGGCACTCCCTCGGCGGCCTGACCGGTTTGTTGGCCGCGGGCTTGCGACCTGAACCTGGACTGGTGCGGCGCTGCAAGCGGGCCTTGGCGGATCTGCCCCTGATCAACCTCTCCCGCTTGCTGCAGTGCCAGCTGCCGGAGGTGCCTCTACCTCCGGTGCAACCCCTCGCGCAGCCTGTAGCGGCGCTTGTGAACTTCAACGGCTTCGGCAGCCTGCTCTGGCCGAATCGGGGTCTGCGGGGATTGGAGGCTCCCGCCTTGCTGGTGGGCGGCAGCCTCGATCTGATCACGCCTCCGGTCAGCGAACAGTTGCGCCTGTTTCTGCCGGAATCCAACCCCTCTAGCCGCTTGGTGCTTCTGGAGGGCGCCAGTCACTTCTCGCCGGTGCGCATCGCGAACCGAGATCAGCAGCCCCTGTTCAAGCTCGGCGACGATCTGGTGGGGGTGGATCCGGCTCGGGTTCAGGGGCTGATCCTCAGTCTCACCAGTGAGTTCCTGCTGGGACTGGTGCAGCCCGGAGGCCCCCGCGAGCTGCCTCCCCAGCGGCGACGCCTCGGTGGGGTGACGGCCTATGTGCTTGATCGGCCCCAGGCTCGACAGTGGCAGCGGGAGATCTCCGCTAGAAGTTCACCCGTGGATCAAGAAGTGCCACCAGCAGATCCACCAGCACGCTGACCGCCACCACCAGGGCAGCCACCACCACCACAATGCCTTGCACGACCGGGTAATCCCGTTGGCTGATCGCTTCCTGCAGCCGGAAGGCGATGCCCGGCCAGGAGTAGGTCACCTCAATCAAGAGTGCTCCTCCGATCAGGGAGGCGACCGTGATCCCGGCAATGGTCAGCACCGGTAACAGGGCATTCGGCAAGGCGTGGCGCAGCACCACCCGACGCTCCGAGAGACCACGGGATCGCGCCGCCTCGACGTAATCGGAATCGAGGGCGCGCCGCAGGTTGAGGCGCAGGGCGTTGGCGAAGATGCCGCTGAGCAGAAAGCCGAGGGTGCTGGCCGGCAGCACGAGATGCCGCACAGCGCCCCAGAACTGCGTACTGTCGCCGTTCCGCAGGCTGTCGAGGAGATAGAACCCGCTTCCCTCCGGAGGGATCAATGTGGCCGGGAAGCGCCCGCCCACGGGAAGCCAGCCAAGCCAGACCGCAAACACCAGTTGCACCAACATCGCGGCCCAGAACGGGGGCATGGCGTAGGTGCCGATCCCGAACAGACGCGCTGAGAGATCGAGTTTGCCCTCCGGCCTCGCGATGCCACTGAAGCCCACCGCCAATCCCAGCCCAGCAGCCAGAAGCAGGGCCGTGAGGCCAAGCTCCAGGCTGGCGGGGAGGCTGCGGGCGATCACGGCGGACACCGGTTCCTGATTCGTCAGGGAGATCCCGAGTTGACCCTGCAGCAGGTCGCTGAGGTAGTGCCCGTACTGGGCCAGGAGGGATTGGTCCAGCCCGAGCTGTTGGCGCAAGGCATCCCGGGCAGCCTGGGGGGCCCGGGTCCCCAGCAGCGCATCGATCGGATCACCGGGTGCAACCCGCAACAGCAGAAACACCAGGCTGGCGATCAGCCAGAGCATCACCGGTACCAGAGCCAGGCGACTGGCGATGTAGCCGATCAGATGGCGACGACGACTCATCGGTGTCGACTCTCCAGATCCTGCAGCAACAGTCGACCCGATCCATCAAAACGTGGTGGCTTGAGATGAGCCTGGGCCCAGGCTCGTGGTGTCACCTGCCAGATGGGGATGTAAGCCGCCCCTTCGGCCGCCAGCTGTTGCACCCGGCGCAGGCTGTCCCGGCGTGCTGCCCCGCTGCTCGCCTCACTCTCGCGCAGCAGAGCCTGCACGCCTGGCCCATCCCAGAAGCTGCCGAAGGCCACGCTGCTTCCCTCGAGGCAGTGGTCTCCGCTGCTGCGGCTGCAGGAGAGCATTGGAGAGAGGTAGACGTCGGGATCCGGATAGTCCCCCACCCAGTCAAGAACGATCATCGGGTAGACGCCCTGCTCGAGTTGGCGATAGGCGGTCGTCGACTCAACGCCAGTCACCTCTAGTTCAACGCAGTCACCGAGATCTTTCTGCAGTTGGGCCTGCCATGTGAGGGCGAAGAGGCGATCCGAGGGCACATTGGATCGGAAGGTGAGGGGCAGTTTGAGGCGTTGTCCACTGCAGTAGCCCGCCTGCCGGTAGAGGGCCCGAGCGGCTTTGGGGTTGTAGCGAGGCCAGGCGGGTGGCTCGGCTCCCTCCAGCGGTGGGGGAACCAGGGAGCGCAGCGGTGGCCGCAGCCCGAAACTCACCCGTTGGCTGATCAAGGGCCTGTTCACGCTCAAGGCAACCGCCTGGCGCACGACCGCTTGATTAAACGGGGGCTGCTGACTCATCAACGTGAGGTAGCCGATTTCAGCGGCAGGTCCCTCACCCAGGGCCAGCTGGCCGCGTCGCGCCCGTGCGTTGAGGGCCTCCTGCTGATCGCTTTCCAGGCCACTGGAGATCAACACATCCACCTCGCCGCTGAGCAAGGAGCCATAGAGAGCCGTGGAGTTGCTCAGCGTGATCAAATGAATGCCCTTGTTCTTGGGCTGAGGCCCCCAGTAGTTCTCAAACGGCAGCAGCTGCTGTTTCTGCGGGCTGAAGCTCGCCAGTCGGTAGGGGCCAGTCCCCACAAAGCGATTGGAGAGGGATCGCTTCGCAAAGTTTCGATAGGCGCTCGGTGACACCGGGGCCAGGTTGATCGAGCTGAGCAGAGAGGCCAGGGCGCGATAGGGGCGCTGAAGGCTCAGCTCCAGTTCGTAGGGGCCGCTAGCGCGAACGGCACGGATCCGGTCATCCAGCAGGTAGCTGAGCTTGCCGAGTTGGCGGAATCGCTCCAGGTTGAACACCATCGCCTCGGCGTCAAAGGGCGTTCCGTCGTGGAAGCGCACATCGCGGCGCAGGGGGATCCGGGCGGTCAGTCCATCGGCACTGAACTGGGGCAGCGCCGTCGCCAGACGCGGTTGCAATTGACCGCGGTGATCGGCGGCATACAGGGGGTCGCCGACGGCACTGAGAAGCTGGGTGCCGGCAAAACTGAACACGTCGACCGGGTCGACCGACTCCAGGGAGCTTTTGTTCGCCACCACCAGTTGCCCCTGCGGGTGGGGCGGCTGACAACCCATCAGCAGCTGCAGCGCTGGCAGCAGGGCGAGAAGACGGGATGCAGCGGTGAAGCGAGAAATGGATGCTGCAGCCAAGCTGCGCTATTCAAGCGTTCTTGATCCGTTCGAGCAGTGCTTCTTGGTCGTTGCTCTCGACCTGTTGCAGTGAAATTTCAAACACTGGGGAGCCATGGCGCTCGAGGGGCCAGCGCCGCACCCAGCAGCGGTCACGGGAGTCGTCGATCCCGATTACCTGATAAATCGTTTCGTCGCTGTCGAGGGTGACGCAGTCGCCTTGGTGAAGGGTGTGGGGTGGGCTTGCTCGAAATGAGCTCGAGCTACTCAGAGGAGTCATGGCCATGAATGCATGTGCCGTCGGGCTGAGCGTTCCGCATCGACGCCGGCGCATATGTCCGCAGCGATACAAATCAAGGCTTGGGTCAGCGGAGCCGGACGTGGTCGTTCCCTCAGCCTGGCCCAGGCTGTTGCCTGCCTGCCAGTCAGAGGGTGGGAAGGCAGGCGGAGACAGCGTTCACATCCGGCAGAGCTTTGATCGCCGCAAGGGCCTGACGGAAGTTGCGTTCCTGCACCTCATGGGTGATTACCACGATCTCCGCGTCAGCCGGATCAGCGCTGGTCTCGAACTGCACGATGGAGCGGATCGAGACCCCCTGATCGCCAAAGCAGGTGCCGATTCGTCCGATCACCCCGGCCTGGTCACCGGTTTGTAGGCGCACATAGTTGCGTTGCAGGGTCTCCCCGGGATCCACCAGCTGACAGGAGCGCCAGCGGTTCGCGGCCAGCAGCGGATCGAGTTGTCCGCTCGCCCCCGTGGCCGCGCGGATCCCGGCGATATTGAGGATGTCGGCGACCACCGCGGAGGCGGTGGGGCCCGCCCCTGCTCCAGGCCCGTAGAACATCACGCGGCCCACTGGGTCGCCCTCCACAAGGATGGCGTTGTTCACGCCATGCACGCCGGCCAGGGGGTGCTCCTTGGGCAGCAGGGTGGGGCTGACGCGAACATCAAGCTGCACGCAACCCTGTGCATCAAGCCCTTGGTATTGGGCCTTGGCCACCAGTTTCACCACGTAGCCGAGTTGGGCTGCGTAGTTCACATCGCGGGCGTCGAGGTTGTTGATGCCCTGCGTGGGGATCGCCGTGCGCTCAATCGATCCACCGAAGGCCAGCCCCGTGAGAATCGCGATCTTGTCGGCGGCATCGCCCCCTTCCACGTCTGCCGCGGGATCGGCTTCGGCGTAGCCCAGGCGCTGGGCATCGGCCAGCACGTCGTCGTAGGCGGCGCCCTCATCCGCCATGCGGCTGAGGATGTAATTGGTCGTGCCGTTGATGATGCCGCTCACCCGCTGGATGCGGTTGCCACCCAACGACTGCTTCAGCGGTTCGATGATCGGGATGCCACCGCCGACGGCGGCCTCGATCAGCACATAGACCCCGCTCTGGGCCGCGGCCTCAGCGATTTCCTCGCCGTAGCGCGCAATCACCGCCTTGTTGGCGGTGACCACAGGCTTGCCGGCGGCGATGGCCGCGAGGATCAGGCTGCGGGCGGGCTCCAGGCCTCCCATGACCTCAACCACGATGTCGACGGCTGGATCGTTCACCACCGCCAGGGGATCCGTGCAGAGGATGTCAGCGGGCAGATCCACGGGCCGTGCCCGGTTCAGGTCGCGCACGGCCACGCGCGTGAGGGCCAGATCGGCTACCAGGGGATGCCGTCCCTGGGGGGTCTGCAGGATCTCGGCAACGCCTGCTCCCACTGTGCCAAGCCCGAGCAAGCCGATGCCGATGGTCATGCCGCCACTGCGCGAAAGGCTGATCCTAGAAATCGACCCGGATTAACCCGCCGCCAGGGCCTGAGCCTGGGCTTGCATCATTTTCAGGATGTTGAGAAAGCCATTGGCCCGTGAGGGGGTCAGGCTGGCCTGCAGGCCTGTTTCGCTGAGGAAGCCTGGATCGATGCTGGCGGCGGTGGCGGGCTCCAGCCCCTCCAGGCCCTCGATCAGCAGGGCCAACAGCCCCTTGGTGATGGCGGCATCGGAGTCGCCCTGCCAGTGCAGTTTCCCATCCACGAGCTGTCCCACCACATACACCTGGGAGACACAGCCCTTCACCTTGAAGGCGTCGTTGCGATAGTCATCTGGCAGAGGCTCGAGCTTTTTTGCCAGCCAGAGCACGTATTCGTAGCGGCGTTTGGGATCCGCGGTGCCCTTGAGGCGTTCAACGATTTGATCGAGCTTCTCGCTGCCGGTGGCCATCAACGGGGGCGACGGATGCGCTGGAGTCCCAGCAGCATGGCAGTTGCCCCGACCGCACTGAGCCAGGCCCATGGATGGCTTGGGCGGCGATGTTCGCTGATCTGATCCAACTGGGCCTGGCCGCTCTTCACGGGCATCTCCAGGTAGTCGCGGTGGCCCGGCCCCCCATCCACCTGCAGCTCCCACTCCCCCGTGGCCTGCTTCGGCAGAGCGAAGCTCAGCTGCCCTTTGGCATCGGTGCGGCCCAACTCCTGAGCCTTGCCATCAGGAGACACGAGGCGCACGATGGCGTCCGAGGTGGGTTCCCCGTTCGAGAACTGGCTTTGCAGCATCAGTTGGGAGCTCAGGGCCTCCAGCCGGGTAATGCTGCTTTCGATGCCATGGGCGCTGGCAGGGCTGCCACTGAGGGCCATCAGGGCCGAGGCCAGAAGGCCTGCAGACGTCCAGCTTCTCCAAGGCCGTTGGCGACTGCCCTGTTGCATGGCGGTGGTGCTGAGCTCAGCAGTTAGTGAAGCGCGGCTGTTGCCTCTGTCCAGCGGATCAGGCTGACCAGCGGCTGGAGGCTTTGGTCTTGCCGGCTTGCACCATGTGCACCATCGAGCTGACCATCATCGACAGGGCACTGCTGGAGTCATCCCGGCCCTGCAGCTCGGAGGCCAGCACCTGTTCTGCGGCCGTGCCCCGGCTGAGGGACAAGCTGGGGCCGCGGCGGGTCAGTTCAGCGTCGTGCTGATGGCCGGCGTTGATCGCTGAGAGGAACGCGTCGTTGACCTCGAGATCCACCGTGCCCTGATGTAGTGCCCCAATCCTGCCAAATGCCAACGAACTCTGCGCTCGATCCCACCAGCACTCAACAGCTTGCAATCAAGATCGGATCCAGTGCAGACCGTGCTCATCGATCCAGCCGCTGAAGGGCACATCCCAGGGATCAGCCGGCAGCGCTTCCACCAGGCAGGCCGAGGGCAGCACCGCCAGGGCCGGCACGGCTCGCCAAGTGGGGTCGGCCCGCAGGCGGTCAAACCAGCCGCCGCCGTAGCCCAGGCGGATTCCTTGGTGGTCGAGGGCCAGAGCAGGCACCAGCAGCAGGCTCATCTGCTCGGCACTGAGCACCGTCTGGCCCTGCGGTGCGGGGATGCCGGTTTCATCTGGATCCAGAGGAGCCTGCGGGCTCCAAGGGCAGTACTCAAGGGCACCTCCCCGCACCCTCGGTAGAGCCAGGCGCGCATCCCAGAGTGTTTCTGAGGCGACAGGCCGCAGATCCGCTTCCCCCTGCAGGGGCCAGTAAAGACCGATGCGGCCGGGCGCAGCTGCGGCAGAGGGCAGTTGCTGCTGGGCGATCTGCAGCAGTGAGGCGCTCACGTCGGTCAGAGCGACGCGGCGCTGCTGTTGGAACCGAAGCCGAAGCTCTCGCTTTGTGGTGCCAGAGAAGGACATCGCGAGTGATCGCCTCAGCGCTGAAACCAGCCCGTCAGGGCCACGGCGAGGGCATCGGCTGCGTCATCGGGGCGCGGCGGGCTGTCGAGCTGCAGTTCGCGCATGACGGCATCCAGCACGTCGTCTTTGTCGGCATGGCCGTGACCAGCGAGGGCCAGCTTGATCTGCATCGGTGGAAATTCCACCACCGGGATCTTGAAGCGGGCGAGGGTCATCATCAACACACCCCGCGCCTGAACCACGGAGATCGTGGTGCTTGAGCGGTAGAAGAAAAATTTCTCCACCGCCGCCAGTTGGGGTTGCCAGGTGCGGATCAGCAGGCGTAGATCCCGGGCAATCTCCACCATCCGCTCGCCGTCACTGCGGCCGGGATCGGTGCGGATGATGCCGCAGTCGAGCATGCGCTGAGCGCCCCCGGGCCCCTCCTCCACATCGATCACGCCGTAGCCCACGCGGGCCAGGCCTGGATCGATGCCGAGGATGCGCATCAGGCAGCCAGGGCCAGTTCGAAGGCGCCGCGGTCGCTGGTTTCGGGGCGTTCGAACACTTTGCAGAACACCTTCACTACGCGGTCGCCGGAGTCGATCTGCTCGAGGGGGTCCTTGCGCAGGCGGTGGCGCAGGCAGCAGGCGGCCACGCGGGCCACGTCGTCTTCGGTGACTTCGGTGCGGCCCTCGAAGGCAGCCAGGGCGCGGGCGGCGCGGTTGGTCACGATGTCGCCCCGTAGGCCATCCACATCCAGCTCACCGCAGATGGCGGAGATGCGGATGCGCAGGTCGTCGTCAATCTGGACTTGTGGAAGGCGGTTTTGGGCCTCCACCACCCGGGCTTGCAGCCCGTCTTGGGTGGTTTGCACCGCGTTGTTGAAGCCGTCGGGATCGTTGTCGAAGGCGGTGCGCTGATCCACCACCTGCACGCGTAGCTCAGGATCACGCACGGTGCGCACCTCCACGCTCATGCCAAAGCGATCGAGCAGCTGGGGGCGCAGCTCACCCTCTTCCGGGTTGCCGGAGCCAATCAGCACGAAACGGGCGGGGTGGCGCACGCTCACGCCTTCACGCTCCACCGTGTTCCAACCGGAGGCGGCCGAATCGAGCAGCACGTCCACCAGGTGGTCGTCGAGCAGGTTCACCTCATCCACATAGAGCAGGCCGCGGTTGGCCTTGGCCAGCAAGCCCGGCTCAAACGCGCGCACGCCCTCGCTCAGGGCCTTCTCGATGTCGATGGTGCCGCAGAGGCGATCTTCGGTGGCGCCCAGGGGCAGGTCCACCATCGGCACCTGGCGCTTTTCGGTGGGCAGTTGCTCGCCGTGCTCGGCCCGTTGACGCACCTCAGCGCTCTGCAGGTCGGGATCGGTGGCGGAGCTGTTGTAGGGATCTCCCGCCACCACATCGATCTCGGGCAGCAGATCGGCCAGGGCGCGGATCGTAGTGCTCTTGCCGGTGCCCCGGTCCCCCATGATCATCACCCCGCCAATGCGGGGGTCGATCACGTTCAGCAGCAGGGCGAGTTTCATCTCCTCCTGGCCCACGATGGCGGTGAAGGGAAAGACCCTGCGCTTGCGGGCTTGCGTCACGGCTGGAGGCTGGCTGGCGGTGCTGGCGATTGTTTCACAGGCGCCTCGGGAGCCTGCGGTAGCAGGCTCAGCACCTGGGGAGGGGTCGCGTCGGCCGGGTAGATCAACCGCACCCGCAGCTGCCGCTGGCCCCCTGGAGCCAGGCTGATGCTGCCGAGGTTGGGCCCCTGCTGACCGGAGCGCTGCACCAGGTGAAAGCTCTGGCGGCCAGGGCTGCCATCGAGGCCGCTCAGCTCCACCGTTCCGCGGAACATCACCGCCGCACCCGGTTTGGTGTTGAAGCGCAATCCGCCGATAGGCAGATCGGTTTTCAAGGGGGTTTCCAGGGCCACGTTTAGGGCCACCGGCTGCTTGGAGCGGTTGCAGAGGGGGATGGAGATGTCATAGGCAACGCCGTAGTTGCCATGGGCGGCCCAGGCGGTGCCTGGGTAGTAGGCCTTGAGCTCGGCGGTTTGCACCTGGCCGGTGCCCAGACGACCGCGTTCGAGCGCAGCGATCGGCCAGGAGATGGGCGCGCGGCTGGTGGAGAGGCAGCCGCTCTTGGGGTCGGTGATGGTGCTGCTCCAGGTGCTGCCGAGTTGCACACCACTGACCCGGGAATACACCATCCGACCGCTGGCGCCCCTGGGGGTGGGTTCGTGTTCCTTCGGGCTGAGGACCCCCGACCGCAGCATGGCTTGCAGCGCTGCGGCGTTGGGCGGCTGATCGTTCTCCCCAAAGGCGGCGAGCGTGGCCAGGCTCACGGGGCCATCACTCTGAAGGCGCAACTGCAGGTTGCGTCCATTGAGCAGGGGATCGAGACCGCGAACCGGCAAGGGCAACAGCACCAGCGTTGAGGCCTCTCCGGGTTGGAGTGTCCAGCGGTTTGGAAGCACCGGGTTGCGTTGCCTGAGCAAGAGCTCTGTGGCCACGCGGCTGCCGGGGCCTGCATAGGTGGAACCGTCTTGCCGCATCAGCTCCGGAAGCGGCAGGAATGGAGCCTGGGGTTGGATGGAATCCGTGGCCTGGGAGAGGGCGGTCGAGCCCGCCAGCAGGGTCAGCGTGACCGGTTGCGGGCCGCGCGGTTCCGCCAGAACGGCGAGCCAGAGCGTGGAATCGAGACTCTCGGGCTTGCCGGCATACACGTGGTGGCTGAACAGATCAAAGCGTCCGTTCAGGGCGACATCGAGATGGGCTGAACCGCTGGCGCTTGTCCCCTTGGGGAAAGTGGAAAGCAGGATCCCCGGGCCGCTGATCAATTCAGGGTTGTTGTCGTTGACCAGCAGCACCCCGTCGAGCTGGCCCGGGAGTGCTTCAACCGCCTGGGGGCGAAGAACGGGTTCGGGCTTTTTGGCGGGGGGGGCGGCCGCGGGAGTGGCCGCCAGCAACAGGGGCAGGATCATGGCGCTGCAGGGGCAGGTTTGGCGGCAGCGGCAGGTTTGATCAGGGTCTTGGCGATTTCGCCGGCCATGGCCCGGATCAAGTTGGTGGAACGAGGGTCATTGAACGGGCCTTTGACCATGAACGCCGCCACGGCTCGCTTGCCGTCGGGCAGCTCAATCAGGCCGGCATCGGCGTAGGCGATACCGATGTCTCCGGTTTTGTTGAGCACGGTCACCCCACGCGCTAGAAGCTCACTGTCGGGGTCAGCGGAATCACCCCCAAGGCCCATCAGCAGACCCAGGGGCAGGAGGGTGTTGGTGCGGGACTTGCCCATCACCTCGCGGAAGAGGTCGCGGGCCCGCGGGCTCAATTTCTCTCCGGTGTCCACCAGGGCGATCGAGCGGGCCAGGTCATAGGAGCTGGTGGTGTTGGTGCCATCGAGATCCGGTAGCCAGTTGTTCACCACGGTGCTGGTGAGCCCCAGGGCCTGAAAACGGGCATTCAGAGCGGTTTTGCCCCCCAGTCGCTTGATCAGGAGATTGGTCGCACTGTTGTCGCTCACCCGGATCATTTCCATGGCGGCCTCCCAGAAGGGGAAACGGGTGCCGATCGGCTTGTTGGCCATCCAGCCGGCGCCGCCGCCCACCACCTCTTTGGTTAGGGGCAGGGGTTCGTTCCAGCGCAACTTGCCGGCATCGAGATCTTCAAGGCCCGCCAACAGGATCGGGGTTTTGATTGAGCTGGCCGCCGGTTGAGGGCGTTGTGCGGCCAGCTCGGCGTAGCGGCCGTCATCGAGCACCAGCAGATAGCCGCTCACCTGCAGATCCTTTTGGGTGGCGGCCAGTTGTGCCCATCTCTGGCTGAGGGCCTTCAGTTCCAGCTTCGGCTCAAACCGCCCCAGAGGGAGCCCCGCCGGCAGCGTGGGGGCCGGTCCGCTGAGCAGCGACTTCGGTTTGCTGGCTTCGGTGGCGGTCTCACTGAACTTGGGTGCCAGCAGTTTCAAGCTGGTGCCGGCGATCACCCCAAGACCCAGGCCCATCACCAGCAGGCGCAGCACCAGGCGCATTGGGGCTGCCAGGCCATTGCTGCTGGATCGTGGAGGGCGGCTGGCGCTCACGGGCTGTTGGAAGGCTGGGCCCAGACGTTAAGGGCAGTGCCGCTGTGCTGCCCAGCGCAGTTGCCGCACCATCCCCCGCAGCAGGGCCACTTCCTCGTCGCGCACCTGCCCCCTCTGCAACAGGGCCCGCAGTTTGGCCATCCGAGCCTCTGCGGTGTGGGGGTAGAGAAAGCCCACCTCCAGCAGCAGATCTTCCGCATCGCTGAGGGCTGCCTCCAGGTTGCCGCGCGCGCAGGGCTCGGCGCTGGCGTTGGTGGGCGCTGCCTCTGCGGATGTTCTGCTCTGTTGCAGCTCATGCAGGCAGATCCCCACGGCATGGGAGAGGTTGAGGGAGGCATAGCTCTCGCTGGTGGAGAGCCGCAGCAGGCGTCCCGCCTGGAGGAGCTCCTGATTGCTCAGGCCGCGATCTTCTCGGCCAAACACCAGCGCGGCCTGGTGCTCGGGGGGGGTGGCGGCCAGCCAGCTCAGGCAGTCTTGAGCACTGCTCAGGGGTAGGGCTTCTTCTTCGGTGCGGCCACTGGTGGCTACCACCCGCCGGCAGTCCGCCAGGGCTGCGGGGAGGTCGGGGAACAGTTGGGCTTGCTCGAGCAGCGCTTCGGCGTGCACGGCCATGCGCCTGGCTTCCTCGCCCAGGTGGTCACAACGGGGGGCCACCAGGCGCAGGTTGGAAAGGCCGAAATTGGCGCACAGGCGCGCCACGCTTCCCACATTCAGCGGGCCTGCCGGCTCTACCAGAACAACCGCAAGGCTCACGTGAGGGTGTGGAGATAGGCGAGCAGATCGGCCATCGCCTGGGGTTCCGGTTGGAACCGGGGCATGGGGGGAGTGCGGCCGCTCACCACTTGCTGAATCAGCTGGCGCTCGGATTTGCGCGAATCGACGCGATGCAGATTCGGGCCCACCAGACCCTGGGCGGCAATGCCATGGCAGCCGGCGCAGTTGATCAGAAACAACTGCTCGCCCTGTTCCACCGAGCCCGAGAGCTGCAGGGTGCTGCGGGTGTAGGGATCGCTGCGGGCCGCCGGCAGGAAGACGGCCCCCACCACCACAGCCACACAGAGCAGGGCTGCCAGCACCAGAGCTGAGATCAGGCCGCGCTGCTGGCCGGCAGCCGTTGCCGGCGCTTCAACGGATGGAGGCTGGGCAGTCACAGTTGGTAGAGATCGATCACGGCGACCGCCAGGCACGTGGGAGAATTGTGCAACCAAAGCTGGCAGCTCTATCCATGATCGAACCCCTGCTCTGCGGCATCGTGCTCGGTCTGATTCCCGTGACCCTGGCGGGTCTGTTCGTTGCCGCCTGGAACCAATACCGCCGTGGCAGCGCCCTGGGCGGCTGAGTTCAGCCTTGGCTGAGCAGCATCAGGCTGCTGCCTCCATAGTTTTTCTGCTTCACAAGAGTCCAACCCGCCGGTCGCTCCGGCGGTTTTTTTGTGGCGTACTCGAGCAGTACTAAACCCTCGGGCTGGAGCCAACCGCGCTCGCTGATCACCTGGAGCACGGGGCCGTAGAGCTCAGCCGCATAAGGCGGGTCGGCATAGATCAGATCGAAGGGGGTCACCGCTGCTGTTCTGAGCCAATGCCGCACCTCCTGGTTGACCACGCTCACCTCAGGATCCGAGGCCAGGCCGGAACACACCAGCTGCAGGTTGCTGCGGGCCACCTGACTGATCGCTCGGTCTTCCTCCACGGCCACCACCCGTGCCGCCCCCCGCTGGAGGGCTTCGCAGCCCATGACCCCGCTGCCGCAGAACAACTCCAGCCAGGAGGCCTGAGGAATCTCGGCGGCCAGCATGTTCATCACCGCCAACCGAACCCGTGAGGCGGTGGGTCTGGCCTTGTCACCCGGTGGGCTCTGCAGCTTGCGGCCGCCGCTGAGGCGAAGGCTCATGGGCGCTGTTCAACCCAGCGCAGCCAGCGCCGCAGGATCTGCTCTCCGGCCAGTCCTGATTTCTCCGGGTGAAACTGACAGGCCCCCACGCTCCCGCTCCAGACCGCCGCCGTGACCTGGCGATCGGCGAAGCGCACCGAGGTGGTGATGCAGCGTGGATCCTTGGGTTCGGCGGCAAAGGAGTGCACGAAATAGACCCAACTTGCGTCCCCATCGGCGGGGAATAACGGCGAGGGGTTGACCCGCTGCAGGGGTTCCCAGCCCATATGGGGAATGGGATGTCCGCTGACCCGCGGCAGGGCAGCAATGTGCCCGCTCAGCAGTCCGAGCCCGCGCGCTTGACCCTCATCGCTGCTGTCAAAGAGCAGTTGCAGGCCCAGGCAGATGCCCAGCAGAGGGCGATCGGCGCGGCACCAGCTTTTGATCGCGGGCACCATCCCCGAGGCCTCGAGCCGCTCCATCGCTGGATCGAAGGCTCCCACTCCCGGAAGCACGAGCGCCTGGCAACCCTGCATCTGCTCCGGGCTCTGCACGCTGATCACCGTGCAGCCCAGACGCTCGAGGGCCCGCTGCACGGAATGAAGGTTCCCCATGCCGTAGTCGATCAGGCCGATGCAGGTCATGGGCAGGGGGGCAGGCTGCAGACACGTTGGCCAGGTTGCTCGATCGCG
Organism: Cyanobacteria bacterium M_surface_10_m1_298; assembly: GCA_016882485.1. Classification (GTDB taxonomy): domain Bacteria; phylum Cyanobacteriota; class Cyanobacteriia; order PCC-6307; family Cyanobiaceae; genus Vulcanococcus. Next base: position 19,890 of record VGPT01000003.1, read on the forward strand.
GGGGCCACCTCCACGGGCAGGTCATTGAGGCGATCAATCAGGCGATAAAGCAGGCCGATGCGGCGTCGATCCAGGTGAAAGCGTAGGCAGGGCCGCAGGATCCCATTGCTGTCGCAGCTCTCTCCCTGACTGATGTTGCCTTCATCCACTAGATCATCGAACTCCCGATTGAGGGTGTTCAGGATGTCGCTGGGAATGGGGCTGTGCAGCAACAGCTCCATGCGGTCTTCCGCGAACTGGGCGATGTGAAACACCCGATAGAAATGGCAGATATGCTCCATCGCCTCGGCGGCTGTGCTGGCCTGCTTGAGCAGGCTGGTGTCCTCCGGTGAGATCAGGCCGCGGCTGGCGAGGTCCTGCTGAATGTCCTGTAGCCAGTCCGGCCAGAAGCGATCACCGCTGGGGGCGAGCATCACCAGGGGGATCGGCGGGGTCCGACCGGTCTGGATCAGGGTGAGGGATTCGAACAGTTCATCAAAGGTGCCGAAGCCCCCCGGCATGACCACCAGGGCGTCGCTCTCCCGCAGGAAGAACAGTTTTCGGGTGAAGAAGTAGCGGAAGTGCAGCAGCCTGCCGTCGCACGCGTTCACATAGCGATTGGCGTGTTGCTCGAAGGGAAGATCCACATTGAGGCCAATGCTGTTTTCGCATCCGGCTCCACGATTGGCGGCTTCCATGATTCCGCCGCCGGCTCCGGTCATCACCTCGAAGCCACGCGACACGGCCTCCACCGCCAGCTCCTGAGCCAGGCGGTAGGCGGCCTCTTCAGGAGCCGTGCGGGCGGAACCAAACACCGTCACCTTGCGGGTCTGGCGGTGGGGGGCAAACACGCTGAGGCCGTCTCGGATGTCGGCGAGCGCCCCATTGATCAGACGCCATTCATCGGCATCCCCGCTGTTGCGGGCGATCTCCAGCAGGCTCACGACGCTGCGCTCGATCGCCCGACGCTGGGGGTGATCCTGCAGGGCAGCGGCCAGGGCCTGTAGGGGGCTTTGCTCCATTGGCAGAGGATGCACGGCCAGCGTGGATGGCCAATAAAAAGCCCGGCATCAGCCGGGCTTGGAGACTACCGGGCGGTTGTGCTCAGAGGTATTTAGAGATGGTGCCGGAGAGGGTGGTCTTGGGCACGGCTCCCACGACGGTGTCGACCTTCTGGCCGTCTTTGAACACCATCAGGGTGGGGATGCTGCGGATCCCGTACTGGCTGGCCACGTTGGGATTCTCGTCGGTGTTCAGTTTGAACACCTTGATTTTGCCCTCGAATTCCTTGGCGATCTCGTCAACGATCGGGGCCACCATGCGGCAGGGGCCGCACCAAGGGGCCCAGAAATCAACCAGCACGGGCACATCGCTCTTGAGCACGTCTTGCTCGAAGGAAGCGTCGGTGACGGCTGCAGCGCTGGACATCCGGTAGAGGATCAGGGTTTTTGGAATGTAGCAACGAGTTTTGGCGTTGGCCCAGGCCTGCCGAAACTCGTTACCGGCCCGGTGGGCCGGAATCTGGATAAGTGAAAGCCCGGACGCGCCGGGCCAGGGGGTGTGAGGAGTGTGAGGGCCGAAGCCCGCACATCCGGAGGCTAACGCGGTCGCCTACTTGCCCATACCCAATTGCTGGGCCTTCTGATAAACCTTGCCCTCGGTGAGCAGAGAGGGGGCCACCACCACCTCGACCTGCTGCATCTCTTTGAGGGTGCGGGCGCCAAGGGTTCCCATGGAGGTCTTGATGCAGCCCAGCAGGTTCTGGGTGCCGTCATCAAGGGAGGCGGGGCCCCGCAGGATCTTCTCGAGGCTGCCGGTGGTGCCCACCTTGATGCGGGTGCCACGGGGCAGCACGGGGCTGGGGGTGGCCATGCCCCAGTGGAATCCGCGGCCGGGAGCTTCGGAGGCGCGGGCGATGGGTGAGCCGATCATCACGGCGTCGGCGCCGCAGGCGAGGCACTTGCAGATGTCACCGCCGGTGACGATGCCGCCGTCGGCCACGATCGGCACGTAGCGGCCGCTCTCCTTCATGTAGTCGTCGCGGGCGGCGGCGCAGTCGGCCACGGAGGTGGCCTGGGGGATGCCGATGCCCAGCACGCCGCGGCTGGTGCAGGCGGCGCCAGGCCCGATGCCGACCATCACACCGGCTGCACCGGCACGCATCAGCTTGAGAGACACGTCATAGGTGACGCAGTTGCCGATGATCACCGGCACGCCGAAATCGCGGCAGAGGGCTTCGAGATCAAGGCTTTCCTGACCCTCGGGCCCCACATGCTCGGTGCTCACCACCGTGGCCTGCACGAAGAACAGATCGGCGCCGGCTTCGGCGATGGCCTTGCCGAACTTGAGGGCCGCCACAGGGGTTGCGCTCACGGCAGCGATGCCGCCGCGCTCCTTGATTTCAGCGATCCGCTTGCGGATCAGGTCTTCCCGAACCGGCTGGCTGTAGAGCTCCTGCATCAGGGGCACGAACTCGTCCTTGCCTACCGAGGCGATGCGATCCAGAGCGGGGTTGGGGTCGTCGTAGCGGCACTGAACCCCCTCCAGGTTGAGCACGCCGAGGGCCCCTTGCTTGGCCAGCTCGACGCACATCCCGACATCCACCACGCCATCCATGGCGCTGGCGATGATCGGGATCTCACGGCTGATGCCGCCCAGGGTCCAGCTGCTGTCCGTCACGGCCGGATCGACCGTGCGACCACCGGGCACTAGGGCGATTTCGTCAATGCCGTAGGCGCGGCGCACAGTACGGGAACGGCCGAGCTGAATGTCCACCTGAGACTTTTTGACGCAATCGAGACAAGCTATCAACCGGTCGGTTGTGGCCTGGCTCGTCGGCTGGCCTCAGCGTTGGCCCCGGAAGCTCTTCCAGCGCTGCTTGAGGCTGCTGATCACCTGATGGCGGTCATCGCTGCGCACCAGTCGAGTCAGGCTGAACTGCACCACAGCGATCACACCGGCCAGCTCCAGCAGGCCAGGCAGCAGGGGGATGCTGTCCAGCACGCCCAGCAGCGCCGAGTAAATCCGCAGCACCAAGAGCACGGCGATCAGACCGGCCCCCCAGGTGATCGGGGTGCGGGCTGACTGCCATTGCTGTTGCAGTTGGCCACTGCCCAGCCAGTCTTTGATTTTCTGAACCAGCAACTCCCACTCCCCGCCTTCGCCACTGTCTTCAAGGCTCGTGGTGGGGGTGAGGCTGGCGGGCACCTCAGTGGTGCTGGCCACACTGGGCACGCTGCTGCTGATCGCCGTGGGCTCCGGCTCTGCGGCTGGAGCGATGGTGGTGCTGAAACTCACGGCCGTTTCAGGGGCCTGAGGCTCCTCTGTTTGAGGTTCTTCGGCTTCTGCGGGTGGGGCGTCGGCTGGAGCGCTGCTGGCTTCCTCGTTCACAACCTCTGGCGCCACCTCTTGCGCAACCTCGGCAGGCTGCTGCTCGGCATCCGGCTGGGGGGCAGGAGCATCAGCCATGGGTCTGTCTTAAAGCGTGAAAACGGGAGCTTACGGCCGTTTCCACCGGTCTGCAGGCCCCAGTTTCCGTGTTCTCAGGGTCGTTCGTTCAGCCCGCGCGGGCTACTGCGCTCCGGCAAGGCTGCAAACGGCAGGCGCAGGGGAAAGGCTCCGCTGCGCAGCTGATGGCTCAAGCACTCGGCGATCTCGGCAGCCAGTCTCGGACTGTGGGCTGGAGCCACCAGTAGCTGCTGCTCACCCCAGCGGATCGAGCCCTTGGAGAGTTCGCCGTAGCTGACGCTGGTGGGGCTGGGTCGTACGCGCCGGGGTACGCCGTAATCGATCAACGGCACCTCCAGCTCGTCCGGGTTGACCGCCAGCTGTTCGGCCTGCTGCAGGGTCAACAGGAGCACGGGGGCGGCCATCGCCACCATCAGCCCGGTGCTGCCGTCCGGCAGTCGGGTCGCGCGCAGCCACTGGGGTTGCAGGTCGTGCAGGTTCACATCCACGGCACAGCAGGCTCCAGGGCTGAGGGCATGGCCAAGTGCTGAGCGTTTGGGATTGGGTTGATGGCCACTGCCGGCGCCACTGACCCAGCCGATCGCACCGGCCACCATCACCGGAGAGCCAAGACCCAGTTGCTGGAGGCCCGGCATCGACAGGCCGATGCTCCCCGGACCTGGAGAGCTGACCAAGCCACTCCCCCAGGGTCCGAGCACCGGCCCCCAGGGGGTTGGGGTGATGCCTTCTCGGCTGCTGAAGGCCACCACTCCGTTTTCATTGATGCCCCGGTGCAGCAGCAGGCGTCCGCCGTCGATCTGATCGAGGCGCAATTCTGTTTCCAGCTCAAGCCTCGGTTGCTGCCTGGAGGGGTTCCCGCTGAGGACAAGGGGGAGTGCGCGGCCGGCCAACAGATCGCCTAAGGCGGTGGCGCCCCCCTGGTTGATCGGTACCACCAGGTCGGTGTTGCCATGGCCTCCGCTGCCTTCAGCGCTGCCGAGCCGAAACTGACGCACGCGAATCGGCGGATCGCTCGGGCCGAGGTGCAGGATCAGGGTCGCTTGGTGGGTGAGACAGGCTTCGCTGGCCACCACCACGTGCGTGCTGCGAAAGGCTGCCTCCAAGCCTTTGGAGCGCACTTGCTCCCGGAACTCGGCTGCAGGAAGCACCTGCAGGTCGCCGCTGCGTTGCAGCTGATGCAGCTCGGCCTCACTCCGGTTGGGTGGTTTCCCGCGGGAGGAGGACATAGGCGCAACTACCGATAAAATGGTTTCTAATCAAAGCTGTCACGAATGGCGGATCCAACCGAACCCCGTGAGTTGCCCTCGGGGGACGGAGAAGGACCTGGCGGATCCGACGGCCGAATTATTCAGGCTGATCTTCGCAACGAGATGTCGCGCTCCTATCTGGAGTACGCGATGAGTGTGATCGTGGGACGGGCGCTGCCCGATGCCCGCGACGGTCTCAAACCGGTGCATCGCCGCATCCTCTATGCGATGTACGAACTGGGGCTCACCAGTGACCGCCCTTACCGCAAATGCGCCCGTGTGGTGGGTGAGGTGCTGGGTAAGTACCACCCCCATGGCGACACCGCGGTGTATGACGCCCTAGTGCGGATGGCGCAGGACTTTTCCATGCGCATGCCGTTGATCGACGGCCACGGGAATTTCGGGTCTGTGGATAACGATCCACCGGCCGCCATGCGATACACCGAGTCGCGGCTTCAGGCGCTCACAACCGACAGTCTTCTTGAAGACATCGAGAGCGAAACCGTCGATTTCATCGACAACTTCGACGGGTCTCAGCAAGAGCCCACGGTGATGCCGGCGCGCGTCCCGCAGTTGTTGCTCAACGGCTCCACCGGGATCGCCGTGGGGATGGCGACCAACATCCCCCCCCACAACCTCACGGAGCTAATCGACGGACTGCTGGCCCTGATCGCCAATCCTGAGCTGAGCGATCGGGAGTTGATGGGAATCATCCCCGGTCCCGACTTCCCCACCGGTGGCCAGATTCTGGGTCGACGCGGGATCCGGGAGATGTACGAAACCGGCCGCGGTTCCGTGACGATGCGCGGCGTCGCTTCGATTGAAACGATCGAGGCCAAGGGACGGCCCGATCGTGATGCGGTGATTATCACCGAGCTTCCTTATCAGACCAACAAGGCGGCGCTGATCGAGCGCATCGCTGAATTAGTCAACGACAAGAAGCTCGAGGGGATCGCCGATATTCGCGATGAATCCGATCGCGATGGCATGCGCATCGTGATCGAGTTGCGCCGTGATGCCTACCCCCAGGTTGTGCTCAACAACCTGTTCAAGCTCACGCCGCTGCAGAGCAACTTCAGCGCCTACATGTTGGCGTTGGTCAAGGGAGAGCCGATCCTGCTCACCTTGCGCAAGATGCTTGAGGTGTTCCTCGACTTCCGGGTCGAGACGATCGAGCGGCGCACCCGCTACCTGCTGCGCAAGGCGGAAGAACGCGACCACATCCTGCTGGGCCTGCTGATTGCGCTCGACAATCTCGACGCGATCATCGCCTTGATCCGCGGCGCAGCTGACACCGCTTCGGCGCGGGCTGAGTTGGTCAGTCAGTTCGGTCTGAGCGAGATCCAGGCTGACGCCATCCTGCAGATGCAGCTGCGTCGTCTCACCGCGCTTGAGGCCGACAAGATCCGGCTCGAGCACGAGGATCTGCTGGCCAAGATCACCGACTACAACGACATCCTGGCCCGCAAGGAGCGGGTCTTCGGCTTGATCACCGAGGAGCTCGGTGTGATCCGTTCGCGCTACGACTCGCCCAGGCGCACCGAAATTCTCGACGTTGAAGGCGGCCTCGAGGACATCGATCTGATCGCCAATGAGCGCTCAGTGGTGCTCCTCACCGAGAACGGCTATCTCAAGCGGATGCCGGTGAGCGAGTTCGAAGCCACCAGTCGCGGCACCCGTGGCAAGGCCGGCACCAAAACCCAGGGCGAGGAGGCCGTGCGCCTCTTCATCAGCTGCAACGACCACGATTCGTTGTTGCTTTTCTCGGATCGTGGTGTCGTTTACACGGTGCCTGCCTATCGCGTGCCGATCTGCAGCCGCGCCGCCAAGGGAACGCCGATCGTGCAGTTGCTGCCCATCCCCCGCGAGGAGCAGATCACCTCGCTGCTTGCGGTGAGTGAGTTTGCAGAGGATGCCGTGCTGGTGATGCTCACCAGTGGGGGCTTCATTAAACGCACCCGACTCTCGGCCTTCGCCAACATCCGCTCCAACGGTCTGATCGCCATCTCCCTTGAGGAGGGTGATGCCCTCACCTGGGTTCGCTTGGCCCAGCCCGGCGACAGCGTGTTGATCGGATCGCGCAATGGCATGACCATCCACTTCCGCCTCAGCGACGAGGAGCTGCGTCCGCTGGGCCGCACCGCCCGCGGGGTGCGCGCGATGAACCTTCGCCCTGGTGATCAGCTCGTGAGCATGGATGTGCTCCCGGTTGAACTGGCGGATCGTGTCGAAGGCAGTGCGGCCGCCGGTGATGACGACGACGCGGAAGAGGTGGCTCCGAGCGATGGTCCCTGGGTGCTGGTGGCTTCGGCCAGCGGCTTGGGCAAACGGGTGCCTGTCGATCAGTTCCGTCTGCAGAAGCGGGCTGGGATGGGCCTGCGCTGCATGAAGTTCCGCCGGGATGGCGATGTGCTCGTGGGCCTCAAGGTGCTTGGCACTGGTGAGGAGTTGCTGCTCGTCAGCGAGCGTGGCGTGATTGTGCGGATGCAGGCCGACGCGGTGCCCCAACAGTCCCGCGCCGCCACCGGTGTTCGTCTCCAGCGCCTGGATGCCGGCGATCGCCTCTCGGAGGTGGTGTTGGTGCCCCCTGCTCCTGAGGAGGACGAGGAAGACGCCTCGGCCGATGCCGCCGCCGATGCCTGATCACCGCGGCGATCTTTGGATCGCCAACACGGTGTCAGATCTGATCGAGGGAGATGTGCAGGAGCACCTCCCGCTGGAGGCCATTCCTCTTGCAGGTGATGTGCTCGGCCTTGGCACCACCACCAGCATCGACAATGGGGAGCTCACCTTTTTACCCAACGAAACGGGTAACACCACCATCTGGAAGTGCCAGGCCTCCGATGGAGGCATTCGCCGATTGATGTCAGGCGATGGGGGCTCTCACTTCCCCTATGTCTGCTTCAGTGCCGATGTCTCGGGTTTAAAGGTCAACGTTGATCTTGAGCAACTGCGGCCAGAGCCCGGCGCTCCGTTGCAGGCCGTGGTGGCTGAGGCCATTGATTGGCTGCGCCATCAGAACCGACTGCCGGAAGCCCCGATCTATGGCCTGCGGGCTGAGTTGGAGTGGGACAGTTTGATCATCACCGTGGCCTCGAAGTTGTGCATGGGGCAGCAGCGCCGCAATGTTCGGCTGGCCACGAGTGAAAGCAGTGGCTCCTTGGCCGCCCTCAGCATTTACCAACTGCTTCAGCACTACCGCTTGGCGCCCACCGATCCTGGTGATGCCAGTGATCCGATTCGCTACCTCGGGGCCTCGTTGCACTGGGATTGCTGCGGTTTCTATGACACCCAACCTGAGTTGGGCCGGGTCACCGTTCCTCAGCCCAATGCCCATTTGCATCTGCATGGCTGCAGTCAGGACCTGCGCTTTGGCGGCCATCTCCACCACGAACACCCCGGCACCCGCCTGCGGCGCGTGAAGCGATTGGCGATCTATCCCCTGCAGCAGCTCCATACCCTGGCCAGTGATCTGGCCATTGAGCAGGTCAGCTTCGCGAATGGATCGCTTCAGTTCCGCGTCGTGAACCACGGGGCGATGGATGTCAGCTCTGTGGGGGTCGCCATTGTTGTCGATGACAGCTACACCACCCATCGCTATCTGCGTTTGCCATGGCTCTCTGCTGGAGGCAGTGAACAATTCAGCGTGCCTCTGGAGTTGGCCAAGGGAGAGCACCGCCTTGAGGTGATCGCTGATCCCCAGAGGCAGATTCTGGAGACAGCTGATCTTCAGGCCAACAACCGTGCTGTGTTGGCGGTCAGGATCTAAAAGTTCTCCAGCCAACCGGCGCTCAGCGCGACGCCAGAGCCCAGCACAACAGCGTGCTGTAGCCGGCGATGCTCGCTAACTGGAGCACATTTTCCAGCCGATCAATCTGACGTCCAACCTGTTGCGGGAGCGCATCACCCGATCGGCTGATCAAGTTGGCGCACCAGATGAACTCGCAGAAAAACACCAGAGTGACCAAGTACGAGAAGGCGTAGAGCCCATCGATCTCCGTGAGATAAGGCAGTGATGGCAGGGACTCGCGATAGGCCTGTTGCATGAACACCAGCGTCAGCAGGATGACCGGCGGAATGGCAAGACGTTCTGAGCTGAAGCTGCTGCGCAGATTCGAGCTCAGCAGCATGACTGACATGGTGATGGCCAGAGGTAAAAGCCATTTCACCAGCGCCGACCAGACAATCGGCCGGTAGATCAGCTCCATTTCCAGACCGGAAGCGGTGCTGAATAGGCGCCACTGGAGAAGTCTGTAGCCATTCATGTTGCTTCGGGTGCTGACGCCAGAGTGCTTGGCATCGGGGCGGAGAACGATGCTCGGCGGCGGCGTTAGCTCGGCCTGAACACTGGGACTGGGCTGGAGTGTGAGTTGGAGTGGGAGTGGATCGAACGGGTAGCCGCGAAAGTCAATTTCGTCGGAATAAAAGGTGCCATGAAAGCGGTAGCTCCGCTCCAGACGCGGGCCATGGCGGATCGGGCTGCGGATCGCTTCGAGCTGGGCATCCCATGGTGTGACCTGGTTCTGAAACCGAATCAAGCTGACTGGATCGATGCCGGCTTCAAGCCAAGTCCGCATTACGGGTTCTGGGGCTGACAGGTGCAGGATCCCTTCGATGTTGTAGGTCTTGCTCTGAGAGGAGAAGCCGTAGACGTTGTCCACATTGAGAGCAACCTCTACCGGCACCGCTGGAGCCGATGGGTTGGAAGCCTCTGCTGGCCATCCCACCAGCAATGCAGTGCTGAGGACGAGGCAGAGAAGAAGCCGCTGCACTGCCTGAAGCCAGCGCCTCGATCCCATCTCCATGGAAGTGGTGCAGGATGAGCCCAAACCTAGAGGCGGTATGTCGATTGAGGTGCTGGTGATCGGGGCAGGCCCCGCTGCCCTCTGCCTTGCCGCTGCCCTGGCTGAGCGTGGTGTTCAGGTTCAGGGTCTTGCACCCGATGATCCCGCTGCGCTCTGGCCCAACACCTATGGCATTTGGGGCCCAGAGGTGGATGACCTTGGTTTGGGGCATTTGCTGGGCCATCGCTGGAGTGACACCCGCAGCTACTTCGGTGATGGCCTCAGCACGGCCGCCGTTACCCATGGCATCGACTACGGCCTTTTCGACAAAACAGCGCTGCAGCAGCACTGGTGGCGTATCTGCCAGGCGGCTGGGGTGACCTGGGAGCGAGGTCGGGCAGACGCCATCGAGCACAACGCCGATGGCTCCATCGTGATCACTGAGGCAGGCGAGCGCCTTCAGGCTCGCTTGGTGATCGATGCCAGCGGTCATCACTCTCGCTTTGTTAAGCGCCCCGATGAGGGCCCTGTGGCGGGTCAGGCGGCCTATGGCATCGTTGGCCGTTTTTCAGCACCGCCGGTGGACCCGGGCCAATTCGTGCTGATGGATTACCGCAGTGATCACCTCAGCGAGGCCGAACGGCGCTGTGGACCAGCCACCTTCCTTTACGCCATGGATTTCGGCGAAGGGGTGTTTTTTGTGGAAGAGACCTCCCTCGCCCTCGCCCCAGCGGTGCCCTATGAGGTGCTCAAAGATCGATTGTTGCGCCGCTTGCACCATCGCGGCATTGAGGTTGAAACGATTGAACATGAGGAGTTGTGCCTGTTTCCGATGAACCTTCCTCTGCCAGATTTGCAGCAGAGAGTTGTGGCGTTTGGTGGATCCGCCTCCATGGTTCATCCCGCCTCCGGCTACATGGTGGGTGGCCTGTTGCGCCGTGCTCCTGCATTGGCTGCAGCGGTCGCACGCGGTTTGCAGATGCAAGCCATGGATGGAGAGCAGTTATCGCGTCTCGCCTGGGATTCCCTTTGGCCTCTTGAGCTGCAGCGCAAACGTGCTCTCTACTGCTTTGGATTGGAGAAGTTGATGCGCTTTTCTGAGCCTCAACTTCGTGCTCACTTCACGACCTTTTTTAGCCTCCCGCAACCGGATTGGTATGGCTTTCTCACCAATACCCTCACGCTCTCTGAATTGGTGATGGCCATGGTGCGTTTGTTTGTGCAAGCCCCCTGGGCTGTGAAATTCGGTTTGATGGGCATGCAGGGCCGCGAGCTCCAGCTCGGGCTGAGGTTGGTGTGGCCTGGGGCTGGCCGATAGAGGCCAATGCTCTCAACCTTGCCGTTGCGGGCTGCGCATTTCGATCCAGTAGCGTTCAAGCGCGTCCAGCGCTCCACTGGAGCGAGTGCGCGCCAGCCATGTGTTGAGATACAGCAGTAGTGAAGAGTCATTCCCTCCGACGAGGATCACCATCTGCCCCGCTAGATCGCCTCGGAATGGAGTAATCAAGGTTGTCTGCGGATAAAGCACCGACCAGGCGGCGCCTCCCTCAGCTGTGGTGAGTAGGGCATCAACCTGTTTGAAGCCATCCTCAGCAAAGAAGCGACGTTTGTCGCTGATGGGCTCTAACACCAACGGAGCTGGTTTTCCCGGTGCCCCCAAACGCTCGGCGAGTTGTTCCTGCAGCAGACGGTTGATCAGTTGCGGGTCGCTAACAGCAATGCGCAGCGGCCGTGCCAGAGGCTTTCCCGGCAAGGTCTGGATCATTGACACCTTTTGATCAGGCACCACCAGGGCGAGATGCACGGTTTGGTAGCCGTTGCTCACTTGATGACGAGCTGCCCGCACTGGACTGTCTTGGATTCCTCCAACGGCCAGGTCGATCTCCTGCCGATCCAACAGGAGCTCCAATGCGCTGAAGCTAGCGGGATGAAGGCTGACGCGTACCCCAAGGCTCTCCGCCAGTTCTTCCATCAGATCCACATCCAGACCAATCCAGCGGCCGCTGCGATTGCGGTAGGCCCAGGGCAGTCCGTCGCTGCGGATTCCCACCCTCAGTACGCCCCGTTGACGAATCGCCGCCAGCGTCACCGCCTGGGACGTGCCTTCGCTCTCCACGTTTTGGATAGAGCGGCTCCAAAGGGGTTGACGGGTCAACACCACATCGTCGTTGCTGTAGCGCCCAGCTAACGATTGGCTCAGCAGATGCCGGCTCCCCTGCCCCAGCGACAGAGAGGCAGCTGCCGTCAGGCCCGCGGTCGCCACGATGCGCAGGGGACGGATTCTTAGACAGTGGCTGCTGGCGCAGAAGCTGCCGACCGCCAGCACGATCAAGCCCTCGAGGGTGAGAACTTTTTCAAACCGGTAGAGCCACTCGCCGCTGAGGTGCACCAGTTGCAGGAGGTCTAGAGGCAGCCCTGCCTGAAGCAGGCCCGCACGGGCTGCAGTTTTGATCCCCCCCACCACAGTCGGGATTCCAGTGCCGAGTAACCCCGCTACCGCGGTGGTGCTCAGAGGTTGTCCAACAAACCAAGCAGCAAAGGGCAAAAAACTGAGGGCCATGATTTGGCCAAGGCCCGGTAAGGCAAAGCCCACCGACAGGCTGGGCACCAGTTCATCAAAGGCCTCCTGAGGAGCATCTGGGCACGCCGCCGCCAGCTCTTCGCGCAGATTGGAGGCGAGCACAGGAAGGGTGATCAAGACATTGGCACTGCTGGCCGTCAGGGCCAGAGGGCCACGGCAGATACGCCACAGCTGCCGTGCATTCAAGGGGGTGCAGCTGAGGATCAGGCCGGCCAGAGCAATGGTCATGGCCAACAGACCGACGAGTCCCATCAGGAAGAAGCCCTGAACGCGGATCAATTGCTCCAGCTGAAAGCTGGCCGCATTGCGTGCACTCAGCGCAAGGATTCCCAGTGGAATGATGCGTGCCACCAGTCGGTTCAGACGACTGAACAACGTGCGAAGAACACTGAGAGGCTCCAGCAGCTGTCTGCGTTCTGGCAATTGCTGCAGCAGAACTCCGCAGATCCCACTGAACAGAACAACTGCTGGAAAGTTGTCCGCGGCAAGAGCTGAAAAAATATTGTCTGGGATGTAGGTGTTGATCAGGTTGACCGGTTCAACGGGTTGGAGAAGATCCCGGCTAAAGAAGGCTGAGTAGACAACAGGTGGCAAGACGCCAGGCATCATCACGACCGCCAGGCATCCCAGCAGCCAGAGGCCGCTGAGAAGGGCGAGTCCACTGCGCAGAAGGATGCGTAAGCCTCGTTCTTCGAGGCTCCCCAAGGCGACAACCAGCTCGCAGATGATGAAGGGCATCACCACGATCTGAGAGGTTTGGAGAAAGATCGCTCCGAGGGGTTGAAGAATCTGGGTGAATCCGGGTGCCAGCCGACCGATCAGGCATCCGAGCACGAGTGCAGCTAGGCATTGATTCCCCAGGTGCTGCAGGCCTGCCCGCTGGATCAGCCGCCAGACCATTAGGCCGTCGCTCCAGCGCAGGAGCTGCCCTGGCCAGCGGTGCAGCCGAAACAGTGATTGCCCCAGTGAATGGCTCGCCCCTGGAGCTGTTCGCGAGTGATTGTCTCAATCGTGGGAGGTGTCTTCTGCACTGATGCCTCCTCCAGAGAGTCATGCCCTAAAGGCAGAGCCAGCATCTGGTTGAAGTCGCAGTCATAAAGGGATCCATCGGCCGCAACTGAGAGGGTGTCCCGGCACATCAGCCCGCTGAGGGCCGCTGGGTTGAAGGCTCCCTGCAGCAACTTGAGGTAGCAATTCACGTGTCCATCACGCTGCAGCTGCTCAAGGAATCGGGCGATCGGCATGTTGTTGAGGCCGATCAGTCGATCGAAGCGCACCCCGGCCTGCTCCATCAAGCGTGTTTTCCAGGCCTGCTCATCGCAGGGCGTGAGCTGTTGCAGCCGGGTGCCGGCGGGGTTGCTCATCAAGGTCAGCTGCCGCTGGGGATCACCATGGCCGTAGCCCAGCTGGTTGAGCCGCTGCAGCGCTTGGATCGAAGCGTCCCAGGTGCCAGTGCCGCGCTGGGCATCGGTGCTCCCGGCTTCTGGTTGGGGCAGGCTCGCGACGATTTCCACCTGCTGCTCGGCCAGGAAACCCGTCAGATCCGCCAGCGGTGGCAGCAGCAGCACGGTGAGGTTGCAGCGATCGATCACATGGCAGCCCTGCTGTCGTGCCGCGATCACCAGATCGCGGAACCGGTGGTGCAGCTCCGGAGCACCGCCGGTGAGATCCACGACCTCGGGTTGCAACCGTTCGATCGCTGCGATGCAGGCCTCCACCACCCGATCGCTCATCTGGCTGTGGCCCTGATGGGGGCCCGCATCCACATGGCAGTGGGAGCACTGCATGTTGCAGAGCTTGCCCAGGTTGAGTTGCAACACACGCAACGCGCTGCGTCGCGGTGGCACCAGGCCGGCGGCAGTGAGGCTGGCGCTGAACGCATGCTCGTCGCCAAGGGCGGCGTTCAGGAGTTGTTGCTGCGCTGCGGGCTCCAGCAGGGGGGAGCGGGGATCGGCGGCGCTCAGGCTCATCTCTGGCTGGAGGAGGCGGGGATCGCTGCTGGCATCCGGGCCCAATCCGCCGCGTTGATCCGAGGGAAGAGACCATCTTCTCGCTGCACCTCCTCAAGCCAGTCGGCCGGTAGGGGTTCCTGCTGGTTGATGGCCTCGAGCAGTGTCCAGAAACGCTCGAGATGGCGATGGATGCGTTCCTTGGCCAGTTCGGTGGTGGTGCCGGCCCGCAGGATGAAGCTCCAGTCCGAGCTCTGCGCCAGCAGCAGCTCGCGGCCCGCCTGATTCAGCAAGGTCCGATCCTGTTCACTGCCCACACCTCGGCTGACCCGTTCAACCATGGCCCTGGAGGCCCGATTCCACTCGGGGATCACCCAGGAATTGCTGTCGTTTAACCAATAGGTGTGGTAACCGCCCTGTCCCCAGCTCGAGGGGGAGGGTTGGCAGAGCTGCAGGGCATCGCCGCGGCTGAGGGTGTCCCGCAGGGTGGCGAGCCCCACCCCTTGCTGAGGTGCCTGACGGAACAACTCCGCCAGGAACTGCGGCCCCTCATACCACCAGTGTCCGAATAGTTCCGCATCAAACGGTGCCACCAGCAGAGGGCGGCGCTGCATCGATCCGCTCAGCTCCTCCAGTTGCTGAGCGCGGCCCTGGAGGTAGTGCAATACATCGCGATGGATTGCTTCGGAAGCGGCTGCAGGGTCGTAGGGCTGTTTCTCCTCAAGGCTGCTCTGCCTGCCGCTGACCCTGTGGAGCTTGAGGCCCAGGGGCCGGGCGCAACCAATCCCCTTCCGTTCCAGCTCGGCTGCTGGCAGATCCCAGCCCAGATCCCGATGAAATTCTCGGTAGCGGGCATCGCCGGGATAGCCATCGCGGGCGCTCCACACCGGCAGGGTGGCTTCGCTATCGCGGGCGAAGAAGGCCATCCCCCCCGGGCTGCAGATGGGGGCATAAACCCCATAGCGGGGTCTTGGCTGGCCGTGCAGCAAGCCGTGGGCATCAAGGATGGCGTAGCGCAACCCGCAGGCCACCAGCTGGCGATCGAGCCCTTCGTAGTAGGCGCATTCCGGCAGCCAGATGCCCTGGGGGCGCACCCCGAGCAGGCGTTCATGCTCCCGAACCGCCGTGAGCAACTGCGCGCGCACCGCCTCCGGGCAGTCCCGCAGCAGGGGCAGGTAGCCGTGGGTGGCTGCGCAGGTCAGCAGATCGAGAACCCCGCGCTGCTGCAGGGCCTGGAAGCGGGGCAGCAGATTGCCCTCGCAGCGTTGCCAGGCCTTGAGGGCCCCGCCCAGTTGCTGGGCCAGGTCAGCGGCAGCGGCCTCGTAACCCTTGGGAGCCTGCTGCAGCAGAGACTGCCGCACTTTCAGCCAGGGAATGAAGCGCCGGCTGAGCTCCGCGTTGCTCAGGAGCGAGAGCAGGGTGGGCGAGAGCCCCATGCTCAGACGCGGCCTTTGGCTGGGATCGGCCGCGGCGGCCTCCAGCACATCCAGGAGTGGCAGATAGCACTCCAGCAGGGCCTGGAAATACCAGTCTTCTTCCAGCGAGCCGGGCGCACTGGAGTGCACGTACGGCAGATGGGCGTGCAGAACGAGCGCTAGGTCACCCGAGGGCAGGGTTCCAGAGGCCAGATCTCCCGCGGCCAAGGTCCCTGCTCAGAGTCCGGCAACTTTAGGTGCAACTTCTAGGCTCGAAGCAGAGAGGTGGTGGTTGATGCAGCTCGCTCTGGCGGTCGATGGCCACAGCATGTTCTACGTGCAGCAAAAGCTGGGCTGGTTTTTCGACCCCCGCCGTCTGCTCGAGTTCGCCACCGCGGCTCCTGGCAGGGAGGTGGCCTCTGCCTTCTGGTACACGGGTCTGAAGGACGCCACCGATCAGAGGCCCTTCCGTGATGCCCTCACCAGCCTTGGCTTTACCGTGCGTACCAAGCCGTTGCGGGAATTCGGACAGGATCCGGATCAGAGGCAATACGGCCGGGCCAACCTCGATGTGGAGATCGCCATTGATCTGATGGCCGTGGCCCACCGCATTGATGAGGTTTGGCTGTTGAGCGGCAGCCGTGATCTGGAGCGGCTGGCGGAGGTACTCCGGATTCGTGGCCTGAAGGTGGTGGTGATGAGCACCGACGGCATGGTGCCGAGGGAACTGCGCAATGCCGCCGATCGCTTCGTCGATCTCTCTGATCTCAGGCCACAGCTGGAGAAAAGCGAGGCACCTCTGGCCAGCGTTGGTCGCAGCTGAGGCCTCACCCCTAGGATGGGGCTAACTCATAACCATTCCGACTTGTAGCCGTCATGGCCCGCGATCCCGGCCGGGTATTGATTTTCGATACCACCCTGCGCGATGGGGAGCAGTCCCCTGGCGCCAGCCTCAATCTCGAGGAAAAGCTGGCGATCGCTCAGCAGCTGGCTCGCCTGGGTGTTGACATCATTGAAGCCGGCTTCCCCTTCGCCAGCCCTGGCGACTTCAACGCCGTTCAGCGCATTGCCTCCACCGTTGGCACCACCGATGGACCGGTGATTTGCGGCCTGGCCCGCGCGGCCAAGGGCGACATCAAGGCCTGCGCCGATGCCGTGGCTCCGGCCGCCCATAAACGCATCCATACCTTCATCGCCACCAGCGACATCCATCTCGAGCACAAGCTGCGCAAAAGCCGCTCAGAGGTGTTGCAGATCGCCGGAGAGATGGTGGCCTATGCCCGCTCCCTCGTCGACGACGTGGAGTTCTCCTGCGAAGACGCCGGTCGCTCCGATCCGGAGTTCATGTATCAGGTGATCGAAGCGGCGATCGCTGCCGGTGCCACCACGATCAACATCCCCGACACCGTTGGCTACGCCACGCCAACTGAATTCGGTGCCTTGATCGATGGCATCAACCGCCACGTGCCCAACATCGATCAGGCCGTGATCTCCGTGCACGGCCACAACGACCTGGGGTTGGCCGTGGCCAACTTCCTTGAGGCGGTGAAAAACGGTGCGCGTCAGCTTGAGTGCACGATCAATGGCATCGGCGAGCGGGCGGGCAACGCCTCGCTTGAAGAGCTGGTGATGGCGCTGCATGTGCGGCGCAGTTACTACAACCCCTTCCTGGGTCGGCCGGCGGAGAGCACCGAGTCGTTGACAGGGGTGCGCACCGAGGAGATCTACAAAACCTCCCGTCTGGTGAGCAAGCTCACCGGCATGGCGGTGCAGCCCAACAAGGCGATCGTGGGAGCCAACGCCTTCGCCCATGAGAGCGGCATCCACCAGGACGGCGTGCTCAAGAACCGCCTCACCTACGAAATCATTGATGCCCGCACCATCGGCCTGGCCGATAACCGCATCTCCCTGGGCAAGCTGAGCGGCCGCAGCGCCTTCCGAGCCCGCCTCGAAGAGCTCGGCTACCACCTCGAGCGCGACGATCTCGACGATGCCTTCGCCCGCTTCAAGGAGCTGGCTGATCGCAAGCGGGAGATCACCGATCGCGATCTCGAAGCGATCGTGAGCGAGCAGGTGCGTCTGCAGGATGAGGCCCGCTACAGCCTCAAGCTGGTGCAGGTCAGCACCGGTACCAATCTGCAGCCCACTGCCACCGTCACCTTGGTGAACAGCGATGGTGCAGAGCTCACCGAGGCCGCCATTGGCACCGGACCTGTGGATGCGGTGTGTCAGGCCCTCAATCAGTTGGCCCGCGTGCCGAATGAGTTGGTGGAGTTCTCGGTGAAGTCGGTCACGGAGGGCATCGATGCCATGGGTGAAGTCACGATTCGCCTGCGGGCCGATGGCGTGCTCTATTCCGGTCATGCCGCCGACACCGACATCGTGGTGGCGGCAGCCCAGGCCTTCGTGAATGCCCTCAACCGCTTGGTGGTTGGCACGCACCTCGCGCCGTTGCACCCCCAGAAGGCTCCTCTGCCCGTGGGCGACCTGGCTCCCTCTGATCGTCCGAGGCTCTGATGGCACAACCCATCAGTGGCCGTCGGCGTTCGTTGTTGGCCTCCGCTTTGCAGCTGACCCTGCTGGTGCTGGTGGCCATCGCC
The DNA here is from genome assembly GCA_016882485.1 of Cyanobacteria bacterium M_surface_10_m1_298. Lineage (GTDB taxonomy): Bacteria > Cyanobacteriota > Cyanobacteriia > PCC-6307 > Cyanobiaceae > Vulcanococcus. The sequence continues at coordinate 37,913 of VGPT01000003.1, forward strand.
ATGCTCATTCCGCTGCTCTGGCTGGTGAGCACCTCCCTGAAGGGCCCCACCGAGGACATCTTCACCAGTCCCCCGGCACTCTTCCCGAGCCAACCGAGCCTGGATGCCTACCTGCGCCTGTTTGAGGACAACCCGATGTGGGGTTACATCCTCAACAGCTCGATCGTCAGCGGCCTGGCGGTGCTGGCCAACCTGTTGTTCTGCTCCCTGGCGGCCTATCCGCTAGCGCGACTGCGCTTCGCCGGTCGCGGTCTGGTGCTGGCTCTCGTGGTGGCGACGATCCTGATCCCCTTCCAGGTGGTGATGATTCCGCTCTACCTGTTGATGGTGCAGCTGGGTTTGCGCAACACCCTCTGGGCCCTGATCATTCCCCAGGCCGCCACGGCGTTTGGCATCTTCCTGCTGCGTCAGAGCTTTGCGGGCGTTCCGGTGGAGTTGGAGGAGGCGGCCCGCATCGATGGCTGCAGTCGCCTCGGGGAGTGGTGGAACGTGATGATTCCCGCCGCCCGGGCTGACCTGATCACCCTGGCGATGTTCGTGTTCATCGGCACCTGGAGCGACTTCCTCTGGCCGCTGGTAATCCTTGACGACCGCAACCTCTACACCCTGCCGCTCGGTTTGCAGCAGCTCGCCAGCAGCTTCTCGCTGGATTGGCGCCTGGTGGCCGCAGGGGCGGTGGTGTCGATTCTGCCGGTGCTCGCCTTGTTCATCGGCCTGCAGCGTTACATCCTCCCCAGCGCCACCGGTGATGCCGTGAAGGGCTGAGCTACAGCTCCGCTGCCGCCATCAGACCCTCTTCCAAGCGCCGCAGGGCTTCCTCGAGGTCGCTGCGATCGAGCATGCCGTAGCTCAGTCTTAGGCAGCTGCGCTCCTGAAGACCAAAGCTCGAACCGCTCGCCAACGCCACACCGTGCTGGCGGATCAGACGCTCCATCAGCGCATCCGAGCTCAGCGCCGAGCTGAGTTCGATCAGGGCATAAAAGGCTCCATCGGCCGGTCCGATCAGACGCCAGGGGGCGCCGGGTACATCCAGGGCGCTGAGCACCTGCTGCCGCTGCTCCCCCAGTGCGTGGATCCGGATGCGGCACCACTCTGGCCCGGCCGCCAGTGCCCCCAGAGCAGCCCGTTGATTCAGCCGGGGCGGGCAGATCAGAACCGTGTCTTGCACCTTGGTCAGGGCCGGCAGAAGCGCCTGCGGGATCACGGCCCAGCCCACTCTCCAGCCCGCCATGCCATGGCTTTTGGAGAGCGACCCCAGGGTGATCGTGTGGCTCCCGCTGCCCGGGGCTGCCCCTGGACTCCAGGGTCGCTCGTCCCCGTAGTGGAAGAGGGCATAGGCCTCATCGCTGATGTGGATCAGTCCCCGTTTGGCGCAGCAGTGGTTGATGGCTTCCAGCACCGAGCGCGGGATGACGGCACCGCTCGGATTGTTCGGAGAGACGGTGACAATCGCCCGGGTGCGCGGGGTGATGGCCGCAGTCAGGCGATCGGGATCGGGGATCACGCCCGCTTCAACGGCGATCGGGCGACCACCGGCGAGTCGGACCGCCATCTCATGGTTGAAGTAGTAGGGAACCGGCAGGATGACCTCATCGCCCGGGTCGCAGAGGCTCTGAATCACCGCGTGGAAGGCCATGTTGCTGCCGGCGGTGACCACCAGCTCAGACCCGCATTGATCGAGCTGATGCTCCGCAGCCAGCCAAGTGCCCAGAGCGGCTTGCAACTCCGGGTCTCCGCCCATCGGTCCGTAGCTGTTCAGATCGACACCGCTCTGGAGTGCCGCAGCAACGGCCTCGAGGGCCTCTGCAGGAGGTCCCCATCGCGCCATGCCTTGGCCGAGGGAGAGGGTGCCGGGGGTCTGCCGGATCAACTGCGCCATCACCGGAATCACCGGTGTCTGGATCTGCTCAAAGCGCTGGGCGGGTGCTGGCAGCGGGAGCATCAGCGACTGCCCGGGAGTCTCGGCAGGGCGGGGGGACGACTGGGCGGCGTTGGTGTTGGTTCGAGATCGGGCTCAACCGGGAAGAAACTGGATGGGCGAGAACGCAGCTGACGCAGGCTCTGCACTTCGCTGCTCAGGCTCTGCACCTGCTGCTCCACCCCTTCGAGGGCCTGCAGACGCTCCACCGTGGAGCGCAACTGATCCTCCAGGGCGTTGGTGCGCTCCAGATCGTTGGCGTTCTCCAGGGTCTGCACCTTGTCCTGCAGTTGCTGCAGCCGCTGACCTTGGTCACGGGTTTGCAGAAGCACCACCACGAACAGCACCGCCAGGCAGCCCGTCAGCCCTGCCCCCAGCAGACGCATCGAGCGGGGCAATGGCCGGACCCCGTCACGGTTTGAGGCTGATTGGGCCATGTCTGCCTGTTGCGCTTCAGCAAGTCTGATTGGCGATGCGCGCTTTGACGAGTGGCCGCCACCCTCCCCTGCTCAGCCGATGGATCTTTAGACCTGGGGGCACGTTGGGTTTTGCTTGTGTCGCTGCAACAGCTGGATGCGTTCCTGGCCTTTGCCCGCGGGGATGCAGACCTGTCTGTACGTCTCCAGCAACCGATGGATCTGGCGGATCTGCTCAGCCTGGCGGCCCAGACCGGCTATGCGGTGGAGGAGGCTGACGTGATCGCCGCGATGGTGCGCGAAGACGACAAATTGAGCGATCGGGATCTGCAGCGCCGGGCGGGTGAAGAAGCTCGGAAGCTGCGCAATTTCATCCCGGGTTAACGATGGCGCAGCCGATCGAAAGGGTCTGCGACTACCCCAGACCCCCAGCCCTGGTTGCCAGTGCAGATCACATCCTGATCCGTGCCGGCGGTGCTCTGTTGGCGGAATCGCGGCGAAGTTATCGGGTTCTTGAAACCTTTCATCCCCCCACCTACTACCTGCCTCCTGACGCCTTTTGTGAGCGGCGCCTGCGGGTGGCGCAGGGCCGCAGTTTCTGTGAATGGAAGGGGATCGCGGCGTATTACGACGTGGTGTGCGAGCACAGCAGCATTGCTCGGGCCGCCTGGAGCTACCCCCAACCCACCGCCGCGTTTGCGGTGATTGCCGGATGGGTGGCGGTGTATCCGGCTTTGATGGATGGCTGCTGGATTGATGGTGAGCGCGTGCAGCCACAGCCAGGTGGCTTTTATGGCGGTTGGATCACTTCCGCAGTGCAGGGCCCCTTTAAGGGAGACCCCGCGCATCCTCAACTGATCTGAGGGGGGCGCCTCAGCCCCCGAGGAGCCGACAGCCGATTTGAATCACCCCTTCATCGAGCAGACGGCCCAGCTTGAGTACCATCGCTTCTTCCTGCCGATCGAACTGGATCTGCTTGCTGGTGATCCAGTCAATTTCTTCGGCAGTGATCACGCCAGTCGAGACACTCTCGAGAAAGACTTCGCCAACGATCATGGTGGGCTTGTGTTTCTGAAGGAACAGTAGGGAGCTCGCCCGGGTTGTCTGGAGTGTGCAATGTCTCTTCATGCACACCTGGGGGTGGATTGGAGGAGGTCTGGAGAGCTATCTTTTGAAGTAGCAAATTTCCTTCAATGCTCACCGGATCTGATCTCCTCGCCAAAGTCAAAGAACTGGGCGATGTCAGCAAGTCTGACCTTGTTCGCTCCTGCGGGTATGTGAGCACCAAAAAGGATGGCTCTGAGCGCCTGAACTTCACAGCCTTCTACGAGGCTCTGCTGGAAGCCAAGGGCCTGAATCTCGGTGGCGGTGGTGCCGGCACTGGCAAAGGTGGTCGCAAGCTGAGCTATGTGGCGACTGTGCAGGGCAATGGCAACCTGCTGGTGGGCAAGGCTTATACCGCCCTCCTCGGTTTGCAGCCTGGCGATGAGTTCGAAATCAAACTCGGTCGCAAGCAGATCAAGCTGATTCCCGCCGGCGCCGAAGAAGAGTGAGTCTGGTCTGAACGAGATCAATTGATCTGGATTTTTGGGCAGTGCTAGCAGCACTGCCCTTTTTCATGCTCAGCTTGCTGTCGTGTGTGGGGTTCCTCCTAGGGTGAGGGGTCACTGGCAGGGCGGCGTGACTTTCTACGAGTTGTTGTGGCAGGGAGAGAACTGCGGGGATGCGGCTGATCTGGAGGAAGCACTGACCACCTTCCAGGAGATGCGCCCGCAAGGGATGAGCTGGGAGGAGGTTTGCAGTGATGCTCAGTACAGCCCCACGATCTGCAGATACCGCTCCTTTGAGGCCTTCCTCGACAACGAAGATGCCATCGAAACGATCGAACCCACTGCCGAACTGTTGCAGCGTTTTCAGCCGGAGGAGGAGTCTGACGCTCAGGGCGATGCCGCTGATGATCCAGAGCTGGCATCAGAGCGTTAACGCTCCGCACCAGGGCTCTGGTGCGGAGACCAGATTCTCGTCAGGCTGGTGTCATGGAACCGTTCTCCCCTAGCCCTGGTCTTGAGCCGAATTCCTCCGCTTGGGGGGCGGAAATGGTGGTGCTCCACCCCAGGGATTTTGAGGCGGTTCAGGAGGCTGTGGCTTCCCTCAGGGATCAGGCCACGGTGCTGCTCAATGTCAGTGCTCTTCCTGAGCATCAGTTGCAGAGGGCCGTTGATTTCATGGCCGGTGCGGCCTTCGCCCTCGACAGCCAGCAGGTGCGCTTGGGAGAGCATGTGTTGCTCTATGCCCCGCACTATGTGCAGCTGAATCAGGCTTAAGCCCAGCGGGAGCAGAGTGCAGGGATGGACGTGTTCGATCTGGATCTGGCCGCCTGTGAGCCGGTGAACCATCTCTGGCCCGACTTGGTCGAGCGCCTCGGTCTGGAGCGCAGTGCCCAGGCCATCCGTCAGGCCCTTGATCTGGCGGCCATGCGCGGCAGATCGGATCAGCTGCCGGCGCTCCTGATGGAAACCTGCGGCGTGGCTCTGGTGGATCGTGATCAACTGCGCAGAGCCACCGCCTTGCCCGTGCCGCAGGACTGTGCCTTGGTGCTGTTGCTCAGTCGGCGCTCGAACGCCATTCAGCTTCTGGTTTGGCAGCAGAGCACCGCTGATACCTAATCAAAACGGCAGGTGGGAGTCAGGCCTGGAACGCTGAACTCCATGAACCAGAGGTATTCCCGGCTGCGCCAGCCCAAGTCAAACGGTTCGGTGGCCTGCCATTCCTCGGGGCTGAGGCCAAAGGCTTCTTCCAGGAATCCCGGCACCAGGGCTTCCACCGCCTCCTGGCCGGGCTCCCCTTCTTCAAAGAGACGATCGGTGTAGATCGCTGCGAAGATTTCGTTCTCCTCGTCGCAGATCACCACTTCAAAGCCACAGCCTCCCCCTGTGGGCAAGGTGTTGAGCTCAAAGAATTCATCACGCTCCAGAGGATCGCTTGGGGCGCGATCGAGAAGCGAGGCCAGAGCCTGTTTGAAACGGTCGAGAGCCATGGCCCGGCTAGTACTGGAGTCAGTGTGGCCAGGTTTTGTCTCTCGTGCCCGAGCTGTTCGATGCGCGTTGGCTCGTTCATTCGGATGCGGAGCTGCTGGTGCTCGACAAGCCCTCGGGATTGCTGTGCCAGCCGGGTCTGGGGGCGGAGCTCTCGGATTCGCTGATCACGCGGGTGCAGGGGATCTGGCCTGAGGCACGCTTGGTGCATCGCCTCGATCGAGATACCTCCGGCTTGATGCTTCTGGCCCTCAGCGCGGAGTGTCATCGCGCCCTGAGTCAGCTGTTCGCCGCGCGTCAGGTGCAGAAGCACTATCTGGCTGATGTGGAGGGGGTGCCGGATCGCGGCGAGGGGGTGATTGCCTTGCCGATCGCCAAGCGTCAGCATCGCCCGCCCCTCTATGGCGTGGATCCTGTGGGGAAACCCTGTTTCACGGCCTGGCGCTTGCTGCATCAGAGCGCTGCCTTCAGCCGCCTCGAGCTGGAGCCCCGCACGGGTCGCTCCCACCAGCTGCGGGTGCATCTGCAAGCGATCGGGCATCCGATCGTCGGCGATCCTCTCTACGGGCAGGTCGCTGATCGCTTGCATCTCCATGCAGCGGCCCTGGGCTTCAGGCACCCTGGCAGTGGGCAGGAGCTGATGTTTCAGAGACCCTGCCCGTTCGATCTCCCCATGCCATGAGCGCTCATCCCCCCGCTATTGCAGCCCTCGGCTACACCGCTGCGAGCCTCACCACCTTGAGCTTCATCCCCCAGGCGATCAAAACGCTGCGCACCGGCGACACCCGTGGCATCTCCCTGCGCATGTATGCCCTGTTTACGGCCGGCATTGCCCTCTGGGGCCTCTATGGGCTGCTCACCGGCGACGGCCCGCTGATCGCTGCCAATGCCATCACCTTGGTGGCAGCAGGTTTCATCCTCGATCGCAAATGGCGAGCCTGGTGGGGGGAGCGCCAGGCGGCTCAGCGGTTGCGCGGAGGTCGGCCGCTTCCGTAACGGAGCAGCTCCAGCCAGCTGCCGATGCGCAGCCCGGCGGCTGTGGCCGCCAGCGCCAGCAGCAGAGCCAGAGCGCCCCAGGCTCCAGGCCCGAGCCAAGCCGCGCTCACCAGCGCAATGCCAACGACGGCCCAACTGATGGGTTGCAGCTTCCGCAGCCGGCGATCGGCGCCAGAGCAACTGTGGCAATGGCGGGTGTGGGCCTCGTAGCGCTCCATCAGCGCCTGGCGGGTTTGGCGCTCTGGTAGCGGTTGTCCGGCGAATGGCTCTCCGCCGTAGCGGTTCACCCAGTCGTGCAGCGCTCGGATGTAGAGATCCGCCTTGGTGGGAAGGTGATAGCTCCGCAACGCGCCATGGCGGCCTCCACGCTCGGCTACCACCCGCTCCTGCCAGTGCAGGAAGAGTTGATCGTCCTCCAGCACCACGTGGTTGCCGATGTGTTGCAACCACTGGGGCCGCAGCCGCAGCAAACGAGCGGGCCAGGGGGAGGCGAACTGGAACGGGAAGCGGGCGATCAAGCGGCATTCCCCGGCTCGGATGGGCGTGGCATAAACCACCGTGAGGATCCGCGCAAAGCCCTTGGCGCTGAGGTCGTGCCACATCAGGCCAGGGGCGACATAGGTGGTGAACTGGCTGCCCAGCTTTCCTCGGCGCGGCCCTTCCTTCCACAGGCCTGTGAATCCTTCGGGCCCGAAGCTGCTCAGTTCCAGCTCCACCGGCCCGGCGTTCTCGCGGCGGCCCACGGTGGCGTGGTGGGTGAAGGGCACATGGCTCACATCGAGCACGTTCTCCAGCAGGGTCAGGGCATCCATCGGCAGGTCCCGGAAGGTGTCCTGCACCACCCAGCCCGGCTCTTCCAGCTGCGGGACCAGGGGTAAGGGATGCTCCTCCGCTGAGGCGGGGTCGCCGCTGAAGACAAACAGCAGGCCCTGGCCGCTGGCGGTGGCGTAGCTGCGGCATTGGCTGCGCTGAGAGAGGCTGCTGCCCTCCGGGGCCTGGGGGATGGCGGTGCACTGACCGTTGCCCGCAAAACTCCAGCCGTGATACGGGCACTCCAGCTCGCCGGCTTCATTGAGGCGGCCATCGGAGAGCGGCACCAAACGGTGCGGGCAGACATCGGCAAAGGCCCGCCACTGCTGGGCTGCGCGATCGAACCACAGCACCAGGTCTTGCCCCATCAGGGTGAAGGGGGTCGGTCGCGCGGGATCGAGATCCTGCAGAAAGGCCACGGGGTACCAGGCCTGGTGCCAGCGCTGACGCTCCATCAGGCGCTGTAGCCCTTTCGGGCTGGGATCGGGTAGGGGATGCGGCGATGGCGCATGCGACGCCACACCCGCACGAAGGCTCGCACCAGCAGCTCCAGCTCCGCCAGGCTCAGACCGCTGTCGCTCAGTTGTCCATCGCGCCAGCGGGCCTCCACGATGCTGCGGACCACATCCCGAGCCTGGTGTTCGCTGGTGTCTGGGGGTAGTGAGCGCAGGGCCGCCTCGCAGCCATCAGCCAGCATCAACACGGCTGTTTCACGGCTGCGGGGGGTGGGCCCGCGGTAGCGGAAGTCCGCTTCCCGCACAGCTGGATCGCGGCGCCGGGCTTCATGCAGGAAGTAGCCCATCTTCAACGTGCCTTGATGCTCCGGGATGAAATCCGAGAGGGGTTTCGGCAGCCGGTAACGCCGGGCCAGTTTCAAGCCTTCATCCACGTGCGCTTGGAGGATGCCGGCACTGAGATGGGGATCGTCGAGCTTGTCGTGGGGGTTGTCTCCACGGTCTTGATTCTCGATGAACCACTGGGGCCCATGGAGTTTGCCCACATCGTGATAGAGGGCTCCGGTGCGGATCAGATCCACATCGGCTTCGATCGCTCGCGCCCCTTCTTCGGCTAAGCCGCAGATCATCAGGGTGTGCTCAAAGGTGCCCGGGGCTTCGCAGGAGAGGCGCCTCAGCAGGGGCCGCTCCAGGTCGGCCAGCTCCATCAGGCGGGTGCGGGTGAGCAGGTCAAAGAAGCTCTCGACCATCGGACTCAGCAGCAACACCCCCAACAGCAGGCCCCCCAGCACGAGAGCCTCGCCGGAGAGATCGGCTCCGATCGGGAGACGTGCATCCGCTTCTCCGCGATACAGGGTGAGCTGAAGCAGCAACCATTCCGCCGCCAGGGCCGCCAGGGGCACCAGCAGGGCGAGCTGCAGCAATTGGGCTCGGTTGCGCTGCCGGTCTGCCAGCACCGCGGTGATGGCCGCCACGATGGCGGCAATCAGGATGCGCTGGTCGAAAAAGGCGGAGACCGGCATGGGCCAAAGCAGCGAGGCGATGGCCAGCCAGGACAGGCCAGCTGTGGTGCCGAGTCCCTGGGCCAGCAGCAGCGTGGGAGGCACCAGCAGAGCCAGGGGGCTGGCCGCTGCCCCCAGCCACAACTTCAGGCTTTGCACCAACGCCAACAAGCCCAGGGCCAGCAGAGCCTGCCGGGCTTCGAGGCTGACCCGGCGACTGCGGATCACCAGCAGCATCACCATCGCCCCTGCCAAAGCCTCGGCGAAATGCTGCAGCCAGGCACCAATCAGGGGGCGGCGGTTCACCAGACCGAAGTAATCGAGCACCGCATAGGACTGCGTGCTGATCGGTTCGCCCTGCCTTGTGATCAATTCCCCTTTGCTCACTGCGATCGTTGGGATCCCCTGTTGGGTGAGGAGGTCTTCAAGCATCCGCTGACTCAGGGCCGCGTCGATGCGCAGATTGCTGTGGCCCTGCAGGGAGCTGGCCACCACCCGGGCCCCGAGATCGCGGCCTTGCTCGGGGGTTCCCTCGAGCTGGAACGCAGCTGCTTTCACCAGCTGCAGTCGGGCCACGCTGCCCACCACGCCCTGCTGCAACATCCGCTTTTGGGCTAGCCGCAGGTCGTCTTCCCATCGCTGCAGCGCGCGTGGGCTGAGGCTGCTCAACCAGTTGCGCTCATCGGGGCTCACATTGATCGGAGCCACCTGCACTTGATCACTGTCCGCCAGACGGGTGATGGCCTTGAGCTGGCGTTCGAGGCGTTGCTCGAGATCGCGGCTCAGCCGTTCATCCACCACCTGCACATGGGTGCGCAAACCAAGCTGGGAGCGACGCTGCTCGAGGGCTTCGGAATCCACCACCGTGGCGGCCTTCGGGGCCGTGACGGTGAAGGGTGCTGGGATGCCCGGCCTGAGGCTCGGCTCCACCAGCCAGGGCCAGCTGGAGATCAGGGCCACCAGCAGACAAAGCAGGACCACAGCGGTTGTGCCCGAGGCTTTCCAGCTGGTGAGCGCTTGCCGCGGCATCTCCAGCCGAAGCAGCTGCTGCCAGAGGCGCTTTAGCAGTCGCCAGAGCTCTTGCGCTTGGCTCGGGCGACCCACCGCAGCTTCATGTCGGACTACCACGCTAGCCCTGCCGTTGCATGCTGAGGGGGAGATGGTTTGCCTCAGCCATGGCTACGCGCCTGGACGGTCGTCAACTGGCTTCCGAGCTGGAAGCGCGTTTGCAAGCGGTGGTGTCGGAGCGCTTGAGCCGGGCCGGCCGCCCGCCGGGGCTGGCGGTGCTGCGGGTGGGCGATGACCCCGCCAGTGGGGTGTATGTGGCCAATAAAGAGAAGGCCTGTAGCCGCATCGGCATCACCAACCTTGGGGCCCACCTTCCCGCAGATACCCCTGCGGCCGAGGTGCTGGCCACCATCCAACGCTTGAACGCCGATCCTGCGGTTGATGGCATCCTCTTGCAGTTGCCCCTGCCGGCGGGTCTCGATGAGCGCCCTTTGCTGGCGGTGATTGATCCAGAGAAGGATGCCGATGGCTTGCACACCCTCAACCTGGGTCGGTTGCTGAAGGGCGAGCCCGGGCCCCGCAGCTGTACGCCCGCCGGGGTGATGGCGTTGCTGGCTTCCGCTGGTGTCGAGCTGGCCGGGAAGCGAGCGGTGGTGGTGGGGCGCAGCATCCTGGTGGGGCAGCCCATGGCCCTGATGCTGCAGGCGGCGAATGCGACGGTGACCATCGCCCATTCCCGCACGTCCAACCTGCCTGAGCTCACCCGACAGGCGGATGTGCTGGTGGTGGCGGCGGGCAAGCCGCTGATGATCGGAGCGGAGCACGTCAAGCCCGGTGCGGTGGTGGTGGATGTGGGCATTCACCGCCTCGAGGCCGAGCCCGGTGCCAAGGCCAAGCTCTGCGGGGATGTGCGCTTTGACGAGGTGGAACCCCTGGCCAGCGCCATCAGCCCGGTGCCCGGTGGTGTGGGCCCGATGACGGTCACCCTGCTGCTGGTGAATACGGTGGCCAGCTGGTGTCAGCGCTGCGGCCTCGATCAGCCGTTGGCGGATCTGCTCCCCTAAGGAGGCCCTGGCTGCTGTTTCTATCTAGCCTGGTCGAAACAAAACAGGGTCGATGAAGGGCGAGTTGACGGCGGTGATTGAACCTGCTGAGGAGGGGGGCTTTTGGGCGATTTGCATCGAGGTCCCCGGCGCCAATGGTCAGGGTGAAACCCGTGATGAAGCCAAGGCCAATCTGCTCGAGGCTGTTCAGCTGATCCTTCAGGACCGCCAGGACGACATCCTGCGCAGCTTGCCAAGCGATGCGGTCTGTGAACCCCTGCTGGTCGGTTAGGTCGTTCCCGTGAAGCGGAGAGACCTGGAGCGTCAATTGCGCCGTGGTGGCTGCTTGCTCAAGCGGGAAGGGGCTAGTCATGCGCTTTGGATCAATCCCGCCACCGGCATCCAAGAAGCGATCCCCCGCCATGTGGAGATTAAGGAGCAGCTGGCGCGCAAGATCCTGCGTTCCCTGCTGGGATCTTGATCTGCTCCCCTAAGGAGGCCCTGGCCTGAGAGAATCCGGCTCAGCGATGGCCCCTGGCCCTGCCCCCATGACCGCGGCCGTCACAAGTACCGACAGTCCCTCCACTGGTGACGCGCCCGGGTTTGACTTCGCGGCCTACCTCGAACAGGCACGCCTGAGCGTGGAGAGAGCCCTCGATGGCTCCCTCGGGCCGGAGCGTCCCGAGAGCCTGAGGGAAGCGATGCGTTACTCCCTGCTGGCGGGCGGTAAGCGCTTGCGCCCGATCCTCTGCCTGGCCGCCTGCGAACTGGCCGGTGGCGACAGCGCTCTGGCGATGCCCACAGCGGTGGCGTTGGAGATGATCCACACCATGTCGCTGATCCATGACGATCTCCCCGCCATGGACAACGACGATCTGCGCCGTGGCATGCCCACCAATCACAAGGTGTATGGAGAGGCCAACGCGATCCTGGCCGGCGATGCCCTGCTCACCCGCGCCTTCGAGATGGTGGCGCTGCGCAGCCCCGGCGTTCCGGCGGAGCAGCTGCTGAAAGTGGTTGGAGAGCTTTCCCTGGCCTCCGGTGCCCCGGGCCTGGTGGGCGGTCAGGTGGTGGATCTGGAGTGCGAGGGGAAGGATGTGGATCTCGACACGCTCGAGTACATCCACCTCCACAAAACCGGAGCACTGCTGCGCTCCTGCGTGCTCACCGGTGCCCTGATCGCCGGTGCCCCTGAGGCTCTGCTGGAGGCTCTGCGCACCTATGCCCGCGGCATCGGCCTGGCTTTCCAGATCATCGACGACATCCTCGATGTGACCGCCAGCAGCGAGGTGCTCGGCAAAACTGCTGGCAAGGACCTCACCGCCGACAAGACCACCTATCCCAAGCTTCTGGGCCTGGAGGAATCCCGCCAGCGCGCCGATGCCCTGGTAGCTGAGGCCAAGGCGGCCCTGGAGCCCTTCAACGGTGGCGGCAAAGCAGCTCCACTGCTGGCCCTAGCGGACTACATCACCAGTCGCGACCGATGAGTGAAGCGGTTCTGACCGGTCTGTTGGACAACGGGCCTCTCTGGTGGGGCCTGGCGGCCTGCGGCAGCGCCCAGCTCTCCAAGTTGTTGATTGAACTGGTGGTCCATCGCCGCTGGAACCCCAAGGTGCTGGTGGAAACCGGTGGAATGCCCTCCAGTCATTCAGCCCTGCTGACTGGCACCGCAGCGGCTCTCGGCTGGCAGCAGGGATTTGATTCGCCGGTTTTCGCCCTGGCGGCCACCTTGTGTTTTGTGGTGCTCTACGACGCCTCCGGTGTGCGTCGTGCGGCCGGCATCACCGCCCAGCGGGTGAATGCCCTGCCCGATGCCCTTTGGAGCAGCGGGGCCGAGACGGCCGATCCGCTCAAGCCCCTCAAGGAGAACCTTGGACACACCCGCCTTGAGGTGCTGGTGGGCAGCCTGATGGGCCCGCTGGTGGCCCTGCCCGGGCTGGTCTGGCTCGGATCCCCCTGGGTGTTGGCGCAGCACTGGGGCTGGGTAGCGGTTGGCTGAGGAGCTCACCGCCGGGCAGGCGCAGGCGGCTGAGTCGTTCGCGGCCTGGCTGAAGGCCCCTTACGACGGCACCCCGTTTGTGCTCAGTGGCTATGCGGGCACGGGCAAGACCTACCTCTCGCGCCATCTGCTCCAGCAGGTGGAGCAACGCGATCTCTGCTGGACCGTGGTCGCCCCCACCCACAAGGCGGTGGGGGTGCTGCGGCAGCATCTGGCCTGGGCTGGCCTGCAGCCCACCTGGTACCCCAGCACGATTCACCGCCTGCTGCGCCTGAAGCTCAAGCGTCAGGGGGATCTCGAGCGCTGTGAGGAGACCGAGCAGACGGCGGGATCGCTCGAAAACCTCGCCCTGGTGCTGGTGGATGAGGCCTCGATGGTTGACAGCAGCCTGCTGGAGATCGCCCTGCGCTGCGCCCATCCCTTCAAGACCCGTCTGGTGTTTGTCGGCGATCCGGCCCAGTTGCCCCCGGTGGGAGAAGAGCGCAGCCCCGTGTTCGCGATGGGGCGTTCCATGCGTGCAGCCCTCACGGAAGTGGTGCGTCATCAGGGGCCCGTGCTGCAGCTCGCCACTGGCCTGCGCCATGGCGATCTTCCCTGCCGCCAGCCTCCGGCCCTTGGTCCGGTGCGCGATGAGCAGGGCCAAGTGGCGGTACTTCCCCGCAACGATTGGCTTGCCGCCGCTCAGGCGGCCCTGCGACGCGGCGCGGAGCTCGACAATCCCGACCACGCCCGCATCCTTTGCTACACCAACCGAGCCCTTGAGCAGCTGGTGCCCCTGGCGCGGCGGGCCATTCATGGCGAGATGGCCGATCAGGTGCCGGTGTTGCCCGGGGAGGTGTTGATCACCCGTGCGGCGGTGATGGCCCCGGCCTGCCGCGCGGGAGAAGAAGCCGCCGAAGAGCCCGACATGGTGCTTGGCTCCAACCGGGAATTGGTGGTGCGCGATGTCACTCCAGAGCGCATCGATCTGGCCGACTTCGGGGTCGGCAGTGACGATGGACTCACGCCCGCGGTGATCGACACCCTTTGCGCGGATGTCGAGGCCGGTGAGACCCGGCTCAGCCTGCGCCTGCTGCCACCGGCGGGTAGTGCCCCACGCCAGGAACTCGATGCTGTGTTGAACCGTCTGCGCCTGCAGGCCAGGGAGGCTGGTAAGCAGCAGGGGCGCAGCCTCTGGCGGCGCTACTTTCTGGTGCGCGACGCCTTCGCCTCCCTCGGGCCTGCCGCGGTGCTCACCGTGCACCGAAGTCAGGGCAGCACGTTTGGGGAGGTGTTTGTCGCCGGTGATGTGTTCTGGCCCAGCGACGAAACCCTGCGGCGGCAACTGGTCTACGTGGCGGTCAGCCGAGCCAGTCAGGCGGTCTGGCTCTCTGCGGATCAACGCCTCTCTGGGGAGGCCGCCCAGCGGGATCGCCAGGCCTGGATGTCTTGGCTTTCGGCTAGCTGAGCTGAAGACCCTCGATGCCCTGCCAGCCCAGGTAACCCGCGAGCACGAGGCTCAGAGCCCCCACCAGTAGGTCCCCCTTGGCGAATAGCAGGGCTTTGCCGCGCTCCAGCAGCGGAAGTACCCGATCGCGGCCCACCAGCACCGCCAGGAAAGGCACCAGCAAGGCAGCGCTGCACGCCACGGTGAAGACACTGGTGTACAGCACTTCCTGCAGGCGGCTCAGACCGGAGGAGAGCAGCGCTGAGGCGGTCTTGGCAAACAGGAACAGATCGTCGGGGCTGACCACCTCCAGGGCGCAACTGGCCCCTAACAGCAGGGGCAGGGGCATGGCGCAGAAGCGATCGAGGCTGTGGGTCCAGGCTGGTGGCTCATCCCCCTCCTCGCGGCGATCCAGCAGCTCCTTGAGCCCGAGCGCCAGCAGGCCGCCCGCCGCCAGCAGGTCGAGCCCGGTGCGATGGCTCGTGCCCTTCTCCATGGTCAGCAGCAGACCATGGCCCACGGTGAGCAGGAGCACCACCATCAGAGTGACGGTGACCATCCAGCTCAGCACGAACAGTCCGCCTCGCTGCAGGGGTTTCGGGCCCAGCAGCAGCAGGAACAGGAGGCCGATATGAATCGGGCTGATGGCGATCCCACTGCCGTAGGCCAGCAGTTCGGCCCAGAGGGTCCCGTTGAGCATCGCGGTGGCTCAGTGGCGAATTTCGAACCAGTCTTCCTTGAGAGGCGCCAGGTGGCCATGGCTCACCCCCAGCACCTCCGCGCCGCGGGGACCCCGCTCGCACCAGAGGCGCAGCTCCGTGAGCAGGTGGGCTGGTCCCTCAGCCTGCACCTCCACCGAGCCATCCCCCAGGTTGCGCACCCAGCCGCTCAGGCCAAGCTCCTTGGCTTTGCGACAGCAGCTGGCCCGGTAGCCCACGCCCTGCACGCGCCCGCGAATTAGCAGTTGCCAGCGTTCGTTGCGGGGTGGGTTCGCCTCAGATCGCTCTGATTTGATCCACTGCCGCACCTTGGTGGTGCGGTTGCCGCGTCCCAGGGGGCGGGTGTCAGCAATTAACCAGCGCGGTGCTGAGTGACGGTCCGAGCCATGGTCGTTTTCCATTCATCCCTGGCGCAACTCTCCTGATCTCAAGCTGCCACGCTTCGCCCATTTCGGCTACGGGCGGCAGACCGGGGCATTCCAGTGCTGAATCACCCGCTGCTCCCGCTCGAATCCCAGCACGCAGTAGCTGCCGGTGGCCAGGGTCAGCAGGGCTCCTCCTTGGGCCCCCAGGCCGAGCCAGCAACCGGCTAGGCAGCGCAACAGATGCCCATGGGCAAACAAAGCCACGGCTCCCTCCAGATCCAGTAGCTCGGCGATCAAGGCCTCACAGCGGCTCTGCACCTGGAGCAGGGTTTCTCCACCAGGGCAGGGATGGCTGAACACGGTCCAATCCGGAACCGAGCGGCGGATTTCGGCGGTGGTAATGCCCTCGTAGTCGCCGTAATCCCATTCCAGCAGCCGTGGCTCCAGCTCTGCCAGTCCCCCAAGACCCGCCAGCTCGCAGGTGCGACGGGCGCGCTGCAGTGGGCTGGTGAGCACCCGTGTGAACTGCTGTTGCGCCAGCAGGGGAGCCAGGCGCCTGGCCTCCTCCTCGCCTTGGGGCAGCAGGGGCAGATCGGTGCGTCCGGTGTGACGTCCGTTCACGGCCCACTCCGTCGCACCGTGGCGCAGCAGCCAAAGTTGGGGGTGGGCCATGGGTGTCAGGGTGAAAGAGGGCGGCGGGCGGCGGCGGCCAGGCGTTGGGGAATCTGGGGGCACCCGCCCCAGTGCAAATGCAGCCAGCTGGCGTGGAGGCTTGCACCGCCCCAGCCCTCTGGGCGCCGGGGGCTTCCCCATCCTTCAAGCTGCCACAGGCTCTCCGCTTCGGCTGCGCTTGAGTCCAGCTGCCAGCGGTGGAACTCATGGCCGCAGACCACCTCACCGGCCTTCAGCACCAGCGTGTTGCGGCTGACCTCGGCGTCGCGGTAGCCCAGGCTCAAGCTGCCCCTGCGGGCGTTGAAGGGAAGCACTCCGGCCATGGCATGAGCCTCTCCCTGCTGATCAAGCAGGCTGCGGCCCAGCAGCAGCAGACCTCCGCATTCGGCGTAGAGCGGCAGTCCATCGCGGGCTGCCATTCGCAAGGCACCCAGGCTCCGCTGGCTGCAGGCCAGTTGTTCGGCGTGCAGCTCCGGGTAGCCCCCGGGAAGGATCACCCCGCGGCAGTGCTGCGGCAGGTCTTCATCGGCCAGGGGCGACCAGGGCACCACCTCCAGACCCTGCTCCTCCAGTAACTCTGTGGCCTCTGGATAGCGGAAGTGAAAGGCGGCATCGCTGGCGAGGGCGACCAGCGCGGCTTCCCCCGATGGCCTGGCTGCGCTGCTGGCGAGCGAGGTTGGGGCAGGGGCCTCCAGCAGGGGCCAGAGGGCCTCGATCGCCAGGTGGCGCTCCGCCAGGTCAGCCCAGGCGTCGAGACGCGCATTCAGGTCGGAGAGCTCGTGGGCCGGAAGCAGCCCCAGATGCCGCGATGGCAGCTCCAGGCACGGATGGCGGGGCAGGGCTCCGAGCACCGGCATGGCGAGGCTGGCCAGGGCTTCCCGCAGCAGGGCTTCATGGCGTTCGCTCCCCACGCCATTGAGCACAACCCCCGCCAGGGAGAGATCGCTCTGGTGGTCACGGAACCCCCGCACCAGGGCGGCTAGGGAGCCGGCCTGACGGCTCGCTTCCACCACCAGCACCACCGGAAGGTTGAGGAGCTGGGCCACATGGGCGGAGCTGCCCTCACTGCTGGGACCCTTGCCGTCGAAGAGGCCCATCACCCCCTCCACCAGGCACAGCTCGCTGGCCCCTCCGTGGAGCGAGAAGCTCCGTTTGACCCAGCTCTCCCCGCACAACAGGGGGTCGAGATTGCGGCAGGGTCTGCCGCTCGCGGCACTGAGCAGCTGGGGATCGAGGTAGTCAGGCCCCACCTTGAAGGTTTGGATGCTGCACTGGCGCCGCCGGGCGAGGGCACTCAGGGCAAGGGTCACCAGGGTTTTGCCGCTGCCGCTTGCGGGGGCCGCGATCAGGCAGGGCATGGTGAGGCTCAGCTGGGCAGCAGCTTGGCAGCCAGGGCTGCGGCGGAGGCCATCAGGGGATTGGTGCTGTCGTGGCCGCCGCTGAGCAGTCGAGCCATCTCCATCTCTTCGCTTTCGTTGGGAAGCGGCACCACCTCCTCCACCAACTCCATGGAGGCCACGCCGCCGGCCTCCAGCCGCATGCAGCCGCCCGATTCCGAGCAGAGGATCACGCACAGGGGAGCGCGGCCCTCCGGGGCACAGATCATCCTCAGGCCCACCAGGGCTCCCGGGTGGATCTTGGAGACCCCCACCGGTACGGGCATCAGGCGCAATTGCACGCTCTGCCCGTCCTGGCGCTGGAACTCCGCTCCGACGCCCCGCCCCTCGTGCAGGGCATCGGCCTCGATCCAGTAGCTGTTCTGCAGATGCCAGCCGAGCCGATCGGCCACCCAGGCGGCCAGCAGCAGTCCCTTCACGGGATGGGCCCCCTCCACATCGATGTCCAGTTGCACCACCTGATCCAGGGCGACCTGACGGCTGGGGGGGTCAAACACCATCGCCAGGGATTGACGCCAGGTGCGCAGCCGCAGCCAGTTCAGGTCATTCACCGCCTGCCCCAGCTCGATGCGCTGCACCATCAGATCGAGGCAGCGGCGCGGATGGCCGATGGAGCTGTCCACCACCAGGCGTCTCGGTGGCACCGACAGGGCTTCCAGCAGTTCCGGTGATTCATCCAGGCTCCCGTTCCACCAGATCCAGCACGGCAACTCCGAGGGAATCAAGGCCTGAAGCATCGCCAGACCCTGCTGCATCGCTCCCATGCCCCCCCGCAGCACCACCACATCGCCGCAGGCATCGCTGTTCACCCCACGTTCTTCCGAGAGGGGGCAGTAGGCGGCCACCAGGGTCTCCAGGGGCTTGTCCGCCGCCAGGGTGGGGGCGAGGGTGATCAGGCGGCGGGGTTGGTGCACGCTGATCGCGCGATCCACGAACTGCCCACGCAGATCCTCGGCTCCATGGCTTCCGCTCTGGTGACCGAGGGCCCAGGCCAGCTCGGGTGCGGTGGGCGCGGTGCTGCTGGGTAGTCCGAGTTCCCCCGCCGCCTGCCGCGCCGCCTGCAACAGAGTCTCGCTCAGCAGACCACTCAGGGGACCATCGACGCGGCCCGTGCGGATCAACTGCTGCTCCAGCCAGGAGGGCTCCCACACCAGCAGGGTGAAGGTGGCGGCGCTGTGGGAGTCCTGCAGGGTGTCCGACCAGAGCCGGTTCAGATAGGCGGGAACCTCATCCGGGGGCAGAGCCAGTGGTGCCTGCAGGGTGAGTTGGGGAGCCATGGCAGAGCAGACGGCGAAGAATCAGAGCGGATCAGCTGAAACAGGGAAGGCTGGGCGTGGTCAGGGGCGCCGCCACATCAGTCCGTCATCTGCCAGCAGGTTGTCGGCGGCACTGGGTCCCCAGGTGCCGGCTTCGTAGCTGTGGATGGGAAGTGGTGAGGTGGGATCCTCGATCATCTCCAGCAGGGGGGTGTAGACACGCCAGGCGGCTTCCACCTCATCGCTGCGGGTGAACAGGGTGGGATCGCCGAGCATGGCGTCGGCAAGCAGGCGCACATAGCCCTCATCCGAGGGTTCGCCAAAGCTTTCGTCGTAGCTGAAGTGCATGTCCACCGGCCTGCTGCGCATGCCTGAACCGGGGGCCTTCACATCGAACACAAAGCCCGCCCCTTCATCCGGCTGAATGCGCAGCACCAGTTGGTTCGCGGTCGGGCTGCCACCGGCGGCGTCAAACAGCTGCACCGGTGCCTTGCGGAAGGTGAGCACCACCTCCGAGAGGCGCTTGGGTAGGCGCTTGCCGGTGCGCAGATAGAAAGGCACCCCCTGCCAGCGCCAGTTGTCAATGAACAGCTTCATCGCCACATAGGTTTCGGTGGTGCTGTTGGGATTGACTCCCGGTTCTTCGCGGTAGCCCGCCATCGGCCGGGCTGGACTGCCACCGCGGGAATACTGGCCCCTCACACAGCACTTCCAGGGCTCCTCCTCGTTGGCCAGGCGCGCCGCCTGCAACACCTTCGCTTTCTCGTTGCGGATCGCTTCGGGGTCAAAGTGCCCCGGAGCCTCCATGGTGGTTAGGGCGAGCATCTGGGTCAGGTGGTTTTGCACCATGTCCCTCAGGGCTCCGCTGGTTTCGTAGTAGCCGGCTCGCTCCTCAACCCCCACCGTTTCGGCCGCGGTGATCTGCACGTTGGAGATGTAGTTCCGGTTCCAGATCGGTTCGAAGATGGCGTTGGCAAAACGCAGAACCAGGATGTTCTGCACCGTCTCCTTGCCGAGGTAGTGGTCGATCCGGAAGATCTGCTGCTCCTGGCCGCAGCTCTGCACAACCCGATTGAGCTGCTGGGCACTGCTGTAGTCGGTGCCGAAGGGCTTCTCGATCACCAGGCGGCTGCGGTTGGGATCCGCCAGAAGCCCCGCGTTGGCCAGCGCCCGGGCACCGCTGCCATAGAAGGCCGGTGAAACCGACAGATAAAACGTGCGATTGCCGCGGGTGGCCTTGAGTCGATCGATGGCCTCCAGCCGGGTGCCGAGGCGCACCACGTCGGCCTCGCTTTGCAGATCGACGGGCTCGTAGAAGAGGCAGGCGGCGAATTGCTGCCAGGCGCTGGGGTGCTCTTTCACCTCATCGGCGAGGGCCTCCTCCATCCGTTGCCGGAAGTCCTCATCACTCCAGGGGCGCCGCGCACAGCCGAGCACGGCGAATTCACTGGGCAAGCGTCGTTGCCGGAACAGCTCAAACAGCGCTGGGATCAGTTTCCGGTGGGTGAGATCCCCGCTGGCTCCAAAGATCACCAGGCATTGCGGAGAGATCACGCGTTCCTGGCGCAGGCCCACGCGCAGGGGATTGGTGGCTGTGGCCGGCATGGGCGATGGGCACCTGATCCTTGTTTACCGAGCCTGGTTGCCCCTGGCATGGGCTAGTCACAAAAAAAGCTCGCCGCCGGCGAGCTTTTGTGGATTTGCAAACCGGAGCTGATCCGATGCTGAGGCTTCAGTAGGTCTCCACGTGCCAGCGCTCCGCCTTTTTGAGCTGGGGGCGCAGTTCGGACCAATCGAGACCCTTGGCGGCGGCCGCGGCGCTCATCGCCTCGTCGATGCCGGGCTCCATCCCCCGCAGACCGCACATGTACACGTGGGTCTTGGGGTTTTCGATCATGGCGAAGATCTCATCCGCGTTTTCGCTGACGCGGTCCTGGATGTACATCCGGCCGCCCTTGGCGTTCTGCTGCTCGCGGCTGATGGCCTTGGTGTAGCGGAAATTCTCGGGGAATTCGCTCTCGTAGCGGTTGAAATCGTCGTCGTAGAGGAGGTTGGCTGTGGTGGGTGCGCCCATGAACAGCCAGGCCTTGCCTTTGAAGTTCCAGCCGTTCTTCTCCCGTTCGGAGGGCTCGAACATGCGGCGGAGGTAGGTGCGCATCGGAGCGATGCCGGTGCCGGTGGCCAGCATGATCACGTTGGCGTCTTCGTCCTCGGGGAGGAGCATTTCCTTGCCCACAGGGCCCGTGATCTTCACCTTGGCGCCAGGCTCGATGTCACAGAGGAAGGTGGAGCAAACACCGTTGATGGTTTCGCCTTCTTTCTCGTATTGCAGCTGACGCACGCAGAGAGAAACGGTGTCACCGGCGAGGTTGTCGCCGTGGCGGGTGCTGGCGATCGAATAGAGGCGGAGCTTGTGGGGCTTGCCGTTGGCATCTTCCCCGTCGGGAATGATGCCGATCGACTGGCCTTCCACATAGTGGAGCTGGGGATCGCCACCCTTGAGATCAAAGGTGATGTGATTCACCCGGCCGATGGCTCCGTCTCCAAGAAGGCTGTAGTTCTCGGTGACAGTGCCGATGAACGGCGACTTGGGCTTGTAGAGGTTGACCGGAACGGCAGCGTGTGACACGGGGGCAGCTTGCTTTTTGACGGGTGCTTGTTTGGTGGCCTCAGGGGCAGGCTTGGCGGCGGCCGGAGCCGGAGCGTCGGATGCGGCGCTGACGGACAGCACCTTGCCCCCCAGCTGACTGATGGATTGCATCAGTGCCTGGAGCCGTGAGAAGGGAACGTTGATGGTGCGTTCTGCGTTGCGGGTGAGGGCGGTTCCATACCCCTGCACCACCACGGTGAACACGCGTGAGTCGCTGCGGCTGGATGTGGTGGTCGAAACACGCATGACTCTCAACTGCCCTGTGAACGCGCGCGATCATAGGTAATCCGAAGAGCAACAAGCTTTTCCGTCACATGCCCGGTGGCGTTAAGTTGTCCCCACGACCGCGCCTGAGTCAGCGGCTCAATCCGTGACGCAGCTTTCGGCACCACCGCTTAGCCAGGCCTGCCAGCTCGACACCATCCAACAGGTGATGGAGCGTTTGCCCGGTGGCTGCAGGCGCCTGGCTGTTCAGTTGCGCCTGGATCTCGATCCCGAAGCGATCTGGGCGGTGCTCACGGATTACGACCGACTCAGTTCCTTTATTCCCAACCTCCAGTCGTCGCGGCTGCTTTGGCGCCGTGATGCGGTGGTTGGCCTGGAGCAGGAGGGGGCGCAGCGGTTCATGGGCATGCAGTTCAAAGCCCGTGTGCAGCTGCAACTCACCGAGCAGCTCGACCAGTGGACCCTCAGCTTTGTGATGCTCAAGGGTGACTTCCGGCGCTTCGAAGGGGCCTGGAAGATCTGTCACAACGATTCCGGCACCAGCCTTCTCTATGAGCTCACCGTGCAGGGTTGCGTGGGCATGCCGATCGGTCTGATCGAGCAGCGGCTGCAGGAAGATCTCGCCGCCAACCTGCGAGCTGTGCAGCAGGAAGTGCACCGCCGCCAGGGACAGGACCAGGGCTAGACCCAGGAGCTGCAAGCACAAAAAAAGGGCGGCCTTGGCCACCCTGATCAATACCCCCAAGGGGATTCGAACCCCTGTCGCCTCCGTGAAAGGGAGGTGTCCTAGGCCTCTAGACGATGGGGGCTAGGACTCGGATCTCAGGAATCGAGAGCAAAGCTTCGCTTCCGTTGCAGCGCTTGGCCTTTCGCCTGCGCCTCCGATGCGTTTGAAATTACGGGCCGGAGGGTCCCTTCGTCAATCAACCGGCTCCCTGGCCGTCCCAGACCGGAACCGTGAAGTTGAAGCAGGCGCCCTCCCCGGGTTCCGAGACCACCCAAATCCGTCCACCGTGCACGTCGGTGATCCGCCGGCAGACCGAGAGCCCCACGCCAAAGCCGGAGGTGGACGATGAGGTCTGGGGCAGCCTGACCCGCTCTTGAAAGATCCGCTCCTGCTCGTCGCGGGGGATGCCCGGCCCGGAATCACAAATGCTGACCTGAAGCCACTGATTGGTGCGGTGGAGGATCGAGAGGCTCACGGTGCCCCGATCGGGGGTGTATTTGAAGGCGTTTTCGAGCAGGTTGAGGAACACCTGCCGCATCCGCCTTCGATCGGCATACACATCCGGTAGGTCGGAGGGAATATCGGTGACGAGCTCGAGGCCGCGGCCCACCCAGAGCTTCTCCAGCTCGAGGATCGCCTCGGCGGCTACCGGTCCGAGGGCGAGGCGCTGCGGGTTGAACAGGGCTTCCCAGCGGGTGGTGCCCACCTCCAGCAGATCTTTCGAGAGCTGCTCGATGTCATCGAGGCGCCGGCCCAGCACATCGTGGAAGCGGGTCTCATCGATCTGGCCGAGGTTGAGGCTCTGCAGGGCGAGCTTGGAGGCGGTGAGCGGGGTGCGCAGCTCGTGGGCCACCATCCGCAACAGGCGCTCCTGGGCCCGCAGCCGTTCGATCAGGGCTTCGTTCTCCTGGCGCAGCACCAGCAGCTGATCTTCCAGCTGCAGCTCCCGCTGGGTGCGGCTGCCATCGCTTTCCGCTGGCCTCAGGCTCATCCCCAGACCGCTCACCACCGCCTGTTGCTGCCAGCGGGGCAGCCAGTTGCGCAGTTGCTGCAACAGGGTGTTGCCGGCAAACACCTGGCGTGGCGTGGGTTCCAGCTTGATCAGAGCCGGGGTTGCCACCAGGCGGTGTAGCTCCAGCAGTTCGGGGCGCTGGGCGGGGTCGGCCAGCTCCAGGCTCACATCGAACCCAAAATCCTCCTTCTCCAGAAAGGCCACCAGGCTGCGCACATCGGCGCTGGCGCGGTGGTGCGAGGCGGCCACCAGCAGCAATTTCAGCTGACGCCGTTCGGTCGACTCAGCCAGTGGTGCTGCAGCGCGATCCCATTCCGTCAGGACATCACCTGGCGGACGCGTGGATGGGGTCTCGTCGGGGCCTGCATCCCCTGCGGACTGCACCGGCGGGCTGAATCCTGGAGAAATTGTGGTTTCACCCTATGGGGTTTGTTCAGGGCTGTGTGCATTCGCTATGACGACTGTGACGAGTCGTTGTTCAGGTGATCCTGCTGTGATCCACCACCGAGAGCTATCGACTCGCGTGCATCCGGTCTCATCGAGCGGGGCCAGCCCCCGCGGCAACCGGATTCAGTTCGACACCACCTTGCGTCGTTGGTTCAACCGCAACCTGGGTTTGTGGCGCTCCCGCCGCCAGTACTTCTTCCCCGACGACGAGGTGCTGCGGGTCGACATGCTGCTGCGGGTGCAGACCTTTGAGGATCAGGCGGAAGCCGAGCCGCGCTATCGCTTCACGTGGTGGCCGGAGAAGGAATACGACTTCTTTGAGCTCAAGCCCCGCTACGTCCGCGAAGGCACGATGGATGCCTCCCTCTGCGGCCATCAGCTGCGGCGCAGCCGGGGGTATCTGTGTGGATCGCCCACCAAGAGTCAGATCCGCCAGGCGGACGAGCACGAGGTGGTGTTTGAGTCTCACTACCAGCAATGGGACATCCTTGAGCACATCCGGCTCGTGGATCAGGACCGCTTCCGGGCCCGCTCGATCTACTCCTGGTGTGACGGGAACCTCGAACTGGTGGAGATGCACCACGAGATCCGGCTGGAGGAAGCGGGCCCGCCATTGCCCGCCGATGCCTGATCGCCGTTTGTGCTGCAGGATTGGTCAGACCTGACATCCGTTGTCGCGTGCGCCTGAACGCTGGCCGCCTGGGCCTGTTGCTGTTGCCTCTGGTGCTCTGGTTGGCGCCCCTCTCTGCTGAGGCGGCTCCGGCCTCGGAGGCCGACATGAGCCTCTACACCAGGATTGCGGCCCTCAACGTCTGCATCGCCCGGGCGGCGGGTACGGATTTCGATAAGGCCGTCGCCATTGCCGGAGAAACCATTGCTCAGGTGATTCAGGGGCAGCATGAAGGGCAGATCGCCCAGGTGGGCCCGAAAGCGCTGTCGATGGATGAACTGCGCCGCGGTTCGATCAACTCGGCGGTGCTCGGGGCTGTTGAGGTCTGCCCGAAGGAGGTGCCTGACGATGTCCGCAAGAAAGTGGATGAGGCGATCAAAAACAGGGGAGCTCAGCCCTCTGCCCCTGCCAAGAAGCGCTGAGCCCCTTCATGGCGACCGTGCGTCTCGCGGACTACCGTCCGAGCCCTGTCCTGATCGAGCACACCCAGCTGCTGTTTCAGCTGCAGGCCGATCACACCCTGGTGGAGGCCGAGCTTCAGCTCGCCCCGAACCCTGCCGCCACCGGTGCTGATCCGTGGCTGTTTCGAGGTGAGCACCTGGAGTTGCTGGAGCTGTCGCTTGATGGTCTGCCGGTGCCTCCTCAGGCCTACCGCCTCGATGAGACCGGCCTGACCCTGCTGGATCCCCCCCGCCAAGCCTGCGTGCTGCGCAGCCGCGTGAAGATTCAACCCCACAGCAACACCAGCCTCGAGGGGTTGTATGTGAGCGGGGGGTTGTTCACCACCCAGTGCGAGGCCGAGGGGTTCCGCAGGATCACCTTCCATCCCGATCGCCCCGATCTACTCAGCCGTTTTTGGGTGCGGATTGAGGCGGATCAGGGCCATTGCCCCGTGCTGCTCTCCAATGGCAATTGCCTCGAAACAGGTGAGCTGCCCGAGGGGCGCCACTACGCCGTGTGGGATGACCCCTTCCCCAAACCCTCCTATCTGTTTGCCCTGGTGGCGGGTCAGCTGGAGGAGGTTCGCGATCAGTTCGTGACCGCCAGCGGCCGCACGGTGCAACTCCGCATTCATGTGGAGCCTGGCGATGGGCCCTACACCGCCCACGCGATGGAATCGCTCAAGCGCTCCATGGCCTGGGATGAGCAGCGCTACGGCCTCGAATACGACCTTGAGGAATTCAACCTGGTCGCTGTGCGCCACTTCAACATGGGGGCGATGGAGAACAAGAGCCTCAATATCTTCAACTCCAAGCTAGTGCTCGCCGACGCCGAGACCGCAACCGATGCCGAGCTTGAACGCATCGAAAGTGTGATTGCCCACGAGTATTTCCACAATTGGACTGGTAACCGAATTACCTGCCGTGACTGGTTTCAGCTCTCTCTCAAAGAGGGGCTTACGGTGTTTCGCGATGCCAGTTTTACAGCCGATCTTCACTCCGCAGCGGTGAAGCGAATCGAGGATGTGTCTCTTCTGCGCAATACCCAGTTTCGGGAGGATGCCGGGCCGACAGCGCACCCGATTCAGCCGGATCACTATCAGGCGATTGATAACTTCTACACCACCACGATCTATGAAAAGGGCTCGGAGGTGATCCGCGTGCTCCACACCCTGCTGGGTGAGGAGACGTTCATGGCGGGAATGGCTCTCTACGTGAGTCGTCATGACGGCACGGCCGCCACCTGCAACGACTTTGTGCAGGCCATGCAGGATGCGGCGGAGCAGGCCTGGCAGCAGGGCGCAGCACGACCCCGCTTTGACTTCCAGCAATTCCGCCATTGGTATCACCAGGCGGGAACACCGGTGCTTGAGATCGAGCGGCACTGGGATGGAGAAGCCGGCACTCTGCAGCTGCGCATTCGTCAGCAGACCCCGCCCACGCCGGGGCAGCCCGAGAAGCAGGCGCTGGTGATTCCCCTGATCCTCGGGCTGGTGGGCCAGGGAGGAGAACCGCTGCTGCTGCAACTGCCCGGGGAGCATGTTGAAGCCGCCCAAGCGGCCTGCTGCCGCGGGGAATGGGGCAAGGGCAGCCGTTTGCTGGTGATCGACAAGCCAGAGCAAAGCGTGCTGCTGGTGGGTCTTGAGCCCCATGCCCATCCCCCGGCTCTGTCGTTGCCTCGGGGATTCTCCGCTCCGGTTCGCATCGAGCTGCAGCGCTCCAGCAGCGAACTGCTGCATCTGCTCGCCTGCGATAGCGACAGCTTCGCCCGTTGGGATGCCGGCCAGGTGTTGCTGCGGGATGCCGTTCTCGATCGCGCCGCAGGCCAGCTCAATGACGAGTTGGAGGAGGGATTGGTGGCCGCCTTTGAGCGGATCCTGGCGGAGGTGGGCATGTGTGATGCCTACCGCAGTGTCTTGATGGCGTTCCCCGGGTTGCCGGAGTTGGAGGATGCCGCGCTGGCTCGGAGCGGTTCTGCGGATCCACCGGCCCTCTTTCAGGCCTTGCTGGCCCTGCAGCAGCGTTTCGGGGAGGCCCTGGAGGAGCCCCTCCAGCAGGCGTTGGAGCGTTGCCGGCCCCAATGGCTGCAGCAGTGGCCCGGGGGGGTGGGAGATCGTCAGCTCAGCGCCACCGCCTGGAGCTGGCGCATCGCCGCAGGCGATGCAGGCGCCCGGGCCGAAGCGGCGGCGGCGGTGCAGGGTCCGTCGATGAGCCTGTCGCGCGCTGGGTTGCGGGCCTTGCAGTGTCACGACAGCCCTGAACGGGATGCCGCCCTGGAGGCCTTCTACCAACGCTGGCAGCACAAGCCGGTGATCCTCGATGCCTGGTTCGCCCTCCAGGCGTCGACGCCCTTTGGTGATGGGGTGGCCCGGATCCATCAGCTGTTGGAACATCCCCGGTTTGATCCGGCCGCGCCCAATTCACTGCGGGCGGTGCTGGGCAGCTTCGCCGGCAATCCGATGCAGTTCCATGCCGCCGATGGCCGCGGCTATCGCTTCATGGCCGAGCAGATTGCTGCGGTGGATCGCCGCAACCCGATCACCGCCTCGCGGATGGCCAAGGTGTTTAGCCGCTGGCAGAGCTACGGGCCGGAGCGCCGTGAGCGGATGCGGGAGGCCCTCGAAGCCCTGGCGGCGCACGACCTCTCCCCCAACAGCCGGGAAGTGGTGGATCAGAGCCTTAAGGCCTGAGGTTCCGGTGCAGCGCACTGAAGCCTGACTGGCGCAGGTTGGGTCCTTCGGATCCGGAATGGATTCCCCAGAGACCCTCCCAATAGAAATAGATCACCCCGTGGCCGCGCTCGGCCGCCAGACGCACCTTCTCGCTGAGGATGGGGATGGGTGTAGTGCGACCACCGAAGCCCGAGAGGATGCCGATCTCCACGGGAATCCCCCAGCCGCTGGCTTTTACGAGGGCCGGTTGTTGGAGGTCGCGCTCGAAGCCCTTGAGCGAATAGGCGTAGTTCTGCACCACCAGCTCATCGATCAGTCCGCCCAGGGCCCAGAGCTCCCAGTCCTGCAGCCAGTGGTTGTAAGCGAAGCGGAAGGGGCCCGGTGACAGGCTCACGTAGGGGCTGCCCTGGCCGCTGCGCTTGAGGGTGGCGCGCAACTCCCGCAATAGCCCGCTCAGTTGCTTGCGCCGCCACACCATCCAGGTGCGGTCGGTGTGGTTGTCGGGTGGCTGCTGGCCGATCTCCCGCTGGTAGAGCGCCCGGGTGTAGGGGTCGTAGCCCAGCTCCACCGGCCAGGCGAAGTGGTCATCGAGCTGGATGCCATCCACCTTGCAGCGCTGCACGATTTCGCCGATCAAGCCGAGAAAGCGCTGCCGCACGCCCGGGTGCGCGGGGTTGAGCCACACCATCTCTTTGCCGTGCATCACCACGGTGCTGCTGCCGTCGCGTTTTTGCAGCACCCACTCGGGGTTGCTGCGCACCACGGCCGCATCGGCCGGCTCCATCAGGCCGTATTCGAACCAGGGGATCACTCGCATGCCGCGCCGGTGGGCGGCACTGGTCATCAGGCAGATCGGATCATGGCTGGCTCCGCTTTGCACCAGGGCCGGCTCCATCGGTGCCCAGCTGCTGCGGTGGAAGGTGGTGCCGCGGCTCCAGACGTTCGGGTAGAGGGTGTTGAAGCCCGCCTCCGAGAGCTCCCGCACCGCGCTCTCCAGGCGCTGGGGCTTGTAGTAGAGCGGGCTGGGGCTGTTGGTGAGCCAGACCCCGATGCGCCGTGGCGCCGACCAGACGGGGGCTAGCGGCATCAGGCCTGCGAGGCACAGGCCTGCGAGCAGGGCGAGGCCCCGTTTCAACGGAACATCGAGCTCACGGAGCTTTCGTCGTGGATGCGCCAGATCGCCTCACCCAGCATGTTGGCCACCGACAGCACCTGCAGTTGGGGGAAGCGGCGCTCGTCGCTGAGCGGGATCGAATTGGTGACGATCACCTCTTCAAACAGACCAGGCTCCGACAGGCGCTCCACCGCCGGCGGTGAAAACACGGCGTGGGTGGCGCAGGCCAGCACCTGGGTGGCCCCGTTCTTTCTCAGCAGGCGGGCACCGGCGCAGATGGTGCCGCCGGTGTCGATCATGTCGTCGATCACGATCGCGGTTTTGCCCGCCACATCGCCGATCACCGTGAGGCTTTCCGCCACGTTGTGGCCGGAGCGGCGCTTGTCGATGATCGCCAGAGGCGCGTCGTTCAGCTGTTTGGCGAAGGCGCGGGCACGGGCGACACCACCCACGTCAGGGGAGACCACCACCACATCACCGAAGTTGCGCCCGGAGAGGTAGTCCACCAGCACCGGAGATCCGTAGATGTGGTCGCAGGGAATATCGAAGTAGCCCTGGATCTGGGCGGAGTGCAGGTCCATCGCCAGCACCCGATCCACCCCGGATTTAGCCAGCAGGTTGGCCACCAGCTTGGCGGTGATCGATTCGCGCCCGGCGGTCTTCCGGTCGGCGCGGGCATAGCCGTAGTAAGGGATCACCGCGGTGATCTGCCGCGCGGAGGCCCGCTTGCAGGCATCCACCATCACCAGCAGCTCCATCAGGTGATCGTTCACCGGAGCGCAGGTGGGCTGGATCAGGAAGACATCACAGCCCCGGATCGATTCCTGGATCTGGATGTAGAGCTCGCCGTCGGCAAAGCGCTTGATCACCCGCGGACCGTCGGGAACACCGAGGTAGGCGCCGATTTCCCTGGCCAGAGCCTGATTCGAGGTGCCGCTGAACAGGCGCAGGCGCTTGGTGTCGTGCCCCATGCTTGCCTGATCGACCCGTTCTGCGGTCAGGAAACTGGTCACGGGGCCGCTTGCGCAAACGGGTGAACCCCGATCGTAGAAGCCACCCGGACCACGGTCAGCCTTGCCTTCATCCTTCCTCCCATGACCTCCGCCGCCTCCGGATTGGTGCTGGTGTCTCCAGGGGGGGTGCCAGCCGCTCTGGCCGATCGCTTGGCTGCCCTCCTGGAGCGCCGCCTGCTGCCGCCCCTGCCGGCCGATGCTGAGGCCCCGGATCAGCAGCTCCAGGCCTCGCTGGGGTGTGCCTGGGCCTGGCTGCAGCCGCTCGCGGTGCCTCCAGCCCAGGATCTACCTCCCGCGAGTTGCTGGGCTGAGCTGCTGGGGGCTTGGAGGCTTCCCACCTGCCTGCTGGTCAGTGAGGCGGAGCGTTGCGATGGCCAGGCCCGCAGCCAAGTGATCCTGCTGCAGCACTACCGAGTGCCCCTGGTGGGGGTGGTGCAGTGTGGGGGAACCTGGCGGCCAGAGGAGCGCCGCCGCGACGGACTGCCCTGGCTGGGCTCGCTCCCCGACGGCACGTCGGATCCGGCCATCGAGGAACAACTGCATCTCAAACACTGCCTAGAGAGCCGACTGGGGCCAACGCGGTTGGAGTGAGGGGGCTTCCAGTTCCCGGAGCTTGATCTCCGGCCGCAGTGCCGGCTTGAGCAGCAGGCGCTCGAAACGCACGCTGTCGTTGTGGATCAGGGCGGCCGACAGCAGGCTCAAGGCCTCCCCCTGGGTGAGGTTGGTGTCGCTCTGGCTGCGCAGGTCGCTCACCAGATCCGGCAATCTGCGGATCTGCCGGCTCTGCCCCATCTGCCGCAGAAGCGTTTCCAGGGTGAATTGCTGGCGATCGCGCCGGCGCTCCTCGCCGCCTTCCTCATCGCGGAAGCGCAGCAGCTGCTCCACCTGGCGTCCGCTCAGCTCCTGCAGGCCACCCTCCAGCTCGATCGAGAGCTTCTGGCTCTTGTCGGCGTAGCGCATGCTGCGATCCGGGGAGAGCTCGACTCGGCCCAGCCGATCCACCAACTCCCGCAGCGCAGAGCGCGGCAGCACCACGTAGCGCTCCGGTTGCCCTTTCGGCAGACCCACCAGTTCGGCACTGGCGCTGGCCACCAAGGCGGGCCCTCCGCGTTGGTAGAGGCTGCCGAGCGACACGGGCTTGGCATCCCCCGGCAGGCGCACCGCCGCCTCAATCGGCAGGCTTAGCACCTGAACAGGACCCTCCGGGTCGATTTGCACCAGCAGCAGGGCATCACTGTTGGCCGGTCCAGAAGGTGCGGCCCCATTGCTGGGGGCACCGCTGCGGTCGGCATCCGAGCCAATCAACAGAACCGTGAGCGGCCGGCTGGGACGTTCCGCCAGGGCTTCGGCGGTCGGTGGGCCGTCTTCGAGAACAGAGCGATCCGGCTCCGGCCAGATGAGTCCCAGCAGAGCAACCCCTGCGGCAACGCCGACTCCGGCCCCCAGCAGCCTGATGGCCCCACGCTGGCGCGCACTGCGCTGCACCGGCGTGACGGCCCTGGCCATGGATCAACAAATCAGGTGGGCCCACTCTGGCCCAGCTCAGAGGGATCGCGGTGACCGATAGCTTGATCCCACTGGTTGTGCTGCCGGGCCCATTCTTTTGTCTTCCGCTGCTTCTTCCCCTGGATCTGTGCTGCCCCATGAACGGGCCAAGCCCCTGGCCAAGGGCAGCACCTACCCGGCCAAGGACCTTTGCAGTCAGTGCGGGCTCTGCGACAGCCGTTGGGTGGCCTATGTCAAAGACAGCTGCGCCTTTTTGAACCAGCGCTTTGAGGCGATGGAGGCCGCAGCCCATGGCCGCAGCCGAGACCTCGACAACGAAGACGAGCTCTATTTCGGGGTGCAGCAGCGCATGCTCAGCGCCCGGCTGCGCTCGCCGATTGCAGGCGCCCAATGGACCGGGATCGCTAGCCGCATCGGGGTGCTGGCCCTCGAGAGCGGTCTGGTGGATGCGGTGCTCTGCGTGGGGCAGAGCGATCACGACCGCTTCACGCCGGTGCCCCGGCTCGCCCGCACTCCGGAGGAGGTGCTGAGCGCCCGGGTGAACAAGCCCACCCTTTCTCCCAACCTGGAAGTGCTGGAGCAGCTTCCCGGCAGTGGGATCCGCAAGCTGCTGGCCATCGGCGTGGGCTGCCAGATCCAGGCCCTGCGGGCGGTGCAGCCGACCCTCCCCCTCGATGAGCTCTACGTGCTGGGTCTGCCCTGCACCGACAACGTCTCGCGCGAGGGGCTGCAGACCTTCCTCGAGACCACCATCAGTTCCCCCGACACGGTGGTGCACTACGAGTTCATGCAGGACTTCCGCATTCACTTCCGCCATAGCGACGGCCGCGAGGAAACGGTGCCCTTCTTCGGGCTCGACACCCCCAAGCTCAAAGATGTGTTCGCGCCGAGCTGTCTGAGCTGCTTTGACTACACCAATGCCGGGGCTGATCTGGTGGTGGGCTACATGGGGGCGACGTTCGGTCGGCAATGGCTCACGGTGCGCAACCCCCGCGGTCAGCAGCTGCTCGATCTGGTGGAGGCGGAACTGGATGTGGCTCCGGTCACCAGTCGCGGTCAGCGGCAGGCGGCGGTTCAGCAGGGCATCGAGGCCTACGACAAAGCGGTGAAGCTGCCGATCTGGGTCGCCAACTTGATCGGCTTCTTCGTGGAACGCTTTGGCCCGCAGGGCCTGGAATACGGGCGCTTCTCGATCGACTCCCACTTCACCCGCAACGCCCTCTGGCTGCGCCGCAACCATCCCGAGAAGGTTGAGGCGCACATCCCCTCCTTCGCCCAGCGGATCATCAGTCGCTACCGGCTGCCTCAGACATGAGACGGGCCGGCGTTCTGCTGCATCTCACCGCCCTGCCCGGAACGCCGGGTTGCGGAAGTTTCGGGGCGGCGGCTTTTCAGTGGATTGATGCCCTCGCCGACCAGGGCATCAAGGCCTGGCAGGTGTTGCCCCTGGCTCCCACCGATTCCCTCGGCTCCCCCTACAGCTCCCCCAGCGGCTTTGCCCTCAACCCCTGGTTCCTCGATGCCGAAGCGCTCGTGGCCGAAGGGCTGCTGCAGGCAGCGGATCTTCAGGGCCTGAGCAGCGGGGGCTGCGAGCGGCTTGATTCGAAGCTGGCCACCCTGCGCTCCCAGCAGTTGGCCCAGGCGTTGCTGCAGCGCCAAACCAGTTGGCCCGCCGAGCAGCAGGAGGCGTTCCAGGCTTGGCGGCAGCGCGAACAGCACTGGTTGAGAGATCACTGCCGCTTTGTCGTAATCCGCGCACTGCATGGCGATCAGCCCTGGTGGCAATGGCCCGAACCGCTGGCCCGGCGGCAGCGCTCCGCTCTGCAAGCCTTCGATCAGGAGCAGGCCGAGGCGCTGCGCCGCGAAGCCCTGCTGCAGTGGCAACTGCAACTGCAGTGGGAACGGTTGTTGCATCACGCCCGCCGTCGCGGCGTGCAGGTAATCGGCGATCTGCCCTTCTACGTCGCCCATGACAGCGCCGATGTCTGGAGCAATCGCAACCTGTTTTCGGTGAAGGCCGGCGGACAGCTCCTGCAGCAGAGCGGTGTTCCCCCCGACTACTTCTCAGAAACCGGGCAGCTCTGGGGAACGCCGGTCTATCGCTGGACTCTCCACCGCCTCAGCCGTTTTCGCTGGTGGAAGCGACGGTTGCAGAGGCAGCTGGCGGTGTTTGACCTGCTGCGCATTGACCATTTCCGGGCCCTGGCGGCCGCCTGGATTGTGCCGGGAGCCGATCGCACCGCTGAACACGGTGTCTGGAAGCGAACGCCTGGCAACAGCCTGCTGCGGCAATTGCGGCGCGGCTACGGCGGGCAACTGCCCCTGATCGCCGAAGACCTCGGCGTGATCACCCCCGATGTGGAGGGCTTGCGGGATCGCTACGCCCTGCCGGGCATGAAGATCCTGCAGTTCGCTTTTGATGGCAATCCAGGCAACGCCTATCTGCCCGAGAACTTCCAGGGCAACCGCTGGTTCGTGTACACCGGCACTCACGACAACGCCACCTGCATCGGCTGGTGGCAGGGCGCCTCAGAGCAGATCCGGCAGCAGGTCGAAGCCCTGATTGGCCCGGTGCATGCCCCCGGTTGGCAGCTCTTGGAGTTAGCCCTCTCCAGTCGTGCCGACTGGGCGGTGGTGCCCCTGCAGGATTTGCTGAACCTTGGAGACGAGGCCCGCTTCAACACCCCCGGCACCACGGAGGGGAACTGGCAGTGGCGCCTGCATCAGCCCCTCGATTCCATTCGTGGGGCGCTGCGGGGTTACGGAGAGATGGCCCAGCGCTATGGGCGCTGACCCAGGGCCTTGAAGCCGACCCCCTGCTTGGCTTGCTGCAGCGGTTTGAGTTCCGGATACACCGACAGCAGGGTGATGGATCCCACAGCCCCTGGCTTGCTGGCGGTCTGCAGGGGTTGCGGGGGAACCGGTTGCAGCAGGATCCGTGGATACAGATTGATGCCGTAGATCAGCCCGAGCGTGATCACCCCATAGAGAACGCTGCCCTGCCAGCTGCTGAACACATCAATGGAGAGGGGGTTGAAGCCCTGCAGCAGGCCGCCACTGCTGCTTTCCACGGCCACGGGCTTTTTGGGATTCGCCTCGGGCAGTGCGGCCGAGAGGCTTCCTTCGGGCATGCCCAAATGCTGCTCGATCATCGGCAGCATCGCTTTGAGGTAAGCCCCCTCCGGCAAGCGATCACGCCACCCCCGCTCCAGGGCTTCGAGCACCGGGGTGCTGATGCGGGTTTCCAGGGCCATCTGGCGCAGATTCAGGCCCCGAGCTTCCCGCTCCTCCCTTAGCCGTTGGCCGGCCTCCAGCAGCGGATCCACCGATGGAGCGGTTGCATCGCTGTCGCCAGGGCTCTGGTCGCGCCGCCGCAGCCAGGGGATCGAGAGGGCAAACCGCGGCATTAATGCCTTGATGGTGGGGTGTCCCATTCTTGGGGGTGAATTCGCCTCCAGCGACCTTCTGGTAGCTCGCCCAGGGCAATTGGGCCAATGGCAATCCGCTGCAGATCCAGCACCGGATGCCCCAGAAGCTCTGCAGTGCGGCGGATTTGGCGGTTTTTGCCCTCCCCCATCACCAACTCCAGCAGCGTGCGGCCCTGCCCCCGCTGGAGCAGCTGCAGGCGCACCGCCTGGGAGGGCTGTCCATCCAGGGGTACACCGCGGGCCCAGCGATCGAGCGTCGCCTGGCTGGGTTCGCCGCGCACCCAGACCCGGTAGGTCTTGCTGTGGGCGTAGCGGGGATGGGTGAGCTCGAGTGTGAGCGTTCCGTCGTTGCTGAGCAGCAGGGCACCGCGGCTCTCGGCATCCAGGCGCCCCACCGGGTGCAGACCTTGGCCCCGCGCCAGCTCCGGGGGCAGCAGATCCAGCACCACCGGGCGGCCCTGGGGGTCATGGCAACTGCTGAGCACCCCTGCCGGCTTGTTCAACAGCAGCACCAGCGGGGCCGCGGCGGCCTGCAAAGGGCGGCCATCGAGGGCAATGGCATCGCATTGGGGATCAGCCCGATCCCCCAGCTGGGCCACGCTGCCATTCACCTGGATCCGGCCAGCCCGCAGCAGCTCTTCAGCGCGGCGGCGCGAGCAGATCCCAGCCTGGGCAATCAGCTTTTGCAGTCGTTCGGCAGCCATGGGAGCGCTGATCCCAAAAGCATTTTGCTCTCAGGAAAAAAGTGATAGGTTTCCGAAACACTTCGGTTTCGTAACTCCCGGCTCCGATGCCTTCGCTGCCCGTGATCCGCTCCGGTTCCGACCCCTCCCTGCCGGGGGGAACGGATTTGGTGCGTTCGTATCTGCGGGATATCGGGCGTGTGCCGCTGCTGACCCATGAGCAGGAGATCACCCTGGGCCGTCAGGTGCAGGAGCTGGTGGCCCTGG
>VGPT01000004.1 GCA_016882485.1 Cyanobacteria bacterium M_surface_10_m1_298
GCTGTTCTGATCCCAGCAGCGACTAGCAAGCCCGGGATGGATCCATTCCGGGCTTTTTGATGCGTAGACGACTCGGTGTCCGCTAGGTACTGGGCTTAAAGGTGAGGGCGACCCCGTTGTTGCAGTAGCGCTTGCCGGTGGGTTTGGGGCCATCGCCGAACACATGACCCTGGTGACCGCCGCAGCGCCGGCAGTGGTATTCGGTGCGGGGCACGATCAGCTTGAAGTCGATCTTGGTGCCGATCGCCTTCGGCAGCGGCTCCCAGAAGCTTGGCCAGCCGGTTCCGCTCTCGTATTTGGCCTTGGAGCTGAACAGGGGCAGATCGCAACCGGCGCAGTGATAGATGCCGGCGCGCTTCTCGTTGTTGAGCGGGCTGCTGAAGGGCCGTTCGGTGCCTTCCTTGCGCAGGACGTCGTAGGCGGCAGGGCTTAGGCGCCGTTTCCACTCCGCATCGGAAAGCTGCCACTTGGGATCTGCTGCAGCAGAAGCCGCTTCGGCGGGACGAGCCCCCACCAGAGCTACGAGGGACGCGAGCAAGCCTCGACGGGTCATCAGATGCCCTTCAGCCAGCCTGCACTCAGGGCCGTCGCCAGGCCCAAAAACAGGGCCAGCAGTGTCCAGGTGATGCGGTTGAGGGTGGCTTCCGCGCTGCGTGCGCTGCTGAACATGGAGCTGCCGCTGGAGGCCAGACCGCCCATGCCATCACCTTTCGGGCTATGCAGCAAAACGGTGATCACCAGCAGAACGCCGCTGCTCAGCCAGATCCAGGTCAGAACGGATTGAATCATCGGTCCAGGTTAGGGCCCTTCAGACGCCCAGGGTCTGAGGAATCCTGTTGAGAACAGCTGGGCTGCCCACTGGCACGATCAGCGATTCTCCGGTCATGCGGGAGGGTTGGGGTAGACCCAGAATCTCCAGCAGGGTCGGGGCCACATCCGCCAGACCACCTCCGCTGCGCAGTTCAACGGCGTTTCCATGGCCGGGAAGTTTGCGCTTCTCCCCCTCCACCAGGATCACGGGCACCGGATTGGTGGTGTGGGCCGTCCAGGGCAATCCATCGGGGCCCTCCATCAGTTCAGCATTGCCGTGATCTGCCGTCACGAGCAACGTGCCGCCCATGCGGTTTGTGGCCTCCAGCAGGCGCCCCACACTGCGATCAACGGTGCCAATCGCTTCGATGGTGGCGTCCATCTCGCCGGTGTGCCCCACCATGTCGGGGTTGGCGTAGTTGATCACCACCAGGGAGTAGATGCCCTTGTTGATCGCTGAGATGCAGTTCTCGGTGAGTTGCTCGGCTGACATCGCCGGTGCCTGGTCGTAGGTGGCGACCCGCGGCGAGGGAACCAGATGCCGGTCTTCGCCGGGGTAGGGCTGCTCAATGCCACCGTTCATGAAATAGGTGACATGGGGGTATTTCTCGGTTTCAGCGGTGCGGAACTGGCGCAGACCCGATTCCGACACCACTTGCCCCAGCAGGCCATCGAGGGATTCCGGAGGGAAGGCCACCGAAACCGGCAGTCCGGCTTCGTACTGGGTGAAGGTGACCACCTTGAGGTCGCTCACCTGCTGGCGATCAAACCCTTCAAACGAATCCAGAACCAGGGCTTTGACCAGTTGCCGCACCCGGTCTGGGCGGAAGTTGAAGCAGACCACCCCATCGCCGGGGCTGATCACCGCCTCGCTCAGGCGCGTGGGCTCGAGAAACTCATCGAACACCTCGTTGGCATAGGAGCTCGCCAGAACCTCCTGGGGGCTGAGGTTGCTGATTTCCGTGGCTTCGGTCAACAGGCGGTAGGCCCGTTCGGTGCGCTCCCAACGGTTATCCCGGTCCATCGCCCAGTAGCGACCGCAGAGGGTGCTGATCTCGCCGATGCCACTGCTTTGGATCTGCGACTCCACCGTTGCGAGGAACGGGGCAGCACTCTGGGGCGGGGTGTCGCGTCCGTCGGTGATCACGTGGATGCAGACGCGCTGCAGGCCGCGTGCCTTGGCCCAGCGCAGCAGGCCTCCAAGGTGATCGATGTGGCTGTGAACGCCACCGTCCGAGCAGAGACCGATCAGGTGGAGGGTCTTGCTGCTGCTCAGTAACCCGTCTGCCAGGGCGTTGAGCTGAGGGTTATCCGCAAGGCTTCCATCCCGCACCGCTTGAGAGATGCGAACCAGCTCCTGGCGAATGATGCGACCCGCTCCGATCGTGAGGTGCCCCACCTCGGAGTTCCCCATCTGGTCATCGGGGAGGCCGACATCGGCTCCGCTGGCTTCAATCAGGGTGTGGGGATAGGCGTGCCACAGGGCATCCATGACCGGCGTATGGGCCGAGCGGATGGCGTTGTGGGCGTCGTCGTGGCGATAGCCCCAGCCATCGAGGATGCAAAGAACTACCGGGGCGACGGAACCCTGGGTTTCAGCTCGCCCTGAACCGTGCTCTGATCCGTCCGCAATGCCAGTGCTGCGCTTCGGGGCCGGGTTGGCGTCTGATTCAGTCGACGGTATGACTGTCACCCTGGAAAACCCCGCCCCTTCCTGCAACTCTTCTTAAGCCAACTTACCGCGTGCCTTGGATTGAACCAATCTCCAGGCGCCTTGCGTCAGCTTTTGGCTACACCGGAACAGACCGCATTCCTGCGCCCCGCGAGCTCCGCCATGTCTGCTGATCGCGTTGAAATCCTGTCAGCAGTGGAGTTGGGCCGCACGCTCAACCGCCTCGCCTCCCAGGTGCTCGAAAGCGTTGATGAGAGCCGCGATCTCGTTTTGTTAGGGATTCCAACTCGTGGCGCGGCCCTTGCCGAGGTGCTCGCCAGTCGCCTGGAGCAGCTCTGCGGGCATCCTGTCGACTGCGGCAGCCTCGATCCCACCTTTCATCGTGACGACCTCGAGCGGGTCGGCACCCGTCTGGTGGCACCGACCCAGTTGCCCTCCAGTCTCGATGACAAGACCGTGGTGCTGGTCGACGATGTGATTTTCACCGGTCGCACGGTGCGAGCGGCTCTCGAGGCGCTGCAGGCCTGGGGGCGCCCCTCCCGGGTGGCTCTGCTGGCGATGGTGGATCGCGGCCACCGGGAGCTGCCGATCCAGCCTGACTTTTGTGGGCGTGTTGTTCCCACCAACCGTCAGGAACTGATCGCTCTCTGCCTCAACGGCATCGATGGAGAGGAAGGGGTGTTCCTGATCAAGGAGGAGCCAAGCTCCGTCAGCTGACCGCTTCCAGTTCGTCGCTGCGGAAGTGGGCGCGGAAACGCCCGAAAGCCACGATCACCGGCAGGGTGGGGCTGATGGTGCGGCCCTTGAAGTCGTTCAGCACCTGAAACACCTCGCCCTGTTGGCCTTTGAGATCAAAGGCCTGGCCGCGGTGCTCAGGATGGTGAAACACCACAACGCTCTGGCTCACCTTGACCTGATCTCCAACCTGCATGAAGGGCGCGCGCGGTGCGGCCATCCTGTCACGCGTGCTCAGCGGCGGCAGGCCGTTTCCGGTCCGGCTTCCACCACCCGGCCCCCCAACTCCCGGCAGGCTTCGCTGAAGGCCTCCCAGTCGTCTTTCCCCTGGGAGAGCTTGGCGTTGACCCGTTGGCTCAACTGGTCTGCGGGAATGTTCGAGTCCAGGGAGCCGTGGGAGTCGTGGTCGTGCTCGGCGTCGTGCTGCTTGCGCAGCCCTTCAATGCCCCGCTCCACCTGTTGTCGCAGATCCGCTGTCTGGGCTTTCCACCAGGGGTGATCGATGCGGTTAAGCGCATCCAATGCTTCCCACCAGCGCGATTGGGGGATCAGTTGTTTGGCCCGTTCCTTCTGAAAGCGGTTGCGATTCCAGTCTTCCCGCAGCTGATCGCCTAAGGCGGTGCCTTCCGTGTTGTGGGCGGCGTTGAGGTCCCTCAGCACCGCCAGGGCCTGATCGAGATTGCCACTGCGGTAGAGCCTGAGGGCTTCCTGCTCCAGTTGCCGCTGCCAGGTGAGCAGGCGTTGTTGATCGGCGACGGTGCTGCTGCCGGAGTTCACCAGCAGGCGTTGCAGGCGCAGCGCTTCACCGCGCGCATTGCTGCGCCAGAGCTGTTCGGCTTTGAGGCGCCTACAGCGGTTTTGCTCCTGCGGTGCCCGCCCTCCCAGCCAGCGCAGGGCCGAGAGCTGCTCCCCGTAGCGCAGGCAGTCGTCCAGGCGACCTTCTGCCGCAGCACGCTCCAGGCGCTGCGGCAGCTGCTTTTCCCACCAGTAGGCAGCGCCCACGGCTCCGCTGACCAGGCCCAGGGTGAGCACCAGCCAGAAGCGTGGAAGCCGGTGCCGCCGGATGGCCAATCTGCGCGTGTCATGAGCACAACTGTTTTATGTAGCCAGGCCCCTGTCATCACTGCAGCGGGGGCAGCGCTGCAGCCGGCCCCTAGCGCACGGGACCGAGGTTCACGGGAGGCTCGCTCTCCTGGGTGATCAGATCCTTGCTTTCCACCATCAGCTGTCCGGCTTCGTTGATCCAGAACCCCAGTTCCAACCGGTCGACGCCTGGGTCCCCCGGGGGATCCAGGCGCAAGGCCAAGGCCTCCTGATCCCAGGGTTTGACACGGGCACCTCCGGCTGCACGGCGACGCAACACCGGCAGGCCATCCACGTAGACCACTTCGCTGCGCTGTTCGAGCTCTGGTTCCCCCAGCACCAGTTCGAGTGACGTCTGGGCTGGCTCGCTGCAGGCCAGACGTAGCCGTAGCGGTTGCTCCACCGGCCAGCTCTGTCCCGCGATGAACAGGGGGTGCCAGCGGTGTTCTCCACTGCGCTGGTCCCAGCAGCGCAGCGAGACACCCTGATGCAGCACATCCTTCACTGTGACCCCTGGCGTCAGGCTGAGAGCCCCCAGCGCCACCGCTTCCACTGGGCGATCGCCACGAATGGGAACCCCTGGCAGGGCGTTCGCCAGCCAGGAGCGGATCAGGGGCATCTGACTGCTGCCCCCCACCGGCAGCACCGCATCGATCTGGTCTCGGCGAACGCCCGCGGCGCGGGCTGAGGCCAGCACGGATTCGAGCAGTTCATCCAACAGGTTGAGCAGGCCCCGGCGCTCCAGAAGGGCCTCCAGATCCGGACGGCGCAGCCGCAGCTCGACAGGTGGCTGCCGGGGGTCTGGTGTCCAGAGCCCGAGGGCTTCGCTGCGGGTGCTCAGCTGACATTTCAACCGTTCGCAGGCACTGAGCAGGCCCGCTGGAGGGCCCTCGAGGCCGTGGGCTTGCGCAGGCATCAGCTCCACTGCGATCCAGCCATCGAGATCGCGACCTCCGATGGCGCACCCCGCTTTGCCCAGCACATCAGCGGTGCGCAGGGTTTGTTGGCTGTGATTGAGCTCGCGTCCTGCAAAGCGCAGGAGTTGGGCGATCGGGGCGGCTTTCCCCTCGCCTCCTTGCAGGGCCACGAGGCAGAGATCGGTGGTGCCTCCGCCGATGTCCACCACCAGCACCCGGCTGCCCGCCGGCAGTCCGGCGCCGATGGCGGCCGCAGTGGGCTCATCCACCAGCGCCACCTCGGGCACCGGAAGGTCAGAGAGGGCGTCGAGCAGCCACTGGCGGTAGGTGCGGTAGCTGTCGATCGGGGCTGTGAGAACCAGCCGCTCCGGTTGGAGATCGTGGGGGAGTTGGCTCCAGATCCGTTGCAGAAGCAGGCATCCGCTCTGCTCCGGGCTCAGCAGGCTTGGCGGACCGGTGCGGGCTGGGGCGCCAATCTGGCGCTTGAAGTCGCGCTGCAACTGCGGACCACCGCGCTCCAGCAGGCCCGCCTCCAGCACCTGACGGCCGATCAGGGGGCGCTCCGTCTCCTCGCCGTTCAGCCAGATCAGGCTGGGAATCACCGGGGGATCATCCGTGCTGAAGGGTGGAATGGGCAGGAGCCGAGGGTTCTGTTGCGTGGGATCGAGGTGGGCCACCACCGTCGTGCTGCTGCCGAGATCGATGGCAAGGGTGCCGGCCATGGATCAAAGCTGAAGGGAAACGGCCGAGCACGAGCGTGACGCATTTCACGACTCCATGGTGAGACCAGTGGGTCTTGCGAGGCGTGATGGACCGGGTTGCGGTGGCGGTGTGGTCGTTTTATCGGGAGGATCCGGCTCTGGCCCGGCGGCTGGATCCCCTGCTGGCAGCTCGCCTGTCTCGCGGTTGGGGGGCGCTCAAGGTGGAGTGCCGTGACCTGGCTCACCGCGCCATGGTCTGTGGCGTGATCGATCTGCTGCGGCCACCCCTGGAGGCGTTGCAGCTGGCCCGGGAGATTCGTCTGCTGGTGCCGGGGGAGGAGCCGCTGGTCTTCCCGGTCACCGTTCCGTTGCCCAGCAGTCTGCTGGCCTACGATGGGTCGATTGGCGAATAGTGCATGTATCTCGGCGTCAACGTCAGCCCCAAAGAGCTCGCCCAGCGCGCCGAGAATCTGGTGCGGCACTCCAGCAACCGTTACCTGACCACGGTTCGCATTGCCTTCCGCGCGAAGCAGCGCCGTTTCGATGACTTCGACGGTCTGCTGGAGGATTCGATGGTCAAGCCTGTGCAGCGGGCCATCATCGAGCTCAGCGATGAGCAGGATCAGCCCGATCTGCTGCCTGGCTGAGCGGTTCGTTCGCTGTGATTCAGCGTGAAGGTGAGGGATGGCGATTGGCCTGGAATGCCAGCCGCCATCCCTTTCCTGTGTTGATCGCTGGGAATGGTTGGGCGGCTGAACTCAGCGATGCCGAGGCCCTGGCGCTTCGGGATGGTGTCTGGGATCTAGTCGAGCAGCACCGTCAGTTGGTGGATCAGCTGATGGCCGAGGAGGCGATTGAGCTGGAGCTGGAGCGCGGGGTCTGGTGGCTCTCGATCGAGGGGGATCGCCAGAGCTGGGCGTTGCGGGCGGTGCTCAGTCCTGACCCCTCCCAGCGCGCGCTGGAGTGCTTCTGGCCGGAAGCGGCGGCGGGGCCCTTCACGGTTGCTTTGCAGCAGCTGTATGGCCAGCCGTGAGGGCGTGCAAGGCGCAGTAGTCGAGTGGGTCCAGCCCTGCCTGAGTGGCGTTCTCGAGGAGCTCAAGCAATCCCTCAAGCCCCTGGTTGTCGAGTCCCGTGGCTTGTGCGGCCGCTTGGAACAGAGCTAGGTCTTTGCGCAGATGGGCTGTCGGGAAATTGGGGTTGCTGTAGTCGCCCTTCAGTTCCCGCTCGAGCTTTTTGTCAAAGGTCGGGGCGTAGAGAGCGCTGCTGCGCAGCAGATCCATGAAGGCCTCCACCTCCACGCCACTGCGCTGCACCAGATGCAGCGACAGGCTGAAGGCATGGGTGAGGCTGGCGATCAGCTGATTGAGGGCGAGCTTCGCGGCCATCGCCGTGCCCACCTCCCCCAGATGCACCGGGGTGGCACTGAGCTGGCTCAGCAGCGGCAGGGCTTGCGCATAGAGCTCTTTGGGACCACCGGCCATCAGCTGCAGGCTTCCGGCTAAGGCCTCTGGCTTGCTGCCCAGCACCGGGGCCTCCAGATAGCGCCCACCGCGCTGGGCCACCGCCTCGGCCAGCTCACGGCTTTCATCTGGACCGATTGTTCCCATCTGGATCACGGTGCGGCCCCGCAGGCCGCCGTTGATCTGCTCCAGAAGGAGCTCACGGGTGCTGGGACCGTCACTGAGCACGGTGATCAGCCACGGGGCCTGCTGGGCGGCCTCCAGAGGCCTGAGCGCCTGCTGGGCTCCCAAGGCCTGCAAGGGCTGACAGCGATCAGGGGAGCGATTCCAGACCCATAGCTCCTGGCCGTACTGCAACAGACGCTGGGCGATGGCGCCGCCCAGCAGGCCAGTTCCGAACAGGGCAGCCGTCATGGCGTGGTGTGGCTCTCGTCAGCATGCCTGAACCGAACCTGAGATCAGCCCTGAGAACGTTGTGGTGATCAGCACTGCTGATCAGAGGGTTTCTCCCTGGCTAGGGGGAGCTGTTCCCCAACGTTTTGCACCTGTTTTCCACAACCCTGCCTCAGCAGATCCCCCTGGCCTCGGGCGGCTGTGGAGAACCAGGCAGGATTCGGCAACGCTGGTTGACAAGCCTGGGCCCCCTGCCCAGCTGCCTGGCTGCCCGGGATTCAGCCCTGGGAGATGCGTTGGGCCATGGGCCATCTCACGCTGAGATGGCCTTGGAATGCCACTCCGGGTCGCGGGTTGACCGTTGCCGCTTGTTGTGGGGAACTGGTGCTCGTCCGACGAGGTGAGTGCATGGAGCCAACAGGCACGGTGAGCATGTGTGCTGAGGTCCCCGAGCCCCTGTTGCAGTCGATGCAGGGCTTCATCGAGGCCCATCCG
Organism: Cyanobacteria bacterium M_surface_10_m1_298; assembly: GCA_016882485.1. GTDB lineage: Bacteria > Cyanobacteriota > Cyanobacteriia > PCC-6307 > Cyanobiaceae > Vulcanococcus. Next base: position 8,267 of record VGPT01000004.1, read on the forward strand.
AATTGGGATCAATACCGCTTGTTCCAGGCCGCCTTGGCCGGGTTCCTGGTGCAGAACGGTGTGCAGACCCGAGAGATCACCCGCTGTTACCTCGCCAACCTGTTCCCTCAGCAGTCCCGCTTCAGCGATCCGATCGCCTAAGCCCTCGCGCTCGTGAAGCTGTTGGTCACCGTGGTGGCCAGCAGCGGCAGGGCGATCACCAACGCCACCGCGGTGATCGGTAGCCCGAGGCCTTCCAGCAGCACTTCCGCCACCAGCCCCAGCAGCAGCGGCGCCATGGCGATCAAAAGCACAACGCCAGCGAGCCCCAGCAGGCCTGCGCTGCGCCGGGGGAGCAGGGCCCAACCCCTCTTCAGGGCGGCCAGGGGATCGAGGTCGTCCGACACGATCCAGCAGGCCAGAAACAGTTGGCTCAGAGCCAGGGCAACGCTCAGCAGCAGCCCCACGGCAACGGCGAGGGGAGCCAGGGCCGGCAGCAGGAGCAGAAGCAACGACCAGAGGCCAAAGCTGCTCAACACAATCAGGCTGATCAGCGCCATCAGCAGCAACAGCCCACGGCACAACTGCCAGCTGCAGTGGCCATGCCAGCGAAATAGGGCGTCGGCGCGCGGTGCCTCGGCGGCGGCAAGGCTCAACCCGGCGCGGGTGAAGCCATCGATCATCCAGATCAGGCTTCCGAAGTAGAGAACGATGCCCAGCAGATGGGCCGTGGTGTTGAGCACCGCACTCCCGGCCTGCTCGGCACTGGCGAACACGCCCCAGCCCAGCAGGTGCAGGCCGCAGGTGGTGGCGCTGAACCCCAGGAGAGGCCAGGGATGCTGCCAGAGCTGCTGAGCGCTGGCCCGCAGCGCCCGCAGGGGCCGCAGTGCGCGACCGTGACCGTTCAAAGGGGGCCCAACAGGCTGAGCAGGCGCTCGGCACTGGCCTCCGGCACGGGAAGGATCGAGAGTCGGTTGCCCTGACGCACCACGGGCAACTCCTCGATGCTGAAGCTTTCGCGGAGGGCGTCGAGGCTCAGCAGTTCAGCGAAGGTGCCCAGATAACGCAAGCGGGCGCAGTCCCATCGGGGCGCGTCAGGTTTCGACTTCGGGTCGAAATACTTGTTGTTGGGATCAAATTGGCTCGGATCGGTGATTCGGGTTTCAATCACCTCCATCAGCCCCACAATCCCCGGTGGCTTGGCATTGGAGTGGTAGAAAAAAGCCCGGTCGCCAGGTTGCATCGTGCGCATGAAGTTGCGCGCCTGGTAGTTACGAATGCCGTCCCAGAGGGTGGAGCCTTCCTGCTGGAGATGCTGAATCCCGTAGACATCGGGTTCGCTTTTCATCAGCCAGTAGGCCATGACCACCATCAGCTATGGCGGCGAGTGTAAAGCGATTGACTAGCCCGCCTGAAGACTGTTTGTCAGCGCACGAAAATGATCGCCACGGGCTTCAAAGTCGCTGTACTGATCAAAGCTGGCGCAGGCTGGTGACAGCAGCACCGCTTCGCAGCCGTGGTTGCGGCTGAGCTGATGGGCGCTGCGCACGGCTTCAGCTAGATCCGCGTGGCGTTCGATCACCCCGCCGAAGTGCGCGTTCTGCAGCATCTGCTCAAACGTCTCCTGGGCCGCGCCAAACAGCACCACTGCGGCGGCCTTCTCGTGGAGAGCCTCGAGCCAACCGCTGGCCTCGCCCTGTTTGGCCTCCCCTCCAGCCAGCACCACCAGGGGGCCATCCAGAGCCCGCAACGCCACTTCGGCAGCGTCGTAGTTGGTGGCCTTGCTGTCGTTGATCCAGCGGATCCCTTCGAGCTCGCGGATCAGCTCCAGCCGATGGGGCACGCCCGGGAACACCCGGAGAGCCGCTTCCATCTCTGGGCCCTTGAGGCCCAACTCCAGGCCAACCGCGACGGCCAGCAGCATGTTCTGGCGGTTGTGGGCACCGGGCATCGCCAGGGATCCAGCCTTCAGTAGGGGACCATCGGCGTGCATGACCTGGTCGGCCTCGATCCAGAGCCAGGGGTCGATGCCTTGGCTCCGGGCCCGGGCGGGATCGGCAGCGGTGACCCAGCGGGCCTGATCCCAGCTGGAGGCTCGGCTGGCGAGATCCGGATCATCAGCGTTGAGGATGCGCACGCGGGAGTGCTCCAGCAGGCTGCGTTTGATCGCCCGGTAGTTGTCGAGGGTGCCGTGCCGCTCCAGATGATCCGGGGTGAGGGTGGTCCAGATGCCGATCTCCGGAGCCAGAGCCGGCGCTGATTCGATCTGGTAGCTGCTCAGTTCCACCACCAGCCAAGCGGGGAGACCGGCGGCCGACGCCAGGCGCTCGAGGGCTAACTCCGCCGCCGAGTGCCCCACGTTGCCGCACATCGGCGCATCGAGACCGGCCTGCTTGAGCAGGTGAGCCACCAGATGGGTGACCGTGGTTTTGCCATTGGTTCCTGTGATGCCAATCCAGGGAACGGGGCGCGTGGCTTCCCAGGCGGTGCTGATCTCGCCATCCGTTGGGATACCCCGCTCCCGCAGGGCCTCGAGCACAGGGTGGTCCCAGCGGATGCCAGGGCTGACAATCACCCTCTGGATCGGGGCGTTGAGCCCTTCAAAGCTCGAGAGGGCGAGCGGTTGCCCCAGGCGAACCGCGATGCCCTCCTGTTGCAGCAGGTCTGCTTTGCGGTGATGCTCCGGGCTGTCACCGCTCTCCAGCACCAAAACCGGCTGGCCGTGGCGGCGCAGCAGACGCGCTGCCCCGAGGCCTGATCGCCCCAACCCGAGCACAACGGTTTGTGCTGAACTGCTCTGCTCGGCCGTCATCGCTCGCGCAGGTGGGCGTTTTGACCCTTGGGGAAGTGGGCGATACTGGAATCGAACCAGTGACTCCTACCGTGTCAAGGTAGTGCTCTACCTCTGAGCTAATCGCCCTCAGAAGCCTTTCGGCCTAGGGAACTTAGCAGTTGGTCAGGAGCAGGCTGCCTGGGCTCAGCGGCGCTCCATCACCACGCGCCAGCGGTCGCGCTTGGTCGGTTGGATCTCCTGAATTTCCAGTTCTCCCCGGCCATCCAAGCGGATGCGATCACCGCGCTGCACCTCCCGGCTCGGGCTGGTAATCACGCTCCAATTCACCCGCACTGCTCCCGCGCGGATCAGATCGGCCATGCGGTTGCGCGAGAGGCCGAGTCCCGCAGAGCCCACCGCATCCAGGCGTAGGGAAGCCTCCACGCTGGAGAGCTGCTTTGGGCTGCGGCTGGCGGGGAGTTGCAGCTGTGCCAGTGGCACCAGCTCCGCCTGCACCTCCACGCTGCGCACCTGGGCTGCTCTGCCCTGCCAGAGCTCCGCCTGCTCCGCGCTGATCACCAGTTGCGCGCCCCGATCGCCGCGCATCCAGATGTCCCCCAGGCTGCTGGGGTCGGCACCGGCCTCGATCAATCCCCGCCGCACGTCCGAGGGTTCGGCAGGGTCAAACAGGAAGTTGCCGCTGAGCAACAGGCCCATCAGTGGAGCTGAGAGCACGAGCTCCTCGCTGGCCTGTTCGCGGCGATGCAGCAGCAAGCGTCGCCGCTCCGCCTGGGGCCAGCCTCCGTCGCTGATCAGTGCCACTTCGCTGAGGCTCCCCAGCAGGCGCTCCACCTCCTCACGGCCGTCGGCGGCCAGAAATCCTGTCCAGACCGGTTCCCAGGTGCGAAGCGCCTGCTCCGCCTGATCAATCACCACCGTGAGCAAGTCGGGGTTGCGGCTCCCCTGCAGCAGTTCCGAGCGCGGCAGCATGCGGTTCCCTCAGCCCTCGTTCAGGCGCACCACGCTCTGGGGTTTGGCCTCCTGGAGCCGCGTCCAGGGAATGTCCACGCCCGTGGCGGTTTCAACCAGCAGAAGCCAGTTGCCCTCCTCCAGGCGGTTGCGCAGGGCGCGCACCCGGTCATCCACCTCCGAGGTCACGCTGGCCGCGGCGGCGAAGCTGCCCATGAGGCCGGACCCGAGCCCCAGCAAACCACCGATCAGATGGGAGCCGATCGGCCCGGCAAAGGCGAAGGTGTCCAGATCGGTGATGTAGGTGAAGGTGAGGCCTGCGAAGAAGCCAAAGGGCATCAACCAGGTGGCCATGCCCCGCTGCCGCCGTCGCCGCGCGATGGCGGGGTTGAGTTCATCCACGGAGGCCAGATCGGTTTCGGATTCACCGATCGCCACCAGCCGGATCGGCGCGGGGGTCAGGGCTGCCAGCTGGTCCTTCAGCCGATGCAACTGCTGACGCCCTGAGAGCACCACCACAACGCTGCTGCCCACGAGTTCACCGCCAAGACCTGGCAATTCTCCATGCTTCTGCCCTGGGCTGGGCCTTGGTTTGAGGGGCCTTTGGGGGCCCATCTCTACACTTCACCTCCGGCCGCCCCCACCCCGCCGGGTCATGACGAAGGTTCTGGTTTCTGATCCCATTGATCAAGTAGGGATCGACATCCTGTCCCAAGTGGCCCAGGTGGATGTCCGCACGGGCCTACCGCCCGAGCAGCTCAAGGAGATCATCGGCGACTACGACGCCTTGATGATCCGCTCCGGCACCACGGTGACGGCCGACATCATCGAAGCCGCAGGCAAGCTGCGGATCATCGGCCGTGCCGGCGTTGGCGTTGACAACGTGGATGTGCCGGCGGCCACCAAGCGAGGCGTGATCGTCGTGAACTCGCCCGAGGGCAACACGATCGCCGCGGCTGAGCATGCCCTGGCCCTGATGCTCTCGTTGTCGCGGCATGTGCCCCACGCCCACGTGAGCACCATGGCCGGCGGTTGGGATCGCAAGAAATACGTCGGCAACGAGCTCTACAAGAAGACTCTTGGCGTGGTGGGTCTGGGCAAGATCGGCTCCCATGTGGCCCGCGTGGCCAAGGCCATGGGCATGGATGTGATGGCCTATGACCCCTTCGTTTCAGCTGAGCGCGCCCAGCAGATGCAGGTGCGCTTGATGGAGCTACCGGCCCTCTTCGCTGAGGCCGACTACGTGAGCCTGCACCTGCCGCGCACGCCCGACACCGAAAACCTGGTGAACGCCGAGCTGCTGCGCACGATGAAGCCCACCGCGCGCATCGTGAACTGTGCCCGGGGCGGGATCATCGATGAGAAGGCCCTGGCTGAAGCCGTTGAGAAGGGCGTGATCGCCGGCGCGGCTCTCGATGTCTATGCCAAGGAGCCCCTGGAGGCCGATTCCGCGCTGCGGAGTGTCAGCGAGCGCCTGATCCTCACTCCCCACCTCGGAGCCTCGACGGAAGAGGCCCAGGAAAACGTGGCGGTGGATGTGGCGGAGCAGATCCGTGATGTGCTGTTGGGCCTGCCCGCGCGCAGTGCCGTGAATATCCCAGGCCTGAACGCCGAGGTGATGGAGCAGCTCAAGCCCCATCTGCAACTGGCCGAAACCCTCGGTCAGCTGCTCGGTCAGCTCGCCGGTGGGCAGATCAGTGAGCTGGAGGTGCGTCTGCAGGGCGAGTTCGCCACGCACCCTGCGCAACCTCTGGTGATCGCATCCCTCAAGGGTCTGCTTTCGAGTGCCCTGGGCGATTCGATCAACTTTGTGAACGCCGGCCTCGAGGCGAAGGAACGCGGCATCCACGTGCTCGAAGTGAAAGACGACGCAGCCCGGGATTTTGCTGGCGGTTCACTCCAGCTCAGCGCCAAAGGGGCCAAGGGCAGCCATGCCGTGACCGGCACCGTGTTTGCCGATGGCGAGCTGCGGGTGACCACCATCGACGAGTTCCCGGTGAACGTGTCCCCCAGCAAGCACATGCTGTTTACCCGTCACCGGGACATGCCGGGGATCATCGGCAACCTGGGTTCCGTGCTCGGTGAGCACAACGTGAACATCGCCTCGATGCAGGTGGGTCGCCGCATCGTGCGGGGTGATGCGGTGATGGTGCTGAGCCTCGATGACCCCCTGCCCGCCAGCCTGCTGGCCACCATTCACCAGATCAACGGGATCCAGGAAGCCCACCCCGTGACCCTCTGAGCACGGAGCTCCCCCACCGATGACGCTCTCCTGGTGGCGCCTCGAACTGCTCTCGCTTCCAGAGCTTGAGGAATCGCTGATCTGGAAGCTCAACACCCTGGGGATCCCCAGGGTGGCGGTGCGCCATCGCCCGGAGCAGCCTGACCAGCGCCAGCTGGTGGCCTGGTTGCCGGCCTCAGACTGGCCGGAGGCGGAGCGAATCCAGCTGGAGCAGGCTCTAGCCCCCTTGGCGGACACCTTTGGGCTTCGCCTGCCCTCGATCGCCTGGGAGCAGCAGGATGATGAGGATTGGAGCCTCAGCTGGAAACAGCACTGGGAGGCTGATCCGGTGGGCCAGCGCCTGTTGATTCTTCCCGCCTGGCTCGAGCTGCCCGCCGAACATGCGGATCGCCTGGTGATCCGCATGGATCCAGGCAGCGCCTTCGGCACAGGTAGCCATCCCACCACCCGCCTTTGTCTCGAGGCGATTGAGGTCCTTGCGGAGCAGAGGGGCACCCAGGGGGCTCCTGACCTGGGCCCGATCCGGGTGGCCGATCTGGGCTGCGGCAGCGGCATTCTTGGCATTGCGGCCCTGCTGCAGGGGGCAACGACGGTGGCCGCGGCTGACACCGACTCTCTAGCGGTGCGTGCCACCCGCGATAACGCGGTGGTCAGTGGCTTCAGCGATCGCTTGCAGGTGGAGTTGGGCTCGGTCGAAACCCTCGCGGAGCTGCTACAGGGCCAGCCCGCGGATCTCCTGCTCTGCAACATTCTGGCGCCAGTGATTGAAGCGCTCTGCCCCGCCTTCCAGAGCGTTCTCGCGCCCACGGGCCTGGGCCTGCTGAGTGGTCTGCTGGTGGAGCAGGCTCCGCGTCTGCAGGCGGCACTGCTGGAGCAGGGTTGGCAGGCGGAGCTCGCCGCACAGCAGAGCCAGTGGGGCTTGATGACGATTAGGCGGGCCTGAACAAAATTCGGCAACCCCCGTTGTTGCATAAGTCACGCTGATGTGTGCCTGGCTGTCCCATTGGCCTTCGCGGGCAGATGGCCACAGAACCCCTGGATCAGCCCTTGTCGGATGTAGGAAGGGTCCGTCCTACGGGCCCGGGAACAATCCCAGGAGCCTGTGAGCCCCAATCCCTTCCATGGCTTCCTACAAGGTCACCCTCATCAGCGAGGCAGAGGGCCTCAACAAGACCATCGAGGTTCCCGACGATCAGTACATCCTCGACGCCGCTGAAGAGCAGGGCATCGACCTCCCCTACTCCTGCCGTGCTGGTGCTTGCAGCACCTGCGCCGGCAAGCTGACCGCTGGCACCGTTGACCAGTCCGACCAGAGCTTCCTCGACGACGACCAGATCGAAGCTGGTTTCGTGCTGACCTGCGTGGCCTACCCCACCAGCGACTGCACCATCAAGACCCACGCCGAAGAAGAGCTGTACTGAGCTCCTCAGGGGCGTGCCTGTTCACGCCCCGGCATTGGTTTCTCCCTCACCACCCTTCGGGGTGGTTTTTTTGTCTTCAGAACCCTTCGCGTTCGACCGTGACCGCCGCCGCTTCCGCATCGGTTTCCGCACCAGCCCCGATCGATGCTGTCTATGCGTCCGGCAGTGAGCACACCAGCCCCGGGGCGCAGTACAGCTTCCGTGTGATCGGCCCCTGCTGTCGCCTGTTTGATCGCGAGGAGCTCCCCTGGCCTTGCTGTCGTCTGGCCTGGCGCAGCAAGGAGCCCAGTTGGAGGCGTGTGGGTCGTCGCTTCGTGGCGGATCTGGCCTCCCGCCGCTGCCCCTCCTATGCGGTGGAGTTGCTTCAGCCGGGTTCTAGGCCCACCGTCACGGTGCTCACGCTGTTCTCGATGCGGCTCAGTGGGCCTCTACAGGAGTGGTGGTACAGCAAGCAGCCCAGCTCCTTCGATCCGGCCAATCAGAGGCCTCCGGCCCCCTCCGCTTGAGCCACAGCCAACAAAAAGCCCCGCCGCTGGCGGGGCTGAAGCGATTGAGCTCGTTGGGATCGATCAGAAGTAGATCTTGCCGCCGCCCCACTGGAGACCTTGAACCTTGGGAGCAGTGAGGATGAAGCCGGCCATCAGGCGCAGGTCATCGTCGCTCAGGTCGCGCATCTTCACGAACACATCGCTGCTGCGGATGCTGGGGTGCACGTCAGCAATGCTGTATTCGCCGTCGTAGCTGGTGGGATCCTTCATGTAATCCACCAGGGCATCCACGTTGTCCCGGGCGGGGCTTGCCAGGGCGAGGGTCTCGGGATCGAGGCCCACGTTGTGGTTGGTCTTGGTGATGCCGCCGGCGTGACACTCGCCGCAGCTGGAGTTGAAGATCTTGCGGCCCGCTTTGATCTCCTGCTCACTGAAGGTCACCGTGGTGCCGCTGGCATCGGCGGGAACGGTGAGCTGCTCAGTGGTCCACTGGGCTGCCTGGACAGGGCCGGCAAGACCCACCAGCAGGGCGAGCGGGAGAAGCAGCAGCCGGGCCAGGGACCGGAGTGCAGAGGAGAAGGAAGAGGCCATCGAAAAAGCCGGCAACGTGGCGTTTAGATCGCGCCAGAGCTCTTGTATCACGGCCGATGGGCTTGCTGGTTGGCCTGGCGCCAGGCACTCACGAACTGTTGCAGCCTCAGGAATCGCTTGCGGCTACTTCCAGGGTGAGGAAGTCTTTAGCCAGTTCGGTGTTGGGGAAGATGGCCCTGGCCTCCGCCAGCAGATCGTCAGCGGTGACCGGGTTGCCCGGCACATAGCGCGGCGAGAGGTGGGTGAGCGCCAGCTGTTTCACACCGGCGGCCAGGGCTGTCTGGGCGGCCATGGTGCTGGTGGAGTGCTGCCGCGCGAAGGCCATCTCCGCTTCGGCGTGGGCAAAGGTGCTCTCGTGGATCAAAAGATCGGCGCCGATAGCCAGTTCCACGGCCGCGTCACAGAACACCGTGTCGGTGCAGTACACCACGCTGCATCCGGGGCGCTCCGGACCGCAGAGGCTGGCGCCGTTGATGATCCGGCCGTCCTCCAGCACCACCTCGCGCCCTGCCTTGAGCTCGGCGTAGATCGGTCCGGGGGGGATGCCGAGGGCTTGGGCCTGGGCCACATCAAAACGGCCGGCACGGGGTTTCTGATCCACCCGGTAGGCATAAGCCGGCACCCGGTGGGTCAGCAGGGTGCATCGCACGCTGATGTCGTCGTCATCCAGCAGCACCGCTCCACTGCTGGCCGCCTCCTTGACCCGATGGGTACGCAGCGGGTAGCTAATCCGCATCGAGGAGGTGCGCATGACCCCTTCGAGGTAGTCCCGCAGGGGGTCGGGACCATACAGGTCGATGCCATCGCAGCTGCCCGCCAGCCCCAGGCTGGCCAGCAGGCCCGGCAGGCCAAAGATGTGATCCCCATGCATGTGGGTCACAAAGACCCGGCTCAGCTGGCTGACCCTCAGATCACTGCGCAGAAATTGGTGCTGGGTGCCCTCTCCGCAGTCGAACAGCCAGAGCTCTGAACGCTGGGGCAGCCGCAGGGCCACGGCGGAGACGTTCCGCGCCCGGGTGGGGACCCCTGAACTGGTGCCGAGGAAAGTGACCTGCACGGCCGGTGAGCTCCCCGGTCTCTCTGAAGAGATCGTGCCACGCCGGGGCTGGTCAGGCCCACGGGCGCTCGTCACAATGGCCTGCCTTCACCCCTGCCATGAGACGCCCTCTGTCTGGGATCCGCTGGTGCGCCCTGGCGCTCGCCCTGCCGCTGCCGCTGGCGGCTGAGGTGCGCCTGCAGGAGGGCCAGAAGGAGCCCTGGCTGCGGGTGTTGGTGCTCGAGGCCCCCAGTGTTCGTGTGCGCCCGCCCGCCGAGGCCCAGGGCATGCGGGTGCTCGATGAACGCGGTCTGCCGTTGGGCCTTGAAACCCAGGGCAGCACCCTGGAGCTGGATGGGGCCCGTCAACAGCGCGAGTTGTGGCTGGAAGCGGTCTCCGCTCCCGGCGCGGATGACCCTGGGCTTTGGCTGGATTCGCGCCGTTTCCGCGGTCGCCTGCAGCTGCGTCCCGTGGGGGGACAGCTGCAAGTGGTGAATCACGTTCAGCTGGAAACCTATTTGCCCAGCGTGGTGGGCAGCGAGATGCCCGCCAGCTGGCCTGAGGCAGCCCTGAAGGCCCAGGCGGTGGCGGCGCGCACCTATGCCCTCAAGGCGCGCAAGCCAGCGGCTCCCTACGACGTGAAGGCCACGGTGGCCAGCCAGGTTTACAAGGGGGTCGAGGCGGAAACTCCGAGCACCTGGGGTGCCGTGAAAGCCACCCGCGGGATGGTGCTCACCTTCGGCAACGCCTTGATCGATGCGGTGTTCCACAGCAGCAGTGGTGGAGCCACCGAGAGCAGCGGGGATCTCTGGAGCCGTCAGCTGCCCTACCTGGTGAGCGTGCCGGATTTTGACCAGGCCTCTCCGGTGCACCTCTGGCGTAAGCCCCTTGATGCGGCCCTGTTGCAGCAGGCCTTCCCTGAGTTGGATCAGGTGCTGGCCATCACGGTGCTCTCCACCACTCCATCCGGTCGGGTGCGTCAGGCCCGCGTCGTTGGACCCGGAACGGAACTGCTGCTCACGGGTGCCCAGCTGCGCAGTCGGCTGGGGCTCCGCAGCACCTGGGTTCGCTTTGAACTGGAACCCCGCGCTCTCTCCGCCAGAACGTCCGCGCCGTCCCTGGTCTGGCCGGCCTCACCGCCGCCCCTTCCGGCCTTCAGCCTGCCGCCTGCCCAGGAGTTCTCCAGCGAGGTGCTGCAGCTGGTGGCCGTGGGCCGCGGCTACGGACACGGGATTGGCATGAGTCAGTGGGGCGCCCTAGCCATGGCCCAGAGGGGCGAGAGCTATGAATCGATCCTTCATCACTACTACCGAGGCGCCCAGCTCCAGCCCTACGCAGCCCTGGCGCAAACCCCTGCTCCTCGGTCAGGCTCAGGGGCGGACGCACTGCAGGCCCTGGCCCCCTCCCCTTGACCCCCTCTCTCCCCTTGGCTCGCCCCCCGCTTCTGGTGGAGGCGGATGCCTTTGCCGTGGCGGATCAGGTGGCTGGGCGTTTGCACGAGGCCCTGGCCTCTGGGCGCACCCTGGGGCTGGCCACCGGACGCACCATGGAGCCGGTGTATCGAGTCTTTGTTGCCCGCCTTCGGGCCTTGCCGCCGCAGGAGCGTCAACGCCTGATCTCCAGCTGGAGCAGCTTCAACCTCGATGAATACGTGGGGCTGGGTGATGGGGATGCCTGCTCCTTCGCCCAGTTCATGGCGCTTCAGTTGGGCGAGCCCTTGGATCTTCCTCAGGGTTGCCTGCGTCTTCCCGATGGCCGCGCTGTAGATCCAGAGGCCGAGGCGATCCGTTATGCCCAGCAACTTCGGGCCGCCGGGGGCATTGGCCTTCAACTTCTGGGCCTGGGTCGCAACGGTCATGTGGGCTTCAACGAACCCCCCTGTCGGCCCGAGGCTTGCTGCCGCTGTCTCACGCTCAGTGCCAGCACGCGCCAGCAGAACGCCGCTGCCTTTGGCGGAGACCCTCAGGCCGTTCCGGCTCGAGCCATCACCCTTGGCCTAGCCGAGATCCTTGCAGCAGAAACGGTGTTGTTGGTGGTGACAGGGGCGGAAAAAGCCGAGATCCTCCGGCGCAGCCTGCAGGAGGCCCCCTGCCCGGAGGTGCCCGCCAGCTGGTTGCAGCACCATCGCGGCCTCCAGGTGATTGCCGACCAAAGCGCAGCCTCGGCCTTGTGCCTCAGCTGAGGGCGGCCTGCATCAGGGCTTCATCGGCTTCGAGGTTGGAGGTCACACTGCGCACGTCATCGAGCTCTTCAAGGGCATCGAGCAACTTCAAGCAACTGGAGAGAGCGGCGGGATCCTCCAGAGGGCAGGGGGTGCCGGCAATCCAGCGGTGCTCCCAGCTCGCCACGGGCAGCCCCAGGTTGCGCAGACCGTCCTGCAGGGCTTCCAGTTGCTCGAAGGCGCCATAGACCTCGGCTCCCTCCTGATCGAGCTCGTAGCCCAGGGCTGCTGGCCCTCCCTGCTCCTCCAGCTGCAACAGCTGCTCCAGCAAGGTCTCCTCCTGCAGCTGCTCCTGTTCGAGACGCACCACGCTGCGGTGCTCGAACAAGTAGCCCACGCAGCCCGTTTCGCCGAGGTTGCCTCCGTTTTTGTTGAAGGCCAGCCGAATTTCGGCGGCGGCCCGGTTGCGGTTGTCGGTGAGGGATTCGATCAACACAGCCACGCCCCCCGGGCCGTAGCCCTCGTAGCGCACCTCTTCGAAGGCGTCGGCGCCGCTGCCCCCCTGGCCTGATCCCTTGGCGATCGCCCGTTCGATGTTGGCGTTCGGAACCCTGGCCGCCTTGGCCTTTTCAATGGCCGTGCGCAGTTGAAAGTTGCCGCTGGGATCGGCCCCGGCCCTCGCGGCCACCATGATCTCGCGCCCCAGGCGTGTGAACACGGCCCCCCGCTTGGCATCCACCATCGCCTTGGTGCGCTTGATCTGGGCCCATCGGCTATGGCCGGCCATGTGGCAAGGAAGGCAGGGAAGGGTCTCAGCCCGCGGCGTCGATCACGAGCCTGGGTTGCAGGCTGCCGACCTCCGCCACGCGGGCCATGCCCGCCAGGTTGCCATCTGGATCGACCACCACCACCGCGCTTTCGCAGGCCCAGCTCTGTTCGCACGGCTGCTGCTGGCCGAAGCGCCAGCTGGCGAGATCCGAGGCCGTGAGCTGGTGGGTGGGGAGGTGCTGCAGGGCCTCGAGAGGGCTCAGCAGGGCCGGTGGCTGCGGTTCTGCGTCCAGTTGCTCAAGGGTCACCGCCTGGGCGAGTTCAAACCCCAGGGCCTGGGTTCGCCTCAGTTCAGCCAGGCAGCCACCGCAGCCCAGGGCTGCCCCCAGATCCCGGGCCAGGGAGCGGATGTAGGTGCCGGAGCTGCAGTGCACCTCCAGCTCCAGGCGACCCTGCTCGGGATTCCAGCCCTCCAGGGAGAGCTGGTGAACCGTCACCGGCCGGGGCGGGAGATCCAGCTCCACCCCAGCTCGGGCCAGCTTGTAGGCCCGCTCTCCGTTCACATGCACCGCTGAGACAGCGGGTGGACGCTGCTGGATCGCTCCGCGAAAGGCGGTGAGCGCCTGCTCTAGCGCCTCGCGGCTCAGGGATGGCACGGCCTGCCGGTTCAGCACGGTGCCCTCCAGGTCATCGCTGTCTGTGCGGACACCGAGCTGCACCACGCCCCGATAGGTCTTGTCGCTGCGCAGATAGGGCAACAGCCGGGTGGCCGGTCCCAGGGCGATGGGTAGCACTCCGGTCACCGCTGGATCCAGGGTTCCCCCATGGCCCACCCGCTTGAGGCAGTAGGCGCGTCGCACCCTCGCGACACAGGAGTGGGAGCTCAGGCCCGCGGGCTTGTCGAGCACCAGAAAGCCGCAGATCAAGCCGCTGTTCACAGGAGCGCCCCGCAATCGTGCCATTCGCGCTCAACTGCGGCAGGGTGAAGCGTGTGGTGGTTCTGCCTGGATGCCGATGCCTCGCCCTGACGCGCAAGAGCTGCAGCAGCGCCGTGAATTGGCCTTCCTGGTGCTGGCCGGTCTGTTTCTCGGCACCATGGGCATGCTCAACATCCTTGGGCTGACACGGTTTTTGCAGCTGGGTCAGATCGGTTCCTGGCCTGTGGTGGTGGCGGTGGGAGCGTTGCCTTACCCCGTGACGTTCCTCTGCACCGATCTGATCAGTGAGATCTGGGGGGAGCGGCGGGCCAACCAGCTGGTCTGGGTGGGTTTGCTGCTGAATGGCTGGATTGTCTTGGTGCTTTGGCTCGGGGGCGTGCTGCCGGGCTTACCCGGTGCTCCTGATGAGGCGTTCTTCTCGGTGCAGAGACTGGCCTTTGGGGCCGTGGTCGCCTCCATGGCGGCCTACATGGCGGCCCAGTTCACCGATGTGCGCTTGTTTCACTTCTGGAAACGCCGCACCGCGGGCCGTGCCCTCTGGCTGCGCAACAACGGATCCACCTTGGTGAGCCAGCTGGTGGATACCTCCGCGGTGGTTCTGATCAGCCATTACGGAGCCCATGTGCTTCCGGTACGCCCCGAGCTGCCGGTGCTCCCCCAGCTCGGCAGCTACATCGCCAGTGGCTACCTGTTCAAGGCGCTGGCTGCCCTGCTCGACACCTTGCCCTTCTACCTGCTGACCGGCTGGCTGCGGCGTTGGCTGCACGTGCCCGGAGCCGGCGCGGAGTTGGTGGGTGAGCAGCTGCCACTACGGTGATCAGCCATGACCGCCATCCCTGCCCTCTCCCTCGATCACTTTCTCGAGGGGGGCTTTGATCTGCGCCAGCATCTGGCGGACCATCTCGCCTTAAGCCTTCCGGAGCTGGAGCGCCGTCTCCCCTTGGCCACAGCTGAACTGGCAGCGGCCCACCCCGGGGCGTTTAACCCCGATCAGGCCGGCAGTTTCTATGAAACCGCTGTGGGGAACGCCCACCTGCTCGAGTTATCGGCCTGGCACCTCGGCAGTGCTGACTACATCGCCGACACCCTGCGGCTTCAGGAGCGTTTTGCCCGCGGGCATGTGCTCGATTTCGGTGGTGGTATCGGCACCCATGCCCTGGCGGCCGCGGCTCGACCGGCGGTGGAGGCGGTCTGGTTTGTCGACCTCAATCCCGCCAACCGTGCCTTTGTCACGGCTCGGGCGGAGCACTTCGGATTGGGCCACAAGCTGCGCTGTTTCCGCGATCTCTCTGACCCAGCACTGCCTGAGCGCTTCGACACGATTGTTTGCCTGGATGTTCTGGAGCACCTCAACGATCCCTCCGCTCAGCTCGAGGAGTTCGCGGCCCGCATGAATCCGGAAGCGATCGCCCTGCTCAATTGGTATTTCTTCAAGGGATTCAACGCTGAATATCCCTTCCACTTCGATGATCCAGAGCTGGTGGAGCACTTTTTCCGCACGCTCCAGAGCCGGTTCCTGGAGGTGTTTCACCCCTACCTGATCACCACCCGCGCCTATCGCCTCGCCTGAGGCGGCAGCGCCAACAAAAAAGCCGGTACTCCTTGAAGAGCACCGGCCCGGTGACCAGTTCGGCCTTGGCTCTCAGCCGACGGAAACGTTGATGCGCTTGCGGGTCCGCAGACCGCGCTTGATGGTGTCGAAGCTGACCACACCATCTACCAGGGAGAACAGGGTGTCATCAGCACCACGGCCCACGTTGATGCCGGGCAGCACCGAGGTGCCGCGCTGACGAATCAGGATCGAGCCGGCATTGACCGATTCACCGCCGTAGCGCTTCACACCCAGGCGCTTGGAGTTGGAGTCGCGGCCGTTGCGGGTGGAGCCGGTGCCTTTCTTGTGGGCCATGGTTCAGGAGGTAACGAAGGAGATCTGGTTCGAAGGAGAGGCTCAGGCCAGAGCTTTGCCGCCAACGCTGATGGACTTGACCATCACGCGGGTCAGCTCCTGACGGTGACCGTTCTTGCGGCGGGTCTTCTTCTTGGGACGCATCTTGTAGACGATGACCTTGGCGCCGCGGCGGTGGGCCATCACCTGCAGTTCAACGGTGGCACCCTTCACATAGGGCTGGCCCACGTTGGCCGACTTGCCGTCGTTGACCAACAGCACGTTCTCGAGGGTGAGGGTGCTGTCGACCTCCGCGTGGATCCGGTTGAGGTCGTAGTAACGGTTGGGTTGCACCCACACCTGGGTTCCCGACGTTTCAACAATGGCGTAGGGACCGACTTGAGACTCAGTACTCATGGCGTTACGGGCGTGGTCAGGCTGACGGAGCTGAGCCCGTCATTGCGGCCTGCCGCACGGCATTTGGAAGACAAACAAAGATCTTCCCAGCCCAAGGTCATTCCCGTCAACACTGTGGGCGTGCGTAGGGGCCCGATCGCGGCAGATGACCCAGCCGGCTCTCACGATTGCTTCTCTGCTCTCGGATCCGCGCCTGGTCAAAGCGGCTGGTAACTGGCTGAAGGGCGAGCGTTACCGCCTGGAAGACCTTGGTTCCTGCCCCGATCCGGTGGTGGAGTTGCTGCGCCGCCGTGATGCCTTTGACGTGGTGCTCCTGCAGCAGGGGGTGACCCAGCCTGAGGCGATTGAAGCCTTGCGCAATCAGGGCGTTCTATTGCCGGCCGTTGTGGTGGGGGAAGTGAGCGGCCGGGTCGATTACCACGAGGCCGAGGTTCATCTGCCTCAGGACCAGCTCGAGCAGATCGTTTACAGCCTCGATGCGGCGGTCTCGCGTTTTCTGCGCCTGGGGCTGTCGGTGGGGCGCGAAGGATCGGATACGGGAACTTCGGGAACGCCTGTCCCCTGGCGCCTTCCCAACCGCCTGCAGGGTCGCCTTGGCTACCTCGGCGTTTTCTACAAGCGGGATCCTTCCCTGTTTTTGCGCAACCTCCCCGAGGGCGATCGCGACGAGCTGCTGCGCTCGCTGGAGCGGGGTTATCGCGACTTATTGATCAGCTACTTCAAGGATCCGGCGGCGGCGAACCAGGCGATTGAAAGCTTTGTGCACAGTGCTTTTTTCTGTGATTTGCCGGTCAACAAAGTTGTGGAGATCCACGTGGACCTGATGGAAACCTTCTGGAAGCAGCTCCGTCTGGAGGGTCACAAAAACGATTTCCTGCAGGACTACCGACTTGCCCTTTTAGATGTGCTTGCCCATCTTTGTGAGATGTACCGACGTTCGATTCCACCGGACACACCCCTGGAGCTGCCACCTCCAGAAGGTGTGGCCAGTTAAGTCCTTGTTCAGGAGGTGATCGCAATGAGTCCGCGCAAGACCTACATCCTCAAGCTCTATGTGGCGGGGAATACGCCCAATTCCATGCGTGCGTTGAAGACGTTGCGCAACATCCTCGATACAGAATTTCAGGGGGTCTATGCCCTGAAGGTGATCGATGTGCTCAAGAACCCTCAGCTGGCCGAAGAGGACAAGATTCTCGCCACGCCAACCCTGGCCAAAATCCTGCCACCGCCAGTGCGACGGATCATCGGCGACCTGTCTGACCGGGAGCGGGTGCTGATTGGCCTGGATCTGCTCTACGAGGAGCTCAGTGACGAGGCCTTGGCTGAGTCCATGGTCGATGACGCCACCAGTGGCGATCTGGTTTAAAACCGCCAAACTTCGTGGCATAGACGCCCACCGCCACTAACTTGTCAGTAGGACCACCCTCCCCATGCAGGACCCCAGCCCCCAGCAGCATTCCCTCTCTTCGGTTCAGAAGCTTCCAACCGGAATTGAAGGGTTTGATGACATCTGTCAGGGTGGCCTGCCGATCGGTCGCTCGACGCTCATCAGCGGTACCTCGGGCACGGGTAAGACGGTTTTCTCCCTGAATTTTCTCTACAACGGCATTCGTCAATTCGACGAGCCTGGAATCTTTGTCACCTTCGAAGAATCGCCGCTCGATATTCTGCGCAATGCCGCCAGCTTTGGCTGGAATCTTCAGGAGATGGTGGAGCAGGATAAGCTCTTTCTCCTTGATGCATCTCCTGATCCGGAAGGTCAGGATGTAGCGGGAAACTTTGATCTCTCAGGTCTGATTGAGAGAATTAATTATGCGATCCGTAAATATAAAGCCAGGCGTGTTGCGATCGATTCCATCACGGCTGTCTTCCAGCAATACGATGCCGTTTCGGTGGTGCGTCGTGAGATTTTCCGCCTGATTGCTCGGCTCAAGGAAATCGGTGTCACCACTGTGATGACCACCGAGCGCATTGATGAATATGGCCCCATTGCTCGCTACGGCGTTGAGGAATTTGTCAGCGACAACGTTGTGATCCTGCGCAACGTGCTGGAGGGCGAGCGTCGCCGCCGCACGGTGGAAATTCTCAAGTTGCGCGGCACCACCCATATGAAGGGAGAGTTCCCCTTCACGATGGGGTCCCATGGCATCAGCATCTTCCCCCTGGGAGCGATGCGACTCACCCAGCGCAGCTCGAATGTGCGGGTCAGTTCCGGTGTGCCCCGGCTCGATGAGATGTGTGGCGGCGGTTTCTTCAAGGATTCGATCATCCTGGCCACCGGTGCTACCGGCACCGGCAAGACCCTGCTCGTCAGCAAGTTTGTCGAGAACGCTTGCGCCAACAAGGAGCGAGCGATTCTGTTCGCCTATGAGGAGTCACGGGCCCAGTTGCTCCGCAATGCCACCAGCTGGGGCATCGATTTTGAGGAGATGGAGCGCGAGGGGCTGCTCAAGATCATCTGCGCCTATCCCGAATCCACAGGTCTTGAAGATCACCTGCAGATCATCAAGACCGAGATCGGCCAGTTCAAGCCCTCACGGATGGCGATTGACTCCCTCTCCGCCCTGGCCAGGGGTGTGAGTCACAACGCCTTCAGGCAGTTTGTGATCGGGGTGACGGGCTACGCCAAGCAGGAGGAGATTGCTGGGTTCTTCACCAACACCTCCGAAGAATTCATGGGCAGTCACTCCATCACCGACTCCCACATCTCCACCATCACCGACACGATTCTGTTGCTGCAGTATGTGGAGATTCGCGGTGAGATGGCCCGCGCCCTGAACGTGTTCAAGATGCGCGGCTCCTGGCACGACAAGGGGATTCGAGAATTCGTGATCACCGGCAATGGACCGGAAATCAAGGACTCCTTCTCCAACTTTGAGCGGATCATCAGCGGCGTTCCCCATCGCATCAACACCGATGAGCGCAGCGAGCTCTCGCGCATCGTTCAGGGTGTCGCCAGCGACGAACGCCTTTAGACCAGGGCCCGGCTGCTGAGGCGTTCAGCATCAAGGCGCAGTTCATCGCCGTCGGCATCCTCCAGGGGCAGGTCAAACCAGAAGGTGGTGCCAACCCCCAGCTCGCTGGCCATCCGGGCCGTGGTGCCATGTTTCTCGAGGATGCCCCGAACGATCGACAAGCCCAGCCCCGTGCCCACTTCGGTGTGCACTGCGTTTTCGACCCGATAGAAGCGCTCAAAGATTCGCTCCTGATCTTCCCGGGAGATGCCTGAGCCTGTGTCGGCGATTTCGACCCGCAGCTTGGGCAGCGGAGCGGTGAGATCGCACACGGGATTCTCCCCATCGGCGGCGGTGCTCGGATCGAGCTGGCAGCTATCGGGCCAGGGATAGGCCCTGAGGCAGAGGCGCCCCCCTGCGGCGGTGAATTTCAGGGCGTTCCCCACCAGGTTGTCGAACACCTGCAGGAGAAGATCCCAGTTGCCCAGCACCTGGGGGAGGTGTTCCTCCACCTCCAGTTCCAGGGCAACCCCTTTGTCATCAGCGTTGAGCCGGTAGTTGCGCAGGGTCTGCTCCATGGCGGCCCGGAGTTCCAGCGGCTCCATCACCCAGGCACGATCACTCTCCAGGCGCGAGAGATCGAGCACATCGTTCACCAGGCGGGTCAGTCGGTCGGTTTCGGCGTTGGCAATCGCCAGAAATTCCTGCTTTTCCTCCTCGCTCAGTTGATCGCCCAGGTCGTGGAGCGTTTCCACATAGCTCTTGATGTTGAACAGCGGGGTGCGCAGCTCGTGGGAGACGTTGCTGATGAATCGGCTCTGGGCGGCGTTGAGTTCCACCTCCCGCGTGAGGTCTTGCACTGTGACGGCGATTCCTTTGAGGGTTTCACCGCTGGCATCACGCACGGACTGCAGCACGATCCGCAGGGTGCGGGCGGGTTCGCCGAAGCTGCAGCGCACGTCGCTGCTGTCCTTCTCGTTATCCAGCAGACTTTCGAGGGGGGCCTGTAGATCCAAGGCGAGGGCCTCCGGCAGCTCGGCCATCAAGGATGTGCCTTCGATATTGCGGCCCTCCCAGCGGAACAGCCGGCGGGCGGTGGGGTTGGCCAGCACCACCTGCCCTTCGGAATCCAGCAGCAGGGCCCCATCGGCCATGGTCGCGATCAGCGACTGCTGCTTCACCTGCGCTGCGGTGAGTTCTTCGATATTGGCTTCGTTGTAGGCCTCCAACTGGGAGGCCATGTCGTTGAAGCCATCGAGCAGCTCCCCCAGTTCTCCGCCCACGGGCAGGGCAATGCGGGCCTCGAAATCACCGCCGGCGATCGAGCGCACCCCCCGCAGCAGCTCCTTCACCGGTTGTGTGATCGTCAGAGCGTTGAACACCGCCCCGAGGATCACCAGAACCCAGATCGAGATGAACACAGCCACGGTCACTTCGCGGCTCAAGGCGGCGCTGGCCAGGACTGCCTCATTGGGGTTGATCCCCAGCGCCAGAACCCCGAGATAGCGTCCGCCCGACATCAGCGGCACGAACACATCCGTCACCTGACCGTCGGGGGTGAGGTGTTGGCGAATCAGGGGGTTCTGCGGCCGCCGGGCGAGATCGGCGGGGAGCTCCAGCTTGCGGCTCAGCAGGAGCTCACTGCTGCCACTGGTGCCGCTGATGGGGATGCCGAGGTAGATGACTCCGTCGGGATCGGCGAAGAAGATGTAGCGAAGGCTCCGGCTTGAGCGCCAGAAGCGTTCGGCTACATCCGCCAACTCCCGGTCGTTGCCCTTCTCCACCAGAGGCGTCACGTTGGCGGAGAGCAGCAATCCCAGATCGCGGGCGAAGCGGGTGTCGCTCATGCGCACATCCGCCTGGATGCCGTTGAGCGCAAAGAAGGTGATCCCCGTCATCATCAGGCTCACCACCAGGGTGGCCGCCGCCAGCAGCTTGGTCTGCAGGCTGAATTCGGCCCACCAGCGCGCTAGCCGCTGCCACCATCGGCGCTGTGCTGGGCTGGCGGAGCTGCTGATCACGGGGCGAGCCTAGGTGCTGCGCACCTGATGACCGATGTCGCGTCGGTAGGTCATGCCGTCGAACTGCACCTGCTCCAGGCCGGAGTAAGCCAGGGCGAAGGCGCGATCGAAATCATCGGCCTGGGCCACCATCGCCAGCACGCGGCCGCCGCTGCTCACGCAATGACCCTGTTCATCGCGTCTGGTGCCGGCATGAAACAGCTGCAGGTCATCCCCGTTGGCCAGTTCTCCGGTGATGCGATCGCCTGTGCGGATCTCGCCCGGGTAGCCCTGGGCGGCGGCGATCACGCAGGCGCTGCAGCGCCCCGAAATGGTCAGGCTGGGGGCGGTGTGCAGCTGGCCTAGGGCGCAGGCCAGCAAGACCGTGGCCAGTTCCGGGCCCATCAGGGGCATCAGGGTTTCGCATTCGGGATCCCCGAAGCGGCAGTTGAACTCGATCACGCTCGGCCCGGCCTCCGTGAGCATCAGGCCCGCATAGATCACGCCGCGGTAGTTGATCCCGCGGGCCTGCAGGGCCTTCAAGGTGGGCTCCAGCACCAGCTGTCGCACCTGCTCCAGCCCGGCCTGATCCAGCAGGGGAGCTGGGGCATAGGCGCCCATGCCACCGGTGTTGGGACCGGTGTCGCCCTCCCCGATGCGCTTGTGGTCCTGCGCGGGTGGCAGCAGCACCATGCGCTCCCCATCACAGAGCGCGAACACCGACACCTCCGGGCCATGGGTGCGCTCCTCCAGCACCAGGGAGGCACCATCGCCAGCCCCGAAGCGGCCCGCAAAAATGTCTTCAATCGCTGCTCGGGCTTCCTCCAGCGTTTCTGCCACGGTGACCCCTTTGCCGGCCGCCAATCCATCGGCCTTCACAACCAGCGGTTTGCCCTGGGCTTCGAGAACGGACAGCGCTTCAGTGCGGCTATTGGCGGGCCAGAACCCTGCGGTCGGCACACCGGCCTCCACCATCAGGGCCTTGGCCCACTGTTTGCTGGCCTCCAGCTGCGCCCCATCGGCGCCGGGGCCGAACACGGGAATCCCGTGCTGCCGCAAACGATCCGCCAGCCCAGCGGCCAGAGGGGCCTCAGGGCCCACGACCACCAAATCAATGCGCTGCTCCTGGCAGACCCCCAGCAGTGCGTCATGGTCCGACTCCACAACCGACAGCTGATGGCAACCTGTCAGCTCTGAAGTGCCGCCGTTGCCCGGAGTCACCCAGACCGCCTCCACGCCAGCACTGCGACACAGGGCCCAGGCCAGGGCGTTCTCGCGGCCACCGCTCCCCACCACCAGCACATGGGCAGGACCTTGCAGCGATGCGGAGGCGTTCATTGGGAGCAGAGAGGGATGTCGAATCGGAGAGCTCCCCTAGGTTGTCCCCAGAGGACCGCTGTCGTTGCCATCTCTTCTTTACACGCCGGTGGGTCAGCGCAGACGGCTGCTGCTGGCGGTTGCGCTTGCTGTGCTGCCCGTCCTGGGCGGGGTGATGACGCCGGTCGAAGCCAAGTTGCCCCTGATCGGTGATCTGCTGCGGGGCAAGCCGGCCCCGAAGAAGCCCAGCGGACCCTCAGCTCCCGAGGTGGAGGGGAGCATGCCCGAGGCGGAGTTTCAGGAGCTCCTGAAGACAGGCGATCTGCAGGCCCTCAACCTGGCCTGCCAGGAAGCGGCCAGTTTCGATTTCGTGACCCGCCTGAGGCTGCTGCAGCAGCGCCTGTTGGAGATCGCACCGGCCCCGCAACCCTTTTCAGTGGTGCTGATCAATGCCAATGCGCTGCTGAGTTGCCGAGCTCCCGAGGGCGCCCTGGCCGTGCTCAACCGCTACGGGCCGGCGCCGGGGCTGGAGCGGGAACAGTGGCTGGTGCAGCGTTGGCGGGCTGCCCAGGCTGGCCTGCACCATGCCTTGGCGGCCCAGTTGCTGGAGCAGCTCACCGCTGGAGCGCCTCAGGTGCTGGAGGCGATAGCCCTGCCGCTGCAGGTTCGAGAAGACGGCACTCTGCTCACCAAGCCCGCCCTGGATCTCTACGCCGAGCACTTGATCGTCCTCGGACGCTCCAAGGAGGCCGCGGCCGTGCTGCTGGGAGGCCAGCGTCCAGGCGAGCTGGCCGCCGAGCGCCTGAGGCTCGCCGCACGGCTGCTGGAGCGCCTCCCCCTGGCGGAGCGGGATCAATTGATGGAGCGGGCCCTGGATCAGGCGGCTTCCGTTCAGGCCTGGGGTCTGGCGGCTGAGCTGCTGGAGCAACAGCGCAACCTGATCGAGTCGGAGTCTGGGGGTGCTGTGGCGCAGCGGGCCCGCTCACGTCTGGTCAAGCTCAGTCAGCGGGTGGATGACGCTTACAGCGAATGGCGCCTCACACGCCAGGATCCTGTGAAGACCGCTCGCGCCGAGCAGCTGCAGCAACAACTGCGCTCCCCCCGCGAACCCGGAGGCCACGCCGCACCGCAACCATGACCGCCTACACCCTCGGATCCCTGCTCTATGAAGGCAAGGCCAAGCGGGTCTTCCAAACCGACCAGGCCGATCTGGTGGCCGTCGAATACAAAGACGACGCCACCGCCTTCAACGCCCTCAAGAAGGCCCAGCTGGCGGGAAAGGGTTTGATGAACTGTCAGATCTCCGCCCGCCTGTTTGAGCTGCTCGAGCGGGAGGGGATCGCCACCCACTACCTGGCCCTGCAGGAGCCCAACTGGATGGTGGTGAAGCCAGTGAAGATCGTGCCGGTCGAGGTGGTGGTGCGCAACATCGCCTTCGGATCCCTCTGCAAACAGATGCCGATTGATCCCGGCACTCCCCTGGATCCACCCCTCCTCGATCTCTATTACAAAGACGACGCCTATGGCGATCCGCTGTTGACCGAAGCACGCCTGCAGCGGCTGGGTGTGTTGACCCCCGAGCAGCGTCAGGAGCTGGAGCGCCTGGCGATGGCTGTGAACAACGCCCTGCGCAGCTTCTTTGCGGGCATCGATCTGGAGTTGGTGGATTTCAAGATCGAGCTGGGCTTCGATGCCGCCGGTCAGCTGTTGGTCGCCGATGAGATCAGCCCTGACACCTGCCGCCTCTGGGATCGCCGCATCAGTGATGCCCAGGACCGCATCCTGGACAAGGATCGTTTCCGTCAGGATCTTGGCGGTGTTGTCGAGGCCTACGGGGAGGTTCTCAAACGGGTCCAACAGGCCTGCCCAACCCCCCGCACATCCAAGTAGGTTCGGCGTCATTTGCGGCTCGCCGCTCAGACCCCGCACCGATGGCTGCTCTCCGCAACGGCAAGAACCGCATCGCCGGTCTGGGCAGCTCCCTGAGCCTGGCCCTCTCGCTGCCTGTTCTGGCAGGCGCCACCCTGTTCAGCCCGCCGGTCTGGGCCCAGGACGACAGTCCGCAAAGCGACACCGCTCAACCTGAAGCAGCGCCAGCCCAGTCAGCACCGCAGTCGGTCGACAGCTTGGCCCCGGCTGCGGAGAAGGCCGAACCCAAGGTGTTGATCTCCGAGGTGGTGGTCAAAGGGGCTGAGGGGCACCCCGAGCAGGAGCGCCTCGAAATTGCCGTCTACGACGCCATGGCCACCAGGCCTGGTAGCCGCGTGACCCGCAGTGAGCTGCAGAACGACCTCTCAGCGATCTACGCCACCGGCTGGTTCTCCGATGTGCGCATCCAGCCTGTGGATGGCCCCCTCGGGGTGCGTCTGGTGGTGACGGTGGTCCCCAACCCTGTGCTCACCAAGGTGGAGCTCGATGGGGTGGGTGCGAAAACCAAGCTTCCCCCGAATCTGATCCCCGACACCTTCGCGGCGGACTACGGCAAGACCCTCAACCTCAATGCCCTGCAGGGCCGCATCGCCGAGCTGCAGAAGTGGTACGCCGATCAGGGTTACTCCCTGGCCCGCGTGAGCGGGCCCACCCGCGTGAGCCCGGATGGTGTGGTGCAACTGGTGGTGCGCGAAGGCACCGTTGCCGGCGTTGAGGTGCAGTTCCTCAACAAGGAAGGGGAGAGCACCAATGACAAGGGCAAGCCCATCAAGGGCAAGACCAAAACCTGGGTGATCACCCGCGAAATTTCGATCAAGCCCGGAGACACCTTCAACAGGCGGCAGCTCGAGGAGGACATCAAGCGCCTCTACGGCACAGGCCTGTTTGGCGATGTGAAGGTGACCCTGCGGCCCGTGGCGGGCACCCCCGGCGAGGTGACGATCGTGCTGGGGGTGGTGGAGCAGTCCACCGGCTCCCTCTCCGGCGGTATTGGTTACAGCCAGAGCCAAGGCATTTTCGGCCAGGTTCAGATTCAGGACAGCAACCTGTGGGGGCGCGCCTGGGATTTGGCCCTCAACATCACCTACGGCCAGTTCGGTGGTCTGGCGGATTTGTCCTTCACCGATCCCTGGATCAAAGGAGACAAGTACCGGACCGCCTTCCGCACCAAGGTGTTCCTCAGCCGCGAGGTGCCCCAGGTTTTCCAGAGCCAGCAGAACGGCAACTTCTACACCGTCTCTGATGTGTCGTCGGGCTTCTACAACGCCCCCAGCACGGCGATGGCGTACCAGAGCAACTCCACCGTCAACGCCGGTCCCTACGCCTCTCCGGCGGCGGCGAAGGCCGCCAACCCTCAGCTCGGTGAGAACAACAACTGGTTCTCCCTCGATGGCAACGCGGTGGCGATCCAGCGCGTTGGCGGCAACGTGCAATTCGTTCGCCCGCTCAATGGCGGCGACCCCTACAAGAAGGCCCCCTGGAATGTGGTGGTGGGCCTCAATGCGCAGCAGGTGAAGCCGATCAACTTCGCCGGCGAGTCGATGCCCTACGCCGTGGCCTCCAACAACTTCACCGGAAACGGCACCACCACGGTTAGCAATGTGATCTGTGTGGCCTACAACTGTGAGAACGGGGCCACCACCAACCAGTTGGTGGGCGTTCGGGTCGCCACGTCGATGAACACCCTCAACGATCCCCGCAATCCCACCAAGGGCAACTTCCTCAGCCTGGGGTCAGAGCAGTTCTTCTCAGTGGGGCCCAATTCACCCACCTTCAACCGCCTGCGGGCCAGCGCCACCCATTACATCCCGGTGAACTGGCTCAAGCTCTACAAGGGCTGCCGGCCCAAGCCTGGCCAGAAGGAAGACTGCAAACAGGCATTGGCTTTCCAGGCATCGGTTGGCACCAACCTCGGCAACCTGCCGGTTTACGAAGCCTTCTGCCTGGGTGGCTCCAACTCCGTTCGTGGTTACTACGACTGTGATCTCGGCGTCGGTAAGAGCTTCGGTGAAGCCACGATCGAATACCGCTTCCCGATCTTCAGCATCATCAGCGGCGAGGTGTTCATCGATGCCGGTTCCACCTTCGGCTCCCAGGCCAACGTTCCCGGCAACCCAGGCACCCTGCTCGACAAGCCCGGTCAGGGCGTGTCTCCCGGTGTGGGTGTGATCGTGACCACGCCGGTGGGCCCCCTGCGTTTGGAGATCGCCAGCCAAGACTTCACCGAGGAGTGGCGCTTCAACCTCGGCGTGGGTTGGAAGTTCTGAGGCCCGAGCTGTGACGGATTGGCCCAGCGACTACAGCCAGGCTTGGACGCTGGCGCACTCGGTTCAACGCTGTGGCGTCGGTCTGCACAGCGGTGCCCAGGCGCGGGTGCGGCTTGAACCCAGCGATCAGCCTGGCTTTGAGGTGGCCTGGTTCGATCAGCCCGAGCGGGCCGCGGTTCGCTTGGAACCTTCTCAGGTCTGCGAGACCCAGCTGTGCACGGCTCTCCAGCTCGAGGGCCGCCGCCTGGCGACCGTGGAACACCTGCTCGCCGGCCTGGCGGGCGTGGGCATCAGTTCGGCGCGTTTGGTGGTGGATGGCGGGGAGATTCCTCTAATGGATGGATCCGCGCAGCCCTGGGTGGAGGCTGTTGCGGAGGCGGGCCTCCACTGCCTCGGGGCCCGGGACCCGCAGCCCGCGTTGGCTGAGCCCATCACCCTGCAGCAGGGGCAGAGCTTTGCCACGGCGCTTCCCAGCGATCATCTGCGTTTGGGGGCTGCGATTGAATTCCCCCACCCGGCCATTGGCCGCCAGCTGTTCAGCCTTCAGCTCACGCCCGATGCCTTCGTGAAGGAGATTGCCCCGGCGCGCACCTTCGGCTTCAAGGATCAGGTGGAGCAGTTGCTGGCTGCAGGCTTGATCAAAGGCGGGGCGCTCGATAACGCCCTGGTCTGCGATGGCGATGGCTGGATCAATCCACCCCTGCGCTTTGCCGACGAGCCCGTGCGCCATAAGCTCCTTGACCTATTGGGTGACCTCGCCCTGGCGGGTCTGCCTCAAGCCCAGGTGTTTGCCTTCCGTGGTTCCCACGGCCTGCACACCTCCCTGGCCGCCGCCCTGGTCTCTTCCCGCTGAATCCCTTGTCCGTTACTCCCTCGCCATCGGTCCCTGTGCTCACCAATGAGCAAATTCAGGGTCTGCTGCCCCACCGCTATCCCTTTGCGTTGGTGGATCGGGTGATTGAGCATGAGCCGGGCAAACGGGCTGTGGCCATCAAGAACGTGACCTTCAACGAGCCCCAGTTCCAGGGGCATTTCCCGGGTCGACCCCTGATGCCCGGTGTGCTCATCGTTGAAGCCATGGCTCAGGTGGGGGGGCTGATCGTCTCGCAGATGCCTGATCTGCCCAAAGGGCTGTTTGTGTTTGCAGGGATCGATGGGGTGCGCTTTCGCCGCCCCGTGGTCCCCGGGGATCAGCTGGTGATCAGCTGCGAGCTGCTCAGCCTCAAGCGACAGCGCTTTGGCAAGGTCAAGGCCGAAGCCACCGTTGATGGACAGCTGGTCTGCGCCGGCGAATTGATGTTCTCCTTGGTGGACTGATCTCCCCATGAGTTACGCAGTCTCAGGCGGGGAGACCCGCATCCACCCCACCGCCGTCGTCGACCCGAAGGCGCAGATCGACCAGGGCGTCGAGATCGGTCCCTACGCGGTGATCGGAGCGGAGGTCTCCATCGGGGCGGGCAGTCGCATTGGCCCTCATGTGGTGCTCGATGGCCGGGTGCGCATGGGTCGCGGCAACCGGATCTTCCCTGGGGCGTCGATTGGGGCGGAACCCCAGGACCTCAAATACAACGGTGCCCCCACCGAGGTGGTGATCGGTGATGACAACGCCATTCGCGAGTGCGTGACCATCAACCGTGCCACCCATGAAGGTGAGCAAACCCGGATCGGCAACGGAAACCTGCTGATGGCCTACAGCCACCTCGGGCACAACTGTGATCTCGGGGATCGGATTGTGATCGCCAACGGTGTGGCGGTGGCCGGGCACGTGGTGATAGCTGATCGGGCCGTGATTGGTGGCGTGCTGGGCATCCACCAGTTCGTGCACATCGGCACCATGGCGATGGTGGGCGGGATGAGTCGCATCGATCGGGATGTGCCTCCCTTCGCGATCGTTGAGGGGCATCCGGGTCGCTTGCGGGGCTTGAATCGCATCGGCCTCAAGCGCAGCGGACTGGCCGAGATCGATGGTGGGGCCCAGATCAAGCAACTGCAGCAGATCTGGTCGCAGATTTACCGGAGTGACGCCGTACTGGCGGATGCTCTGGCTGAGGCGCGTCAGCAGACCTTGCTGCCCCCGGCCGAAACGCTGGTGAGCTTCCTGGAGGCTTCCATTGGCCCCGGTCGCCGGGGACCCCTGCCCGCCGGGCGTTCATGAAGCGTCTGCTGATCAGCACCGGGGAAGTGTCCGGTGATCTTCAGGGGGGCCTGCTGGTGCAGGCTCTGCTGCAGGAAGCTCAGCACCGCAGCATCGAGCTGGAGGTGGTGGCCCTCGGTGGTCAGCGGATGCGGCAGGCCGGCGCCACGCTCCTCGCCGACACCACCGCCATGGGGGCCATCGGCCTGTGGGAAGCGGTGCCGATGGTGTGGCCCACCGTGCGGGTGCAGCGCCGACTGAGCCGGTGGCTGCGGTCCACGCCTCCGGATGGCGTGGTTCTGATCGACTACATGGGGGCCAACATCAACGTGGGCCTCAAGGTGAAGCGCCGTTTACCGGGAACGCCGATCCTCTATTACATCGCTCCTCAGGAGTGGGCGTTCCGCATCGGTGAGGGCGGCTCCACCCGTCTGATCGGTTTCACCGACCGCATCCTGGCGATTTTTCCTGAGGAGGCCCGCTTCTATGCCGCTCGGGGCGCCCAGGTCACTTGGGTGGGGCATCCCTTGCTGGATACCCTCACGGATCTGCCCAGCCGCGAGGCGGCGAGGGCTCAGCTGGGTCTTCAGAGCGGTGAGTCGTTGCTGCTCCTGTTCCCCGCTTCCCGCCAACAGGAGTTGCGTTACCTCTTGCCGACCCTGGCTCAGGCTGCCGCTGCCCTGCAGCGGCGTTGCCCAGGACTCCAGGTGATGGTGCCCGCCGGTCAGGCCAGTTTTGAGCCGGTGTTGCGTGAGATTTTGGAGCGGGCTGGGGTAAAGGCGCGGGTGATTCCTGCCGCTGAGGCCGATCCGATGCGTCCGGTGCTCTGTGCAGCGGCGGATCTGGCCTTGAACAAATCCGGCACGGTGAATCTGGAGTTGGCCCTGCGTGGTGTGCCCCAGGTGGTGGTGTACCGCGTCAGCCGGCCCACCGCCTGGGTGGCGGAGCACGTCCTGCGCTTCCAGGTGGAGCACATCTCGCCGGTGAACCTGGTGCTGGAGGAGCGCCTGGTGCCGGAACTGCTCCAGGATCAGTTCACACCGGAGGCGGTGGTTGAGGCCGCTCTGCCCCTGTTGGAGAACCCCCAGGCCCGTGAGGCGATGGCCGACGGCTACCGACGCCTGCGTGAGCACTTGGGCGAGCCGGGCGTGACCCGCCGTGCCGCCGCCGCCATCCTGGATGCCCTGCCGGAGCATTGATGAAACGGCTTCTGCTGCCCTTGTTGCTGCTGTTGGTGCTGTTGGCTGGGCCATGCGCCTCGGCTCGGGCTGCCATTGAAGAGGCGGTGTTTGCCGGCGGCTGTTTCTGGTGCCTGGAGCACGACCTCGAGCATCTACCCGGGGTGCTGGATGCCGAAAGCGGCTACAGCGGCGGCAAGCTGGCCAACCCCACTTATCAGCAGGTCAGTGCAGGCGGCACCGGGCATCAAGAAGCGGTGCGCGTGCGGTTTGACAGCGCCAAGATCAGCTATCCCACGTTGCTGCGGGCCTTCTGGCGCAATGTGGATCCACTTGATGGTGGAGGGCAGTTCTGCGATCGCGGCAGCTCCTACCGGCCTGTGATTTTCCCGATTGGTCAGCAGCAGCTCGATCAGGCTCGCTCCAGCCTGAAGGCGGCCTCTCGGGAGCTTGGGCGTCCTGCCACCGCGATCAAGGTGCAGATCAAACCCTTCGAGAGGTTCTGGCCGGCTGAGGGCTATCACCAGAACTATGCCGAAACCAATGCGGTGAAATACCGCTACTACCGCTGGGCCTGCGGCCGCGATCGGCGCCTGGATGCGGTGTGGGGATCACGGGCGCGGCAATCCCGCAACTGGGTTGCTGCACCCACACAAAAGACTTAATCCAATCCTGAGAAAAATCTGAAGTTTCTCTGTGCTCAAATTCGGGAATCTTCAGTCGTGGTCGGTTTTTTCGACCTTTTTCCTCCCGTCGGTGGGATCTACGGTTCAACGGTCTCGACTGCAGGTGTTTGTATGTATCTGCTGACGATTCGCGATGGTCTCGTGACGCGTCATATCGGTCCTTATCAGAGCCCGAAGCAGGCCTCTGATGATTTGGATCGCCTCCTTCGGCACTTTGGGGATCGTGCCCGCTGGCAGATTCACGCGTTGGAAGAGCCTGCCAGCGTGATCGGCTCCAGCTCTGTTGCGACCGCGGCCTGATCCGCCTCAGGGGTTGGGTTTCTGCCCTGGATAACCTCGCAGCAGGCCGCTTTCCACCATGAGCCCTACCCCCGCCACGATGGCGACCAGGCTGAGGGTTCCGTACCAAAACCAGGGGCCGTGGGGCTGACCCATGGCCTGGAGGGTTCTGCGTTGCACTGCCTCACCAAATAGGCAGAGACCAGCGGGCAGCAACAGCACGCTGACCTGGGCCTTCACGTACCAGCGAAGTTTCCGCACGGCCATGGGGTCAGGGCGTCTTCTGGGTTGGGATCAGCCTAGGTCGGCCCCCCGGCCCGCACCCAGTTCACCAGGGTGCGCACCCCAAAGCCGGTGGCGCCGGCGGGATCGAGGCCACGTCCCTTATCGCTCCAAACGGTGCCGGCGATATCCAGGTGAGCCCAGGGGATCTCGCCGTTGACGAAGTCCTGCAGGAAGAGGGCGGCGGTAATTGATCCTCCCGGACGGGGGCCGGTGTTCTTCATGTCGGCCAGTCCGCTCTTCAGGCCCGCCCGGTAGGAGGCTCGAAGGGGCATCCGCCAGAGGTTTTCGCCCCCTTGTTCGGCGGCGTTGCGCAGGGCATCCGCCAGGCCGTCATTGGGGGACCAGAGACCGGCGATCTCTTCGCCCAGGGCAATCACACAGGCACCGGTGAGGGTCGCGAGGTCCACCACCGCATCCGGTTCGAGCTTGCAGGCGTAGACCAGGGCATCGGCCAGGGTCAGACGGCCTTCGGCATCGGTGTTGTTGATTTCGATCGTTTTGCCGTTGGAGGCCTTCACGATCGCGCCGGGGTGAATGGCTCCGCCGCTGATCATGTTTTCGCAGGCGGCCACGATCATGTGCACTTCAACGCCAGCCGGTTTGAGTTCGGCGATGGCTCGCATGGCCCCCAGGACTGCCGCGCTGCCGCCCATGTCGTACTTCATCATTTCGATCTGGGAGCCGGCGGTTTTGAGGTTGTAGCCGCCGGAATCGAAGGTGAGGCCCTTGCCCACCAGCACCAAACGCCGCTCGGCCGTGCCGGCTGGGCGGTAGGTGAGATGGATGAATTTCGGGGGTAGGTCTGAGCCCTGGGCCACCGCCAGATAAGAGCCCATCCCCAGCGCTTCACAGTCGGAGCGCTCCAGCACCTTGAGCTCCAGGCCGAAGTCTCGGGCTAATCCGGCGGCGGTCTCCGCCAGGGCTGTGGGGGTCAGCACGTTGGGAGGGGCCGCCACCAGCTCCCGCGCCAACTCCACGCCGCTGCAGATGGCTGCTGTGCTGCTGATCGCAGCGGAGGCCTCATTGAGCGCTGCCGCCGGCAGGCCCAGCAGCTCCACGCTCGATGGCGTGGATTTGGGCTCGCTTTCGCTTTTGAAGCGTTGATCGCTGAACTGGATCAGGCGGGTGGCCTCCGCCATGGCCGAGGCTGCCGCTGCGGGCGCGAAGCCCTCCAGGGGCATGGCGATGCCGAGGCTGCCGGCTCCGGTCGCTGCGGCTGCTTTGATCCCGTTCGCCGTGGCCTGCCGCAGTTGTTCGGAGCCGAAGGCGGCGGGCTCGCCCAGTCCCACCAGCACCACGGCGCCGGGTTGCGGCCCCAATAGGGAGAAGCTGACGCTCTCTCCGGCTTTGGCCTTGAAGCGGCGCCGCTCCAGCTCCTGATTCAGAGCGGCTCCAAAGCGAGCGTTCAGCAGATCCTGACTGGCCTGGCTGGCGCCGTCACTGAACAGACCCACCACCAGGGCTTCACCAGTCCAGTCCTGGGCCGTGGTGCTGCTGCAGCGAATCTCCATGGCCAATGCGAAGGCAATGGGCGCGATGGTAGGTCGATCAGTCGAGCTCGGCGGTGAAGGGGGTGGCCCAGCGCGCCCGGGTTTCCTTGTTAAAAGGCGGTAGCCAGTGCCGGATCAGCGCCTGCTCCAACGCTCGCCGTGCTTTCACCCCCTCCGGGGCATCCAGCCAGAAGCGGATGCTCAGCTGACTGCCCAGCCCCACCTGTTGCAGGGCTTCTCCGTAGGCAGCGAGGTAGCTCTTGCAGTCGTGATCGCCTTTCCAGCGGCGATCAGCCTGTCCCGTTTCACCCACGTAGAGCAGCAGCGGTCCATCGAGATGGGGAGGCCGATCGAGCACGAAATAGAGAGCGGCACCGTCCCCCTGGCGTTCGGGCCAGCGCCAGAACTGCAGGTGTTGAGCCGCCAGAGCCAGCGGATTGAGCCGTTGCACCGCCACCGCAGTGCTGCTGGTGCCGCGAAACAGATCCATTTGCCCTGGAGCAAGCTGACTGCCCGCTGCCACCGCATCAAAGCGAGGGCGCTGGAAGTCGAGCAGGCGCTGCTGCCAGGCCATCAGCTGATGCTCCTGCATCGGCAGAGCGTCCCCGGCACCACCGCTGGCTGAGGCGGTGGTCTGGAAGAGATCTCCCTGGCGACCCTGTGGCATCGGGCTTCAGGCTGAACGCGGCAATTCAGGCCCGGCGGGGCCCTGACCGAAGCGCACCTTGCCGATCAGCTCTTCCACCACGGCCGGTGGCAGCTGCAGGCGCTGCTGCAGGTCGGCCAGATCTTGAAACGGAGCGCGCTGCCGCTCCCGTAGCAGCCGTTGCCGGCGCTCAGCGTTGAGTTGGGGCAGTTGCCGCTCCAGGCTGCTGCGGCTGGCGCGGTTGAGATCGAGCCGCACAGGCGTGATCGCTGACGGTGAACCATCGCCATACCAGCGGAACTGAAGCAGGGGCTCCCAGCTACGCACCAGGGCATCGGGAACATCAAGAAGCTTTTGGAGATCATCCGGGCCACTCAGCTGGACCCCTCCCTGCTGCAGTCGCAACAGCAGATCCACCTGCTGGGGCTGGATCTGGGGAAGGCGCAGCCAGTCGGAGGCGGTGGCCCGGTTCACATCCAGTCGCCAACCCAGGGCAGCGGCATGGCGCACATCCTCATCGCTGCGCAGGCGCAGGCCCGGATCCTGCTGCAGTTTCAACTCCAGCAGGTCTTGCTCGACGCGTCGATCGGGGGGCGGATCGGCGCGTCGGGGCAGCTGGCCTGCTGCTTCCAGCAGACCGCGGGCCAGGGGATCCAACCAGTGGCCGCGGGCCATGGTGGTGCGTTGCTGCAGCGGATGGGCCGACCTTAACGAGAGTCTGGCCACTCCACCAAGCCCAGCCGGATCCCAGCCACGGCCGCCTGAATCCGACCCCGTGTGTCCATCTTGCGCAGGATGTGACGCACGTGATCTTTCACGGTTTCCACCGAGAGGTGCAGTTGCTTGGCGATGGCTCGGTTGGGGGTTCCCTCGGCCATCCGCTGCAGGATGTCCACTTCCCGGGGGGTGAGTTCTGCTAGGGGGCTGCCCGGGCCACCGCCCAGCTGTTGGAAGTAGCTGCGGCTCAGGTTGTTGTCGATGTACACCGCTCCGGACTGCATCGTGCGGATGGCGTTAAACAACGTGCCGAACCCCAGTTGTGTCTCCAGGCAGATGCCATCGCAGTTGGCCTGCAGTGCCTGGTGGATCGCCATCAGCCGTCGCGGTTGGGTCACCACCATCAAGGTTGCAGGAGGCTTACTCAGTTGTTTGGCTGCAGCCACCAGGCAGCCGCCATTGCCCTGCTCCAGCCGGTCGGTGCAGATCAGCACATCGCCCTGCTGGCTTTCGAGCGCCTGGAGGGCTCCTTCCATCGTTGTGCCAGCCCAGACAATCTGCGGGCCCGGTTGGCAGGCCGCAATGAAGAGCGTCAGTGCGAGGCGGCTGCCCATGCACACCACCAGCCGGGAGTCAGCTAGCAGTTGGTTGCCGCGCGCCACGTTGTTGCGCACCTGAGCGATGGCTGGGGTGTAGTCCAAGGTCGCCGTCCAGTTGCACCCTCTTCAATCTGTGCCGCTGGCCAGGATTTGGCAGCTATTACGCCAATCCGCACTCGCCAGGCCAGGCCCAGCTCAGCAGAATTCAGCCACCGCCGGCTCCAGTGCCATGGCCTTTTTCGAATCCGAGATCGTCCAGGATGAGGCGAAGCGTCTGTTTGGCGACTACCAGCAGTTGATGCAGCTGGGGGGTGAATACGGCAAGTTCGACCGCGAGGGCAAAAAGCTGTTCATCGAGCGCATGGAGGAGCTCATGGACCGCTACCGGGTGTTCATGAAGCGCTTCGAGCTATCCGATGACTTCCAGGCCAAGCTCACGGTGGAGCAGTTGCGCACCCAGCTCAGCCAGTTCGGCATGACGCCTGACCAGATGTTTGAGCAGATGCAGCGCACCCTGGATCGGATGAAGGGAGATCTCCAGAAGGAGAGCTGATCCTTCGCTGCCTACGATCCGGCCCTGAACAGCAGCGGCAGCGATGGCCAAGGGTGCGTGGGGATTGCCGCAGTGGATCGAGCGCGGCGTGGCCGATCTGTTCCCCGCTGGCATGGCCGAGGGTGCTGTCACGGATCCTGATCAACAGATGGCTGCGCGCCTGGCGGAGGCCGAGCGCGAAGGCCGGCCGCTGCGGATCAAGCTCGGCATCGATCCCACCGGCTCCGACATCCACCTGGGCCATTCGATCCTGTTCCGCAAGCTGCGGGCCTTCCAGGACGCGGGCCATACGGCGGTGCTGATCATCGGCGACTTCACCGCCCGCATCGGTGATCCCACCGGCAAGAGCGCCACCCGCGTGCAGCTCACGGCGGAGCAAGTGGAAGCCAATGCCGCCACCTACCTCGCCCAGCTCGGGCAGGGGCAGGATCCCGCCAGGGCCCTGCTCGATTTCGAAACCCCCGGGCGGCTTGAGGTGCGCCGCAATAGTGAGTGGTTAGCCGCTCTCGATCTCCCGAAGGTGATCGAGCTGCTGGGCATCTCCACCGTGGGCCAGATGCTGGCTAAAGAAGATTTCGCCAACCGCTACGGCTCCGGAACACCGATCTCTCTGCACGAATTCCTCTATCCGCTGCTGCAGGGCTACGACTCCGTGGCGATTCAGGCCGATCTCGAGCTGGGCGGCACCGATCAGAAGTTCAACGTGGCGATGGGCCGCGATCTGCAGCGCCATTTCGGCCAGCGCACCCAGTTCGGGATGTTGTTGCCGATCCTGCCGGGCCTCGATGGCGTGCAGAAGATGAGCAAGAGCCTCGGCAACACCGTGGGGCTCTCCGAAGACCCCCTCTCGATGTACTCCAAGCTCGAGAAGGTGCCCGATGCGGCGGTGGAGGAGTACCTCACCCTGCTCACCGATCTCGATCTTGAGGCCCTACCGGTTAACCCGCGCGAGCGTCAGAAGGCGATGGCCCTCGAGATCACCCGCCAGCGCCACGGCGATGCGGCGGCCCAACAGGCTCAGGCTGATGCCGGCAAGTTGGTGGGTGGTGCCAGCGGCAGCGGCGCGGCCGATGCGGAGGTGCCGGAAGCCTCGCTGGCAGAGGTGAACTTCCCGGCCAAGGCGTTTTATCTGCTCAGTGCGGTGGGAATCTGCGCCAGCAGCAGCGAAGCGCGGCGCCAGATCCAGGGCGGCGGCGTGAAGCTCGATGGCGAGAAGCTCAGCGATCCCAACCAGGAATTCAGCGGCGCCGCGGAGCTGGAGGGCAAGGTGCTGCAGCTGGGTAAGAAAACCTTCCGGCGCTTGGTGGTCGGCTGAGGCGCGTTAGAGCGAGCGGAGCACTGCGAGATCTTCCGCATCTAGGGGGGTGGGGATGCCGTGCTCGAGCAGATCGGCGAAGCCGCCATCACAGCTCAGCACCGTGAGTAGGTAGAGGCGCTCGGGACCGGGATTCTCCAGGTCGTGCAACGCCTCTTCCGGCACCACCACAAAATCGCCGCCGCTGGCGCTGATCGAGCGCTCATCCACGTGAAACACCACCGTGCCCCGCAGCACGAAAAACAGCTCCGCGGCGTGGTGGTGGGAGTGGGGCGGCACCCGATCGCAAGGGTCGTGCACCTCCAGAAACACGGTGCAGCCGCCTGCTTCCGGTTTGCTGAGCAGGGCCAGACGGCAATGGTCGTGGCTGCCGAGCCGGTAGCCCTGCAGCTGCTCGGGATGCAGGATGCGCGGCAGCATGAGATTTCGGGAGCGTTCGCTTCATGCTGCGGCCGCCGCGCAGAAGCCGCCAGCACGCTTCGTAGCCTGAGATTTCGTCAGAGAGCCGGATCCCGCGTGAACAGGTCTGCCGCCGATCGGATCATCGTGGCCCTCGATGGCATGGCTCCGGAGCAGGCCCTGGGTTTGGCCGCGGCGGTGCCTGAACTCCGCTGGGTCAAGGTCGGCCTGGAGCTGTTTGTGGCCAGCGGCCCGGATGTGGTGCGCCAGCTGCGCGATCAGGGCAAGCGGGTGTTCCTGGATCTCAAGTTCCACGACATCCCCGCCACCATGGCCGGGGCCTGCCGCAGCGCGGCGCGGCTGGGCGCCGAGCTGATCACCGTGCATGCCTGCGCAGGGGCCCAGGCCCTGCGG
This sequence comes from Cyanobacteria bacterium M_surface_10_m1_298, assembly GCA_016882485.1. Classification (GTDB taxonomy): domain Bacteria; phylum Cyanobacteriota; class Cyanobacteriia; order PCC-6307; family Cyanobiaceae; genus Vulcanococcus. The sequence continues at coordinate 45,097 of VGPT01000004.1, forward strand.
GCTGCTCGGGATGCCGCCATCGATTCGGCCGCTGCTGCGGGCATGCCAGCTCCCACCTTGCTGGCAGTCACGGTGCTCACCAGCTGGGATCCGGCTCGCTTTGCCGCTGAACTGTCGATTGATGAACCGGTGGCGGCCTACGTGCCCAGGCTCGCTGCGCTAGCGGCTTCCGCCGGCATCGGCGGTTGTGTGTGCTCCCCCCTGGAGGTGGCTGCCCTGCGAGCGACCCATCCAGAGCCCTTTGCCCTGGTGACCCCCGGGATCCGCCCTGCAGGGAGTGCCCTGGGCGATCAGCAGCGGGTGATGACGCCGGCCGAGGCCATCGCCGCCGGCTCCAGCCAGTTGGTGATCGGCCGGCCGATCACGGCGGCGGCAGATCCGGCCCAGGCCTTTGCCGCCTGCTGCGCGGAGCTGGTCTAGGCCGCGGCGGTGCCCTGGGGCACCAGGTCGCCGTAGAGGCGCTCGAGCTGATCGATGTTTCGAGTCAGGGTGTAGCGCTCCAGTGCTCTCTGGCGGCCGCGCCTGCCCAGCTCTTCAATCAGCACCGGTTGGTCCCGCAGCACCGGCAGCAGGGTGCGCAGCTGGGTCGTCACCCCCTGGGTGCTGATCACAATGCCGGCACCGCCCTGAAGCACCTCACCATCGGCACCGGCGTCGGTGGCCACGCAGGCCGTGCCGCTGGCCATGGCCTCCAGCAGTGCGAGAGAGAGCCCTTCCACCAGAGAGGGCAACAGGAACACCTCGGCGAGCTGCAGCAGGGCCACCCGCATCGCCTGCTCCGGTTCATGGCCCCACCAGTGCACCTGGCAGTCGGCTCCATAGCTCTGCATCAGGGATTGGCGCATCGGGCCATCGCCCACCACGACGAGGGTGCAGCCCTCCGGTTGCACCAGTCGCCAGGCCCGCAGCAGGGCTTCCACGTTCTTCTCGGTGGCGATGCGACCCATGTAGAGGAACACGCGTCGTCCTGAGAACTGTTGCCGCAGCGTCTGCAGTTGGGGTGACTCCTGGCCGGCCACGGAAGGGCTCCAGCGCTCTGGATCGACCCCGTTCGGGATGATCGACAGTCGGCTGCTGGGCACGCCGAGGCGCATCAAGACATCGGCCTGCAGCTCGGAGAAGACCACCACCCGGTCGTAGCGAGCGAGGGACGGGGCGTAGAGCTGGTAGGTGAGCTGCTGGGTGCCGGAACTCAGATTGCGCAGGCTGGCATCAAACGGTGGGTGGAAGGTGGCCACCAGGGGAACAGACAGCTGCTGGCAGAGATCCGGTAGGCGGAAATCGAGAGGAGAGAGGGTGAGGCTGGCGTGCACCAAATCGGGTTTCAGCCGCTCCAGCGATTCCCTGAGTTCCCGCTGGGCCCCCGGCGACGGAATGGTGTACACCTGGGATTTCACCAGGTAGGGCAGGGCGACCTCCGGGCTGGCTTCGCTGCTGTCGACTGGGCGTCCCAGTGACGCGGCAGGGGTGTCGAAGTGAATGAAGCTGATCTCGTGGCCCCGCTGCCGCAGGGCTTCCGTGGTGGTCAGGCCGTAGGTGACGTTGCCGCAGAAGGGTGACTTTTTGCCCAGCCAGGCGATGTGCGCCACGCAGAAGCAACTCGACCAATAGTCGACGCTAGCAGCGTTTCCAGGGTTGCTCGAGCAGAGCCGCCCCCAACGCCAAGGCCGCCAGGGCCCAGAGCACCGGCAGCAGCCCGTAGCGGCTCACCACGGCGCCCGCCAGCGCCAGAGGAAGGCTGAGGGCGATGTTGATCAGGTTGTTCTGCAAGCCAAAGACCTTGCCGCGCATCGACTCAGGAGTGTCTTCCTGGATGGTGGTCTGAGCAGGAATCGCCAGCAGGGCGGCCCCCACCCCGAGCACGGCGCAGAGGGTGAGGGTGAAGCCGAGGTTGCCCCGCAGCTGCCCCAGCAGCACCAGGCTCCAGGCGATCGTGCCCAGGCCAGCGGAGGCCAGGCGGCGGCGGTTGAATTGATGGCCCACCTGGGCCACCGCCACGGCCCCCAGGGCCAGGCCGATACCACTCATCGCCAGCAGCGTGCCGAACTGGGTGGGCCCGAGTTGCCGGATCGCCGAGGCCAGGCTGATTGCCAGCACGTAGAGGGCCGCCAGCAGGCTGTAGAGCAGAACCAGTTGCAGCAGGGCACTGCGCACACTGGGGCGCTCCTTGAGAACAGCCAGGCCATCGGAGATTTCCCGCCAGATGTTCTCGTCGTGGCGGCGGTTCGGGGTCTCCTCAATGCGGATCCAGGCGATGGAGAGGGCCGCAAGGCCGTAGCAGAGGGGCAGCAGGGCAAATTCGCCATTGCTGATCCCCACAGCGCTGAGGCCGTATTTCAGGAGCCGCAGCACCGGATCCCCCAGGGCAAAACCCACGATCGTGGCCGCCATGCTCGTGGCCTGATACAGCGAGTTTGCCGCCAGCAGCTGCCGACTCGGCACCAGCATCGGGATGGCCGCCTGTTCAGCGGGGGCAAAGAACTGGGTGAGCACCGATTCCAGAAAGGTGATCACCAGCAGGGCCCAGTAGCCCCAGCTCAGCCCCAGCCAGTGGGGGCCATCCAGCAGGCAGAAGGGAGTCAGCAGGGCCAGTCCGGCGCGGATCGCATTGGAGGCCACCATCACCTCCCGCTTGGGCCAGCGATCGGCCCAGACCCCGGCCACCAGGCCCAGCACCATCGCGGGGATGGTGTTGGCCACGTAGATCCCTGTGGCCAGAAGGGTGATCAACTGGGCCCGGCTTTCCAGGTTGAGGTTGAAGGCCCCGGCGGCTTCGGCCAGGGCGCCGCCCTCGGGAGGTGTTGCTGTCACCCAGTACTGGGCAATCAGGAACACCATCAACACGATGTAGAACTTGTCGGCGAGCTGGCTGAAGATCTGCCCCAGCCACAGCTTGCGAAATTCCGGTAGGGCCAGAACGCCCTGGAGCCCCGAAGATCGCGGAAGTTCGCTCAAGGTCTCCTCGGTCCGCCGGCACCCGATGATGCCCCATCGCTGAAACACTGTCTCAACAGCCGCCAGGAGCGCGCGCTGCGGCCGAGGTGCTCCCGACTCCAGAGTTCCAGCAGTTGCAGGAGCCGCAGCCAGACCGGTTCCGGGCCCATCAGCTCACCATCGCGCCGGCGCGGCAGGGCCGGGCGCAACAGACGCTGCAGCAACGCCAGTTCGGACGCATTGAGGACCAGCTGGGCGCCGGGCACCGCCCCGATCACAAATCCTTCATTGGGGATCAGGCTGCAGCGCCAGTCCCAGTTGCCGAGGGGAGGATCCAGAGCTTCTCCGCTGCGGGCGCAGGCGGCGAGGGGCAGGGCGTAGCCCCCCAGGGCCAGCAAGTGGGTGATCCCCTGCACCGCAATCGCCAGGGCCTCCAGGTTGTCCTGCTGCTCCTTCACCACCAGCTCCAGCCGGGTGAGCTGCACCAACAGATCCTCCAGAAGACCCTCCACGGCATCGCCGCTGGGCACCAGGGCCAGGGCCAGTTCCGCCAGGCCCTGGGCGGCGGCGAGGGTCTCCAGGCGTTCCGCCAGGCCGGAGAAGTTGCGCAGCACCCGCAGTTGCCGGATGCGCTTCAGGCCGCTGCGCCCCCCCACCTGCAGGCTCAGCACCGCCAGGGGCACGGCGGCTGCCAGGGAGCTCTTCGGTTTGCGGGCTCCGGGGGCCGCCAGTCGGGTCAAGCCCTCCGCGTTGCTTAGCAAGGTGATCAGCCGGTCTTGTTCGCCCAGGGGGCTGCTGCGCAGCACCAGACCTTCCAGGCGCTGCTCTCCACTCACGGTTCCGCGCGCAGGCTCTCGATCAGGGCGACCCCCCGACTCGTGCCCAGACGGCTGGCGCCGGCCTCCACCAGGGCGATCGCCTGATCGAGATCGTTGATGCCTCCCGAGGCCTTCACCGCGGCCCGCCCCCTGGCGAGCTGCTGCAGCTGTTTCACCTGATCCACGCTCACCGGTGGGCCAAATCCCGTGCCGGTCTTGAGCATGGTCGCCCCCACATCGATGCTGGCCTCCACGGCCCAAGCCAGGGTGTCTGGGGTGAGGCGGGCCACCTCAAGGATCACCTTCACGGGCAGCCCCAATTCGGTGATGGGGGCTAGGTCATTGCAGAAGGCGCGGCTGTCCCCATCGGCGAGGGCCCCGAAGTCGGGCACCACATCCAGTTCCTCAGCTCCCGCCGCGGCGGCCCATTCCGCTTCCGCCCGTTTGATCTCAGCGGGGATCGCTCCGAAGGGGAACCCCACCACGCTGATCAGCTTCGGACCCCGGCCTCCGCTGGGCCCCAGGCGCTCGCGCGCGGCGGGCAACCAGCGCGAGGCCACACAGACTCCGGCAAAGTTGAAGTGCCGTGCCTGCTCACAGCACTGCATCACCGCCTCGCGGCCCTGGTGGGGATCCAGCAGGGCGTGATCGATCAGCGGGGCGAGGTCGGGCAGGTCGCGCAAGGCAGGGCGCTGATGGCTGGGCTCAGTTTCAGGCCCCGCGTCAGGCTTTGGCCTGAATCACACCAAAGCCGCCGTGATTCCGCCGGTAAGCCACCTGCAGCTCCCCGCTGGCCGCATCGCGGAACAGATAAAAGTCGTGGTCGATCAGCTCCAGCTGATGCAGGGCTGCCTCCACGCTCATCGGGGTCATCTCGAAATACTTGCGGCGCACACCGCGGCTGGGCAGAGACGCCTCTTTGCCATCCAGCAGTGAGCCATCGACGGCACCGTCTCCGGCCATCTCCGTGAGGCTGGGGGTGTGGCTGGCGTGATGACCGTGGCTGTGGTGGTGGTCTCCTTGCCGGTCCTTGTAGCGACGCAGTTGTCTGGCGAGCTTGCCGGCCACCAGATCGATGCTGGCGTAAAGGTTTTCGCTGCGCTCCTGGGCACGAATCACGGTGCCGTTGGCGAACACGGTGACCTCCGCGGTTTGCTGAGGCACCCGCGGGTTGCGGGCCACCGAGAGATGCACGTCCGCCTCCTTGACCATCCCGTCGAAGTGGCTGATGGCGCGCTTCAGCTTGTCTTCGGTGTAGTCGCGGATGGCTGGAGTGACCTCCAGATTGCGGCCGTGAATCAACAGCTTCATCCCTGACCTCCTGGGCGTTCGGCTTGCTCAAACGCTAGGAACGGTGGGTGATTTCCACCACGGCCCTGACCAGCGGCGACGCAATCTGTTTTGAGCCTCCCGGGCTGGTGCCGTTTGAGCGGGCCTGGGCGTGGCAGCAGGAGCTGCAGCAGCGTTTGCTGGAGGATCCCAGTGCGCCTGAAGCCGTGCTGCTGCTGGAGCACGAGGCCTGTTACACCCTGGGCCGTGGCGCCGATCCCAGCTTTCTGGGCTTTGATCCGGCCGATCCACCGGCCCCCCTCTTCCGCATCGATCGGGGAGGCGAGGTGACCCATCACTGTCCGGGGCAACTGGTGCTCTACCCCGTCCTCAACCTGCAGCGCCATGGGGCGGATCTGCATGAGTACCTCCGGGAGCTGGAGGCGGTGGTGATCGACCTGCTGGCGGAGCTGGGGCTCCAGGGTGGCCGCATCGACGGGCTCACCGGGGTCTGGTGCGAGGGCCACAAGCTGGCGGCCATCGGTGTGGGGGCGCGGCGCTGGATCAGCCAGCACGGATTGGCCCTGAATGTGGATGCCGATCTCCAGGGGTTTGCCGCTGTGGTGCCCTGCGGCATTCGTGACCGGCCCGTGGGACGCGTGGCGGATTGGTGTCCTGATCTGTCGGCCTCGGATCTCCGCGCACCGCTGCTGGCGGCGTTCAGCCGGCGCTTTGGTTTGTCACTTCGTCCTCCAACCCCCCAAGAGAGGCTTCAGGGGTGGTAAGACCGGGGCCGTGTGCCTCCAGTGCTGCGTCGTGATGCGTTCCCAGACCGCAATGGCCGAGATCAGCTGGAGCGGTAGTCGCCAGGATCAGCGAGCCCTGGCGGAACGGCACGATTGGGGATCCCTGCAGGGCCTGGAGCAGCTTTGGGGTCAGCTGGCGGAACTCTATGGAGAGGCCACCGCTCTGGATGCTCCCCATGCCAAGCCCCCTGAGCAGCTGAGCTTCAACGCGCTGCATCGCCGCATTGAGCAGGCGGCCGCTGGATTCAGCGCCCTTGGGGTGCGCCCCGGTGATGTGGTCGGACTGTTCTCGGAAAACAGCCCCCGCTGGTTGGTGGCGGATCAGGCCCTGATGCGTCTGGGTGCCGCCGACGCGGTGCGCGGCAGCAGCGCCCCAGTGGATGAGTTGCGCTACATCGCCGCCGACAGTCAGGCCGTGGCCCTGGTGCTGGAGTCGGCCGATCTGCTCCAGGAGCTCAAGCTCAGCAGTGAACTGCTGGGGCAGCTGCGGTTTGTCGTGCTCCTTCAGGGGGATCGTGGTTCGGTGGTGCCGGTGGTGCCCTGCTTCACCTGGGAGGAACTGATGCAGCGGGGCGCCTCGGCCCCGGCCCCGGCTTGGCCCGAGGGTGGTGAACAGAGGCTAGCCACGGTGCTCTACACCTCTGGCACCACAGGGCGCCCCAAGGGTGTTCCCCTCACCCACGCCAACCTGCTCCAGCAACTGCGCCATCTCGGGGTGGCGGTGGCGCCCCGACCTGGCGATCGCGTGTTGAGCGTGTTGCCGATCTGGCATGCCTATGAGCGCAGTGCCGAGTACTTCCTGCTCTCCTGCGGCTGCGAGCAGACCTACACGACCCTCAAGCAGCTGAGGCCTGATCTGCAACGCGTCCGGCCCCACTATCTGATCAGCGTGCCTCGCTTGTGGGAGGCCCTGCTCAGTGGCTTTGAAGATGCCCTCGCGGCGATGCCCGCCAGCCGGGCCAAGCTGCTGCGCTCGGCCCTGGCCCTGAGCCGTTTTCACTGCCTCGCGCGCCGGGTGGCTGCTGATCGCACGTTGGCACCGGAGTCGAAGCGCGGCCGCGCGCTGTCCGCTGCGGGCGCCCTGATCAGCTGGCCCCTGCACGCTCTGGCGGGGCAGCTGTTCTGGCCGAAGGTGCGCAGCCAACTGATCGGTGGTCGCCTGCGCACCGCCATCAGCGGTGGTGGAGCCTTGGCCATGCATGTCGATGGCTTCTTCGAGGCGATCGGCATTGAGCTGCTGGTGGGCTACGGACTCACGGAAACCAGCCCAGTGCTCACCTGCCGCCGCCGTTGGAACAACCGCCGCGGCAGCTCTGGTCAGCCCCTGCCGGGCACCGCGATCAAGATCGTTGATCCGGAGTCCGGCGCCGTTCTGGGCATTGGAGAGCGGGGCAAGGTGCTAGCCAAGGGAACCCAGGTGATGGGGGGCTACTTGGGCAAGCCCGAGGCCACCGCCAAGGTGCTGGATGCCCAGGGCTGGTTTGACACCGGTGATCTGGGCCAGCTGTTGGCGGACGGAACCCTGGTGCTCACCGGACGCGCCAAAGACACCATCGTGCTCAGCAGCGGGGAGAACATTGAGCCTGGCCCCCTCGAGGAGTGCCTGGTGGCCTGCACCCTGGTCGAGCAGGTGATGCTGGTGGGGCAAGACCGCAAGGCCCTCGGTGCCTTGGTGGTGCCCAGGATCGAGGCGCTTAACGCCTATGCCCAGGAGCAGGGCCTGCCGCCGCTGCAGGGAGCCGTGGCTGATCCGGCGCTGCTCAAGGCGTTGACCAGCCGACTCAACCGTCGGTTGCAGGCTCGGCCGGGCTCCAGGCCCGATGAGCGTCTCGCTGGGCTGGCCCTTGTGGAGCCGTTCAGCATCGATAACGGCTTGCTGACCCAGACCCTGAAGCAGAAGCGAGACCGCATTGCCGATCGCGATGCCTCCGCCATTGCCTCGATCTATTCCCGCTGAAGGCTCTGGTCCGGAAACCCGCCCTGCCTGTGGCGTTGTCGCAGGGGAGGGCGGCTGACAGGCTGGGCGCCCTGTCTCTTGACTCCATGGCTGAGGGTTCTCTCTCGATCAAGCGCTCCATCACCGTGCGCGCTGTGGTCACCCCTCGCTGGAAAGAGGACGCCGAACGCGAGATCAGCACGGCCATCGCCGGCAGTGACGCGCAATTGGCCCAGCTCGAGCAGGAGGGTCAGCAACTGGTGGAGGCGATCCGCAGCCAGAGCGCCAACCCCCTCGACCCCCGTGTGCAGGAGCAGGTGGCTTCCGTGCAGGAGCAGGTGGCCGCCAAGCGGGCCGAGCTGGAGGAGCAGAAGCGTCAGCTGCTGGAGCAGCAACGTCAGGTGCGTGAGCTGGAGATGGAGCAGATCGTGGAACAGGGTCAGCTCGAAAGCTTCACCGACGTGACGGTGGGCGACAACCTGGTGGAGAAGCTTCAGGTGGCTGTGGTGGTGCGCGACGGCGTGATCGAGGCGATCGAGGGAGCTCTCTGAGGCTCAACCGCGAGGTGGCAGCCGCTGTGCCACGTAAAATCCGGCCCAATTGAGCGGCAGAACTCCGTTGGCCACCCACGAAATCTTTATGCCCGCCCTCTCCTCCACCATGACGGAGGGCAAGATCGTGGAGTGGCTCAAGAAGCCCGGAGACAAGGTGGCCCGCGGTGAGTCCGTGCTGGTTGTCGAATCCGACAAGGCCGACATGGATGTGGAGTCCTTCAACGAGGGCTACCTGGCGGCCGTGCTGATGCCTGCCGGCAGCACCGCCCCGGTGGGCGAGACCATCGGTCTGGTGGTCGAAACCGAGGCAGAGATCGCCGAAGCCCAGGCCAAGGCCCCCAGCGCCCCTGCCGCCGCTGCAGCTGCAGCCCCAGCTCCAGCCCCTGCGGCGGCGCCAGCACCGGCCGCGGCAGCTCCTGTTCCAGCACCGGTTGCCGCCGCTCCGGTGCCGGCTCCGGCGCCGGTCGCCAACGGTCGCGTGGTGGCCAGCCCCCGGGCCAAAAAGCTTGCCAGTCAGCACGGTGTAGCCCTCGAAAGCCTGCGCGGCAGCGGCCCCCACGGGCGCATTCAGGCAGAAGACGTGGAGCGGGCCTTGGGCCTCACCGTGGCCGTGCCACGGGTGGCCGAAGGCTCGGCTCCTGCTGCCACAGGTTCAGGCAACGGTTCCGTGGCTCCTGCGGCTGCACCCGCTGGTAACGCCTTCGGTCGCCCCGGTGAGAGCGTTGCCTTCAACACCCTCCAGAACGCGGTCAACCGCAACATGGTGGCCAGCCTGGCAGTGCCCACCTTCCGCGTGGGCTACACCATCACCACCACCAAGCTCGACGCCTTCTACAAGCAGGTGAAGAGCAAGGGCGTGACGATGACCGCCCTGCTGGCCAAGGCCGTGGGCGTGGTGCTGGCCCGTCACCCTCAGGTGAATGCCGCCACCAGCGCCGATGGGTCCGCCATGGTCTATCCGGCTGCAGTGAACGTGGCCGTGGCTGTCGCGATGGAAGACGGTGGTCTGATCACCCCGGTGCTGGCCAACGCCGACAAGACTGATATCCACTCCCTGGCGCGCAACTGGGCCGATCTGGTCAGCCGTGCTCGCAGCAAGCAGCTGCAGCCCGAGGAATACAGCACAGGCACCTTCACCCTCTCCAACCTGGGCATGTTCGGAGTGGATCGCTTCGACGCGATTCTTCCTCCCGGCACCGGGGCGATCCTGGCCGTCGCTGCCTCTCGCCCCACAGTGGTCGGCGGGAAGGACGGCTCCATCCGCGTGGCCAACCAGATGCAGGTGAACCTCACCTGTGATCACCGCGTGATCTATGGCGCCGATGCAGCTGCATTCCTCAAGGATCTGGCTCAGCTGATCGAGACCAACCCCGAGAGCCTGGCCTTCTGATCGATTGCCGTTGAGCGATCACCGCAACGCTGCGTCTGAGGACCAGCGCCTCTCGAGCTACGTCTTTGATCTGCCCGAGTCGTTCATCGCGCAACGGCCCGTTGAACCGCGCCATGCCGCCAGGCTGCTAGCGGTGGAGGGCCCTGAGGGCTGTTCACACCACACGGTCTGGAAGTTGCAGGAGCTGCTCCAACCGGGGGATCTGCTCGTGGTCAACAACACCCGGGTGCTCAAGGCTCGGCTCCAGGCGCGCCGATCCAGTGGAGGGGCGGTTGAGCTCCTGGTGCTCGAGCCTGTCCACGGCAGTGACTGGTTGTGTTTGGCGAAGCCCGCCAAACGGCTCAAACCAGGAGAGGTGCTCCTGCTGGAGCATGGGGCTGAGGCGTCGATTCCACTGGAGATCGTCTCCGTGGATGAGCCCACCGGTGGACGGGTGATGCGGTTCCCGCCGGAGTGCACCAGTGCGGAGGCGATCGAAGCGCTGCTGGCGCGCTATGGGGAGATGCCACTGCCTCCCTATATCCACCAGCACTCCGATGACGACGATCAGCGCTATCAGACGCGCTTTGCTTCAAAGCCAGGTGCGGTGGCGGCCCCCACGGCTGGGCTGCATCTGAGCGATGAGCTGCTGGTCGCCATTCGTGATCGAGGTGTGCAGATGGTCACGCTCACCCTGCATGTGGGTCTGGGCACGTTCAGACCGGTGGAAACTGAAGACCTCAGCCAGCTGGAGCTGCACAGCGAGTGGGTGGAGGTTTCAGACGACTGCGTTGAGGCCGTCGCCCGCTGCCGGGCCCGCGGCGGCCGGGTGATCGCTGTGGGCACCACTTCTGTGCGCAGCCTGGAGGCGGTGGCCCAGCTGCATGGCGGTGTGCTCAAACCCCACACCGGACCGGTGAATCTGGTGATTCAACCCGGCTATCGCTTTGCGGTGGTGCAGGGCCTGCTCACCAACTTCCACCTGCCGAAAAGTTCCTTGCTGCTGCTGGTGAGTGCCCTGATCGGCCGCCAACGCCTGCTTTCGCTCTACGAAGAAGCGAAGGCTGAGGGCTATCGCTTCTTTTCCTACGGGGATGCCATGTGGATTGCGCCTGAGGCTGTGCTGGCGAGTGCACGGCCCCACCAACCATGAAAAAGCCCCCCGGATCCTTCCGGGGGGCAGTGGTGTTCCGTGGGGTTCGGACGATCAGGCCGCAGCCAGGTTGGCGGACACGAAGTCCCAGTTCACCAGCTTGTCGAGGTAGGTGCTGATGTAGTCGGGGCGGCGGTTCTGGTAGTCGAGGTAGTAGGCGTGCTCCCACACATCCATGGTGAGCAGGGCCTTCTGACCGTGGGCCAGGGGCAGATCAGCGTTGCCGGTCTTGGTGACTTTCAGGGTGCCGTTGTCGAGCACCAGCCAGGCCCAGCCGCTGCCGAACTGGGTGGCGCCGGCGGCCTTGAACTCCTCAACGAACTTCTCGAAGCTGCCGAAGTCAGCGTTGATCTTGTCGAGCAGGGCGCCGCTGGGGGTGCCGCCACCACCGGGCTTGATGCACTGCCAGTAGAAGCTGTGGTTCCACACCTGGGCGGCGTTGTTGAACACACCGGCCTTGCTGGAGTCACCGGCCACGGCGGTGATGGTGTCTTCCAGGCTCTTGCCTTCCAGGTCGGTGCCAGCCACCAGATTGTTGAGGTTGGTCACGTAAGCGTTGTGGTGCTTGCCGTGGTGGAACTCAAGGGTCTGGCGGGAAATGTGGGGCTCGAGGGCATCGAGGCCGTAGGGCAGCGCGGGCAGCGTATGAGCCATGAAACGAGGGATCGTGCTGTTGGATGCCCGGACATGTGCCGGACGGCGGCGGCATCCTAACGATCACTCGAGGTTTCGATAGTCGCGAGAACCGCACTCTTGGCACGGTTCTCGCTGGCGGTTCAGCTCTTGATTTCCAGCAGTTCCACCTCAAAGATCAAGGTGGCGTTGGGGGGGATCACGCCGCCGGCACCCCGCTCGCCGTAGGCCAGATCAGGGGGGATCACCAGCTTGCGCTTGCCACCCACCTGCATGCCGGCGACACCTTCATCCCAGCCCTTGATCACCCGACCGGCGCCCAGAGGAAAGGAGAACGGTCCGCGGCCGTAGCTGCTGTCGAATTCCTTGCCGTTCTCGAGGGTGCCGCGGTAGTTCACCACCACCAGCTGACCAGAGCTGGCTTCGGGGCCGTCGCCGATCACCAGGTCCGTGATGCGCAACCCGCTGGGGGTCATCCGTTCTTTGGCCGCAGTCATTTCTCCTCCGAGGGCTGAGGCCCCACTGTCGGCGATCAGGTCGCTCGACACGTCGCTGGCCATGGTGAACAGGCTGGGGTTGGGATCTTCAGGATCGAGCTCAAAGGTGCTCGACACTGCAGCCGGAGCGGAGATCACGGCCTGAGACACCGCGGGGCGCGACACAGCAGCCTCCACGGTGGAGGGGGAGACGATCTGACTCACGAGGGCGAGTAGAAGGCAGCCCACGCACACAGCTGAGCTGATCAAGATGTCTCGCATGGGTGAATCGAAGTCGCCGATGCGGCGATTCTGACCCAGCCCCCCGGTTAGTCAGGGATCTCCCAGCGGCCTTGCTGTTGACGGAGCTGTTGCTCAAGTCGATCGATCCGGCCCCGCAGTTCATCCACCTCCCGTTGCCTCGCCAGGCCCAGGTCCTGCAACAGGTGATCGAGATTGCGCTCCACCTGTCGCTCGGTTTGCTTCTCCAGCTCTGGGTTCTCGCCCCGCAGGCTGGCGAGCACGTCGTCCACCAGGGCGCTGGCTTGAGAGGGATCGAGGCGTCCGCTGCTCACCCAGGCCTGGGTGACGCCGCGCAGACGTTCCGCCACGAGGGAGGTGGTGCCAAGGCCGCGCAGCAGCAGTTGCTGCAGGGGTCTGCTGGGGTCCATGGGTCGATGGGCTCTGTCAGAACCTTGACGCTCTTTAAGGTCGATGGCCATGGCAGAGAACCGGCAGCTCTGGTGGACCGTCGCAGCGGCGTCAGGGCTGTTGGCGGGGTGGTCGTTGCCGCCGGTGGGGTGTCCGCCTCTGCTTTGGCTTGCGTTGGTTCCCCTCTGGGCTCTGAGCCCTGGCCAGGGCGCCCTGTGGGGCGCGATGGCGGTTTTGATCAGTCACCGCTGGTTGCTGTGGCTGCATCCACTCGATTGGGTGGGGGTGCCCTTGCCCTTGAGCCTCCCCGTCTGCTTGCTGCTGTGGCTGGGGTGCGCGCTGCTCGGGGCCCTGTTGGTGGGCAGCTGGCGCTGGCTGGTGGGTCGCTTGGGGGTGGAGCGCTTCGCGTCGGCCTTGCTTGCTGCAGCCCTCTGGGGCCTGGCTGAGGTCTGGCTGGCCCGGGGGCCACTGTTTTGGCTGGGGCTTGGATCAGCAGTGCTGCCCGGCGATCGCGCGCTGGCGGGATTGGCCCAGCTGGTAGGAGCGGGCGGGCTGGCGATGCTGCAGCTCTTGATCGCCTGGGGGCTCTGGCAGGGATGCACGCGGCGTCGTGCTGCTCGGCGTTGGCTGGTGGGATGGATGCTGGCGCTCGTGCTGCTCCATGCCCTGGGTTGGCAGCAGCTGCGTGCCGATCCCGCGGGTGATCGGGCGGCGAAGCCGGAGAGGGTGATGGTGCTGCAACCCGCCATCCCCACCCGGGAGAAGTTCAGTTGGATCCAGCAACGTTCCCTGCAGGAGCAGTTGCTTGCAGCACTGGAGCAGGCGCAGGAAAGAGAGGCTGATCTGCTGGTGCTGCCCGAGGGTGCGCTGGCGTTGGGGCAGGACCTGCCCACGGCTCCGGCGCTCGAGGTGCTCAGTGGAGGCTTCCGTCAGCAGGGGATTGAGCTGCGCAGCGCCCTGCTGCAGTTTCCCCCTGGAGCCAGTGAGGCCCAGGGCGCCCTCGACAAACATCGCCTGGTTCCTCTGGGGGAATGGATTCCCGGCAGCGGGCTGTTGGGCTGGGCGGGGCTCTCCGCAGTGGGAGGCGTGTCGCCTGGGGACGCCTCTCGGCTGTTGCCCCGCGCCGATGGATCCCTGGCGGTCGCCATTTGCTACGAGCTCTCCGATGGCGCGAGCCTGGTTTCAGCCAGTCGCCATGGGGCGGGCTGGATTCTGGCCAGTGCGAACCTCGATCCCTATCCCCTGCAGTTGCAGCAGCAGTTCCGAGCTCTGGCGCAGCTGCGGGCGATCGAGGCCAGTCGCTGGCTGGTCAGTGCGGCCAATACCGGGCCCAGCCTGGTGGTGAATCCAGAGGGAGTCGTGCTCCAGCAACTGAGATCAGGGCAGCCGGGGACCCTGCTCAGCGCGGTCATCCCCCGGGATCTGATCACGCCCTACGCCCGCTGGGGAGAGTTTCCCCTGCTCCTGCTGGCCGTAGTCGCCGGCCTGCACTTGACCTGGTCTCGCGTGCGACAATCTTGAGACTTTCTTGAGATTGCTCTTGGGGGTTGCCGCTCGCCGCTGCGCTCTGCTGGTCGGGTTGCTCGGCTGGGCGGCGTTGCCCGCCTGGGCCTCCAGTGAGCGCCTGCTCGATCAGGTGCGAGAGATCGGCGTCGTGGTGGTGGAGAGCTCAAATTGTCTGGGGCCGAAGCAGTTGGCCACCTACAACATGGGAGCGAATCTGCTCTGCCTGAGTCCGGCGTTGCGGCGTGATCCGCTGCAGCAGGCCAAGGTGATCCAGCACGAACTGGTGCATGTCATTCAGGATTGCCTCGACGGGCTGGACACCCCCACGTCCCTGAGCCTCGCCGAGGGGTTGCGTGCCAGCTCCAGCCTCAGTGCTGGCCAGGTGAATGGATTCTTCCTGCAGCACTTGCGCCGGCAAGGCAATCTCCAGCATGTGGTGGCCGCCACCGCCTCGCTCCCTCAGGACTCCAAGCAGCGGGAGTTTGAGGCCTATGCCCTCCAGGGTGACGCCCAGATGGTGGAGTACCTGTTGAAGCAAACCTGTCGCCGGCCGCGGTCTTGATGAGGATTGCTTCTAGGTAATTGCGCGCAAGTCTGAATACTTAATCTCGCAATTGTGTGCCATTTGGCACTGGAAGAAGGGGCTAGACCGGAGTTAGGAAGAGAGGAGTCGCCGCCGCTTCAGTGGTTACTTACCCCTGCTGTTCAGCTTGCAAGAACTTCATCCTTGCCGGGGGAGTGGGCGTCTGCCGCTGCTGGCGAATGATGATGAGTCTTGAGGAGGCCAAGGCCCAGGTGCGCTGCCCCTACTGGTCCCGCGCAGAGGCGGAGGAGGCCTGGCCGGCTTGAGCCTTGAGACTTGAATCGGTGCCGTGAATCACCGCCGGATGTGCCGCAGTTGCCTGCCGTCTGCTTTGGGCTGGTCGAGCCTGGTGCACTGAATCCAGAGCTGGCCCCCATGCCTGATGGACTGTCCCTCACGGCGATCCTGCTGTATCTGACGGCCCGCTGGGTCTATGCCCATTGGCTGGAGCGGGGGCCCGCTGCAGGCGGTAGGTCTTGAACGCAGTTTCGCGTGGGCCTGGAAACAACAAAAGCCCCTGGCGAAGAACCAGGGGCTTTGTGTTCGTGAATGGAGCCAAGGAGACTCGAACTCCTGACCCCCTGCATGCCATGCAGGTGCTCTACCAGCTGAGCTATGGCCCCGTAGGTATCGATTGACTGCACTGGCGCTGGTCGCCAGGGCTGGCCCGAAGGCCGCGTCGCCGATGCAAAGAGCTTACACCGCAGAGGGTTTAAACCTGGCGCCAGACCGCCACCAGCTTTCCCTGGATCGCAATCTGATCGGCGTCCACCAGGATCGGTTCGTAGGCAGGGTTGGCAGCTTCCAGGCGCACCTGACGACCATCGCGGTGGAAGTGCTTCAGGGTGGTGCCGCTGCCGGGCACCAGGGCGCTCACGATCGTGCCCTCCTTCAGGCGGCTGGGTTCATTCACCGGCTCCATCAGCACCACGTCGCCATCGGCGATGTGGGCATCCACCATCGAGTCGCCGTTCACGGTCAGGGCAAACAGGCCCCGGGTGGCCAGAACAGGCTCCAGGTCGAGTCGCTCCTCCACATCGTCGAAGGTTTCCACCAGGCCGCCGGCCGCCACGGCCCCGAGCACCGGGATGCCTCCGCCCAGGGCGTCACCGAGCAGCTGAAGAGTGCGGGCTTGACCCTCCTGCCAGGTGATCCAGCCCTTCTGTTGCAGATGGCGCAGCCGGCTCTGGATCGGGGCGGGAGAGCGCAGGCCCATCGCCTCCATCATTTGGCGGATCGAGGGGCTATGGCGATGCACCCCGATGTAGTCAGAGAGCCAGTCGTAGAGCTCTTGCTGGGCGGTGGTGAGGGGCTCGGGCGATCCTGCGGGCACCGGCAATGCAGATGTTCGTCAATACATATGTACCGCTCGCCGGCTGTCTTGGCAAGGCTCGCCTAGCTGAGCAAGGCCGCCAACAGGGCCTGCTGGGCGTGGAGGCGGTTCTCGGCTTGATCGAAGATCCGGCTGCTGCTGCCTTCCATCGCTCCTGAGCTGATTTCCAGACCCCTGTAGGCCGGCAGGCAGTGCAGCACGATCGCTCGGGCATCGGCTTCTGCGACCAGATCCTCGTTGAGGCACCAGCCGCTGAAGGCCTGCTTCCGTTCACCCTTTTCCTCTTCCTGTCCCATGGAGGCCCACACGTCGGTGTAGAGGGCATGGGCGCCGCGCACGGCACTCACCGGGTCATGGACCACCTCGATGCTGCAGCCCTCCCCCGCTAGAGCGCGTGATTGTTGCAGCACCGCTTCGGAGGGCGCATAGCCCTGAGGGCAGCCGATGCGCACATTCACCCCCAGCAGGGCCCCGCAGAGCATCAGGGAGTGGGCCACGTTGTTGCCGTCTCCCACGTAGGAGAGGGTTAAACCATCCACAGCTCCAAAGGCTTCCCGCAGGGTCAGGTAGTCCGCGAGGGCCTGGCAGGGGTGCTCCAGATCAGTGAGGGCATTCACCACCGGAATCGAGGCCCAGTGTGCGTACTCCTCCAGCTCCTCCTGGGCGAAGGTGCGAATGGAGAGGGCGTCCACATAGCGGCTCAGCACCCGGGCGGTGTCGGCCACCGGTTCCCCTCGCCCCACCTGGGACACTTGGGGGTTGAGGTCGATGGTCTGGCCCCCCAGGCGGGCCATGGCCACGGTGAAGCTCACCCGGGTGCGGGTGGACGCCTTGCTGAAAATCAGGCCCAGCACCTTGCCGCTGAGGTCGATGCTCATCCGGCCGGCCTTCAGGTCAGCGGCCAGATCCAGAAGGGCGGTGGTCTGCTCCCCGCTCACATCGGCCGACGACAGGAAGTCGTGTCCGCTCAGATCGGCGAGGGAGGGATAGCCGCTGAGGGCAGCCATGGGCCCGTCTTCAAAGAACCCTTATCCGGGATCACGGGCCCTCCCGTCAAGCCCTAGGGGCTTCAGGCGATGGCCTGGGCGTCCTCGGGCATCACGCTGCTGGAGAGGAGGCTCTTGAGGTCATCGCCCTCGATCACCTCTTTCTCGAGGATCTGCTGGGAGATGCTCTCCATCAGATCGCGGTTGTGGCGCAGGATCGAAAGGGCCCGGTCATGGGCGCGATCCACCAGGGTGCGCACCTCCTTATCGATGGCCTGAGCGGTGGCATCACTCACCACGCGGCGGGGGTTGTTCGCGCCCCCCAGGAAGCGGCTGCCGCCCTGCTTGTCGTAGGCCAGAGGGCCGAGCACGTCGCTCATGCCGTAGGTGCCCACCATCTGCTCGGCGATGTCAGTGGCGCGCTGGAGGTCGTTAGCGGCGCCGGTGGTGACTTCACCGAACACGATCTCCTCGGCGCTGCGGCCCCCCAGCAGGGTGGCGATCTGACCTTCGAGATCTTCCTTGGAATTGAGGAAGCGCTCCTCGGTGGGCAGCTGCAGGGTGTAGCCCAGGGCTGCCATGCCGCGGGGCACGATCGAGATCTTGGCCACCTTGCTGCCGCCCGGCATCAGGTGACCAACAATCGCGTGGCCCACTTCGTGATAAGCCACCACCTTCTTCTCATCGGGCTGGAGCACGCGGCTCTTTTTCTCAAGGCCAGCCACCACGCGCTCGATCGCTTCGTTGAGGTCGCCCTGTTCCACGCTGGTGCGCATGGCCCGGGCCGCCAGCAGCGCGCCTTCGTTGACCAGGTTGGCCAGATCAGCACCGGCGAAGCCACTGGTGGCCTGAGCGATCTTGTCGAGATCCACGCCAGGAGCGAGTTTGACCTTGCGGGCATAGATGTCGAGGATCGTCTTGCGGCCGGAGAGGTCGGGGCGATCCACCAGCACCTGACGGTCAAAGCGACCGGGACGCAGCAGCGCGGCATCGAGGGTTTCGGGCTGGTTGGTGGCGGCTAGCACAATCACCGGCTTGTCTTTGGCCGCAAAGCCATCCATCTCCG
The DNA here is from genome assembly GCA_016882485.1 of Cyanobacteria bacterium M_surface_10_m1_298. GTDB lineage: Bacteria > Cyanobacteriota > Cyanobacteriia > PCC-6307 > Cyanobiaceae > Vulcanococcus. The sequence goes on from VGPT01000004.1 coordinate 63,170, forward strand.
TGAGCAGCTGGTTGAGGGTCTGCTCCCGCTCGTCGTTGCCGCCCACCACGCCCATCGAGCCGGCGCGACTCTTGCCGATGGCATCGAGTTCGTCGATGAAAATGATGCAGGGCGCCTTCTTCTTGGCTTCTTCGAACAGATCGCGCACCCGGGCGGCACCAGCGCCAACGAACAGCTCAACGAATTCCGAGCCGGAAATGATGAAGAAGGGCACGCCCGCTTCACCGGCCACGGCCTTCGATAGCAGGGTCTTGCCGGTGCCGGGAGGTCCCACCAGCAACACACCTTTGGGGATGCGGGCGCCGATGGCGGTGTAGCGCTCCGAAGACTTCAGGAAATCAACGATCTCGGTCAGTTCCTGCTTGGCCTCATCAACCCCGGCCACATCGGCGAAGGTGACCCGTGATTCCTCATCGGGCACATAAACCTTCGCTTTGCTCTTGGTGAAGCTCAGGGCTCCCTGGGCGCCACCCATGGAGCGGCGGGCGAAGAACTGCAGCACCAGGATGAAGATCAGGGGCGGCACGATCCAGCTCAGGGCCGTGGTGATGAAGCTGGGCTTCTGGGGTGGGGCGGCGGCGAACTCGACGCCGTGCTCCTCGAGCCGCTTCGGCAGATCCATGTCGAAGATCGGCGTGGTGGCCAGCACCGAGGGAGCACCCTCGGCGGGGGCTTCCTTCAGCTCATAGCGGATCTGCTCCTGGGTGATGTAGGCCCGGCGCACATTGCCGTCATCCACCTGGCTGACGAACAGCGAATAGGGCACCCGGGGCACCTGCTGCATGCCCTGGTTGGGCAGGAAGCTGCTCACCAGCAGCAGCACTCCGAAGCCGATCAACAGCAGATTGACGAGACCTAAACGCCGGTTTGGAGGCGTGTCGTCCTTGCGGATAGGCATTCGTCTTGGGCCAGATGGACCCCAAACTAGGGTTGCTCAAACGCCCCAGTGGGGGTGAGAACCGAACGGGAGCTCGTTCAGGCCATGTGTGGTCGCTACTCCCTCACCACTCGACTCGATCAGTTGCTGCCGCGCCTGGGTGGCTCACTGCCCGGCGGATTGCTTGCGCACTACGCCCCCAGGCTCCTGATTCGCCCGGGAGAGCCGGTGTTGGCGCTGCGGCAGGAGCACGGACAGAGTCAGCCCGCTCTGATGCTCTGGGGACTGCTGCCCGAGTGGAGCAAAGACCCCTTGAACGGGCCCCGGCCCTTTAATGCGCGCTCGGAGACCGTGGCGGAGAAGGCCAGTTTTCGGGGGCCTTGGCGGCATCGGCGCTGCCTACTGCCGGCGGATGGCTTCTACGAAAAGGGACACCGCATTGCCAGGGCTGACGAACAACCCTTCTGGTTGGCGGGCCTCTGGGATCGCTGGATCGGACCCGACGGCAGCGAGGTGGAGAGTTGCTGCGTGCTCACAACAGCCCCCAACGCCCTGGTGGCCCCGCTCCATGACCGGATGCCGGTGATCGTGCCGGAGGGGTTGGAGCAGGCCTGGATGGAACCCCTCGATGGTCCAGGCCTACGGGCCCTGCAGCCCCTGATGCAGGGCTGGTCGCCCGAGGGGTGGAGGGCGGTCAGGCCAGCTGAAGCCAGCACGGCAAACGACAGCGAGCAGTTGCCGTTGTTTGGCTGATCGACAGACTGGGGTAGTGCTTCAGGCCTGATGGGGAGCAGCGTGCTGCGGCAGAACCGGCGCCATCGCGGGTATCGCCTTCTGTTGTTGAACTGCTTGCTGGTGTTGATGTGTTTGATGCTGCCGAGGGGGCTGCGGCAGCTTTCCGCCGTGGGCTACCTGGCGATGCCCTTGGTGCTCTTCACGAGCCTGGGGGGCAGTCTGTCGGGGTTGCGCTGGTCGTTGCTGCGCACACGCCTCTATCAGCTGATCACCCTGGTGACCTTTGCGGCGTCTTTCGTTTGGTATTTCAACAGTGCAGCGGCGGGTCAGGTTGGATTGCCGCTGCTCTTCCTCTGGACTGCGCTCGTGGCCTGGAGCTGCCAGAGGCTGATCGCCAACCTCGCCAAAGAGCGCACCATCAACCGCGATGTGTTGACCGGTGCCCTGGCGGGTTACTTGCTTCTCGGTCTGGCCGCAGGGCTGCTCTTCAGTGTGCTGGAAACCGTGGCACCCGGCAGTTTTGCCGGTAGTCATTCCGCTCAGGGATCGGTGTTGCAATGGCAAGGAAGCGTGCCGCCGCCAACGGCCAAGGTGTGGTCGATTGACTTCGTACAGCTCAATTACTTCGCCTTCATCACCCTCACCACCACGGGATACGGAGACATTCATCCCGTCGCCCCCCAAAGTCAGATCCTGAGTGTGATGGTGGCCGTCACTGGCACGGTGTATCTCGCGCTGGTGATGGGGCTGTTGATCAGCCGCTACACGGTTCAGGATGTTGAGGAAGAAATCAATGAATCCCTTGTGGAGGGAGAGGATCAGGGTTGAGCTGAATCAGCCAGTCATCGCCGAGTGTGCGGAGCTGATTGGCTGACCATGGCTCGGCTTGGTTGACATCCTCAAGGCCTAGATCGCCAAGAGGGGTGCGGGCGGAGAGTCCCCCCAACAGTTTCGGGGCGATCACGGCGGCCACCTGTTGCACGCAGCCCTGCTGCAGGGCTGCAGAGGCCAAGCCAGGACCGCACTCCCAGAGCACCTGGTTGCACCCCCGCTGGGCGAGATGCTCCAGGGCTCCACGGGGGGTGCAGTCGTCCAGGCTCAGATGTTCGATCCCATGGGCGTCGAGGTGCTGCTGCATTGCAAGCGGTGCTGAGGCGCTGTGCAGCACCAGGGTTGTGGCAGAGCTCTGATCCCAGATCTGGGCATCGCTGGGCAGATCAAGATGGCGGCTGAGCACCACCCGCAGGGGTTCCGGGTGGCGTTGACCGCGGCTGGTGAGCAGGGGATTGTCAGCTCGCACGGTGCCCCCTCCCACGATCACCGCATCGCATTGGGCCCGCAGGCTGTGCACCCAGGCGCGGGCCGGGGGACCGGAGATCCATTGGCTGGCGCCATTGGGCAGGGCGGTGCGTCCATCGAGGCTCATCGCCCACTTGAGGATTCCCAAGGGCCGGCCGGCTTGGACCCGGTGAATGAAGCTGCGGTTGAGGGCTTGGGCTTCGGCTTCGCAGATGCCGCTGATCACCTCGACTCCAGAAGCCTCCAACCGGGCGATCCCACCGCCCGACACCCGCGGGTCGGGATCTCGCATGGCGATCACAACCCGTTGGATGCCTGCGGCGAGCAAGGCCTCGCTGCAGGGAGGCGTTCGACCGTGGTGACAGCAGGGCTCAAGGGTCACGATGGCGGTGCCGCCGCGGGCTCGCGCGCCGGCCTGACGCAGGGCGTGCACTTCGGCGTGGGGGCTGCCGGCGCGGGCGTGAAAGCCTTCCCCCACAAGATCACCGCGGGCATCGAGCACCAGGGCGCCCACCAGGGGATTCGGGCTGGTGCGACCGCGGCCGAGTTCAGCGAGCTGGAGGGCCCGTTGCATCCATGGTCGCCAGCACTCAATCATGGGGCTTCACGCCAGCTCGGCAGGCTGCGCCACTCACCCACCACAAACGGGGGCACCGGTAACTCCACAAACACCCCTGGCAACTCAAGACGCAGGGGGCGGTTCTGGTGGAGATCGGCTAGCAGGGGATTGAGGTCAAATTCCGCCGCGGCATCGCGGCCATCGACCGCCAATTTGGGGTTCGAGGTGGTGATGTCATCCAGCTCCCAGGTGCCCCGACCGGAGTGCACGATCAAGGCGGTGGGGTGGTCGAGCCGCACCTTGCCGGGATACCCCACGATCCGCAGCGTGACGGGACCACCGGGCGGACCGCTGCGATAGGCCACCGCCTGCCAGCTCTGGTAATCGAGATCCCGCAGGCTCTCCAGGCTGCGAACGACCTCCTGGCCGTTTTCATCCGGGTGGGCATGCACCTGGGCGAGGGCGGGTTGGATCGGCAGCACCAGCAGCAGAGCCGCCACCAGAAGGCCTAGCCAGTGCTTCACCGCAGTCGTGCTTGGGGTCTCCAGCGTATGGAATCGCTTTGTCAGGGGTGGGGAGTCGCTGCCGGCGCTGTCGCAACCGGGTCGACTAAGTCGACCAACCTCAGACAGTGCTCAGCCCCAACACTCACTCCACTTAGGCAGACAGAGGAGGACCGGCCTCGAAGCGCTTCAGCAGCACCTGCACCGGCAGTTGGGTGCGGAATCGACAGGCGCTGGTCTCGCTGCAGTTCAGGGTTCCGTGTTCCCAGAATTTGTTGCTGCCCATGCCGCCGCCGCAGAGGCCGAAGTAGTCACAGCTGCTCTGGCAGAGCGCGATGCCCCCCATCACATCCGCCCACAGCTGCTGGAAACGGGCGCTGGAGGCGGCTTCAACCAGGCTCGTGTTGCGGATGTTGCCCAGGTTGAAGTTGCCGTAGCGCTCGCTGCTCACCGAGAGCAGTTCGGGATCAAAGGTGGAGAAGTTGCCCTGCCAATCCACGCTCAGGATCGAATAAGGGCGGTTCAGCTCGTTTTGGTTCAGGCGACGGTTGCGTTGGATCAGATCAATCACCTGGTGGAATTCCCGCAGCGCCAGGGGATGCTCATCGGCCTCGCTCAGTTCCCAGAAACGGCTGAGAAAACGGCGGTAGCGCTCTTCTTGCAGTTGCCCCTGCATCGATGAGCTGGTGTGAACTCCCTCCTGTTCTTCCACGTTGAAGCCCAGGGAGGTGATGCCGGTGTCGCGAAAAAAGCGGTACATCGCTTCCGGCTGATCCATCGCCTCCGCGGTGACCACCGCGATCACATGGGATGGGATGTTGTGGCGCCGGAGAGCCTCCAGCCCTCGGAGGCTGAGGGCATGGGAGGGGTTGCCGTTGCGAAAACGGCGATGGGCGTCGTGAATCGCGGCGGGACCATCGATGCTGACGCCCACCACAATCCTGTTGCGTTTGAAGCACTCACACCAGGCGTCGTTGATCAAGGTGGCGTTGGTTTGCACGTGCTGATCAATCACGACCTCCCCGTTGGTGTGCTGCTGGAGATAGCTCTGAATGATCGACGTGGCTTCGTCGTAGTAGCTGCAAGGGAGGGTGAGCGGTTCACCGGCATGCCAGACCAAAGAGATCTGCGGTCCGCAGAAGGGACTCTCGAGGATGCGCTGCAGTAGCACCGGCAACAGCTGTAGATCAAAGATCCGGCGCTGTTGCCGATCGGGCAGGTAGCAGTAGTCGCAGTCGAGGTTGCACAGAGAGGTCGACTGAACCACCACCAGACCGATCGGTCCGAAGCGGTTCAGATCTAGGTCGGTGGCCCGATCCAAGCCAGTGGCGAGGGTCACCAGTTCACGAAGCCTCCGGCTAGGCCGTTGCCCCAGCCGCCTCCGTTACCCCAGCCGCCATTGGGCCAACCCAGGTTCACGTTGACGCCCCCTCCGTAGTAGCTGCCGCCGTTGCCCCAACCGCCTCCATTGCCCCAGCCACCACCACGCCAACCACCGCCATTGCCCCAGGCACGGCCTCCACCATTTCCCCAATACCGCGCCACGGCGTCTGCGGAGCTGTTCTCGAGCTGCTCAGCCTTCAGGAGGGGTTGCCAGCTGCCATCGCGCAGGGCCTGGATCCGCTGCTCGAGGGGATTGCCGGTGTCGGGTGTGCGGTAGACGGCCGCTGAGGCGGCCTCGCTGAAGACAGCCGCGGCGGTGAGGGCGGTGAGCAGTTGCAGAAGGGTGCGGGGTGCCATGGCTACGGGGTGGAGAAGGATTTAAGGGAGCTCGATCAGGGCTGCACTCAGCAGCACGTTGGTGAAGTAGGCCTTGATGACGTCTTGGCTGAGATTCACGCTGCTGCCGGGGCCCACCCAGCGGTTGATGCGCTGTTGGGCTTTCGGATCGTCATTGATGTAGGCCTGCATCAGGCGAGCGATCGCCAGGTTGCTGAGGTTGAGCAGACCAGAGTTGTTCTCCGGCACGATGCAGCCCACTCCGGCACGGTTGTAAGGAACAACCGGTGTGATCTGGCCCTTGGGGTCAGCGGAGGCCTGGTTGGCCAGCAGCCAGAGGCTGTCTCCGGCCAGGATTTGAATCTGCCCCGACTTCAGGGCACCCAGAGCGGCGGCGGGGCTGTCGTAGGTCTTGAGCTGAGCGGTCGGAACGGCCTTGCCGATCGTGGTGGCGGCCACGCTGTTGGTCACCACGCCGATGGTTTGCCCTGCGAGGGCTGCTGGAGTTCCGTCATTGCCGCTCGGGGTAATCAGACGGGTGCCGCTCAAGGCAATCGGCAGGGAGTAATCGACAAACATCGATCGACCCCAGCTGAAGCTGACGCCGCAGGCCAGATCCACGCTGCCGCTGGCGATGCCGGCGATGCCCTGCTCCACGCTGCCGACCGGCTGGGGCACCAGCTGAACCGGCTTGCCGGCGTAGTCGCTCAGTTCGCTTTGAATCTCCTGGGCGAATTCCAGGCCCAACCCGGCGTAGCCGCTGCCCTGCTTGACGCTGTAGGGCAGGTCGCCGTCCATTACGACCGCATTGAGCCGCCCGGTGCGGCTGACGCGATCAAGAACGCTCTCCGCTAGGGCTGGTTGCACCGTCGCAAAGGCAAGCCCCAGGGCCGTCGCCGTGAGACCGATCAGACGTGGAAGCATCAGAAGCTCTGCAGATCCAAGCCAGCCCGCAAACGTTAGGCAGGATTTCGGCAATGGTCAGCCCAACTGGTTCTCTCTTCGCAACACGCAGGCAGATCCATCAATGCGGGGTAGACGTGGTCACTCGTAGTGGCTCCAGAGTCTCAATACTTTGACAACCTTTTCGGCCTCCAAGACTTGATAAACCAAGCGATGCTGAATGTTGATGCGCCGGGAAAAAGCACCCCTCAGATCACCCACCAGCGCTTCAAAGGGGGGTGCTTGCTGGAAAGGATTCTCCGTCAGTAAGGCGATCAGGTTCTCAGCCTTGGATTTGAAGGCCGGTGAAGCGCTGGCCAGTTTGCGAGCGTCGTTATTGGCTTGCCGGGTGAAAACAACACGCCAGCTCACCAACCAGGCTCCTCATTGAGCCCTTCTACGGGCGTCGCCATCCCCTCCAGGATCGATTCGCGCATCCCCGGAATGGAGCTGAGATAAAGCGTTTCTTGAATGGCGCGCCAATCCTCTTCGCCCACAAGCACGGCATTTCCCCGTTTGCCGTGGATTTCAACGGGCTGGTGGGAGGTGCCCACTTCGTCGACGAGAGCGAAAAGGCGCTTGCGTGCCTCCGTGACCGAGATTGACGCCATCGGAGCCTGCTTGCGTACGACTTAGCGTACGTCAATTGTGCTGGGTGGGGATTAGCCCTGCTCCGCCCCGGGAATCCGTTGCCAGTTGGTGTGGGTGGCCCAGAGCCCCCAGATCGCCATCGCCCGCAGGTAGTGGCAGGCACGGAAGGTGTTCACCGCCGTGATCGCCTCGGGAGTGCG